>PLJS01000230.1:30200-39336 GCA_003140315.1 Hyphomicrobiales bacterium
CGCCGTTGACCATGCAGCCGATCTCGCCGTCGAGCGCGATGTAGTTGAGATCGTATTTCGACGCCGCGATCTCCTTCTCGTCTTCTTCGGTCTCGTCGCGCAGCGCCGCGACATCCGGATGACGGAACAGCGCGTTGTCGTCAAAGCCGACCTTGGCGTCGAGGCAGATCAGCTTTTTATCCTTGGTGACGACGAGCGGGTTCACCTCGAGCAGGCTCATGTCCTGCGTGGTGAAGGCCCGATAGAGGTCGGTGATCAGCGGGCTCATCTGCTTTTGCAGATCGGCGTCGAGACCGAGCGCCTTCGACAGGCGCCGCACGTGATGCGGGCAGATGTTTGCGACCGGATCGATCGTGATGGTGACGATCTTGTCCGGCGTGTCGTGCGCGACCTTCTCGATGTCCATGCCGCCTTCCGTGGAGGCGACGATCGCGACGCGCGAAGACTCACGGTCGACCAGCATCGAGAGATAGAATTCCTTCTCGATCGCCGAGCCGTCCTCGACATAGAGGCGGTTGACGACCTTTCCTTTCGGCCCGGTCTGGTGCGTCACCAGCGTCGAGCCGAGGATGCGCTTTGCTTCCTTCTCAACGTCCTCGATCGATTTGACTACCTTGACGCCGCCGGCCTTGCCGCGCCCGCCCGCATGGATCTGCGCTTTCACGACCCACACCGGGCCGCCGAGGTCTTTCGCGGCTTTCGTCGCCTCATCGACGCTGAAGGCCGGAAATCCGCGCGGCACCGGCACGCCGAATTTCGCCAGGACCGCTTTCGCCTGGTACTCGTGGATGTTCATCGACGCCCCCGGAATTCGTAGGGTGGGTTAGCGAGCGAAGCGAGCGTAACCCACCACGTTAGCTTCGGTGGGTTACGGCCTTCGGCCTAACCCACCCTACAAGAAAGCATCAAGTCCCCAGCGTCGGCGCGATCTTGGTGCAGGCCTCGACAAGGCCGCGCACCGCGGTCACCGACTTATCGAACATCTCGCGCTCGGCCGCGTTGAATTCCAGCTCGACGACGCGCTCGACGCCCTTCGCGCCGATCACCACCGGCACGCCGACGTAGAGGTCCTTCACGCCGTACTGGCCGTTGAGATAGGCCGCGCAGGGCAACACGCGCTTCTTGTCCTTGAGATAGCTCTCCGCCATCGCGATGGCCGAGGAGGCCGGCGCATAGAAAGCCGAGCCGGTCTTCAGCAGCCCGACGATCTCGCCGCCGCCCTTGCGGGTGCGCTCGACGATTGCTTCGAGCCGCGGCTGCGTGGTCCATTTCATCTTCACGAGGTCGGGCAGCGGGATGCCGGCGACCGTCGAGTAGCGCACCATCGGCACCATGTCGTCGCCGTGGCCGCCGAGCGTCATCGCGCTCACGTCTTCCACCGAGACGTCGAACTCGTCGGCGAGGAAATAGCGGAAGCGTGCCGAGTCGAGCACGCCCGCCATGCCGACCACCATGTTCTTCGGCAGGCCGCAGCATTTCTGCAGCGCCCACACCATGGCGTCGAGCGGATTGGTGATGCAGATGATGAAGGCGTTCGGGGCGTATTTCTTGATGCCGGCCCCGACCTGATCCATCACCTTCAGATTGATGCCGAGCAGGTCGTCGCGGCTCATGCCGGCCTTGCGCGGCACGCCGGCGGTGACGATGCACACGTCCGCGCCTTCGAGCCCGTCATAGGAGTTGGTGCCGGCGAACTTGGCATCGAAGCCTTCGACCGGCGAGGACTCCGCGATGTCGAGCGATTTGCCCTGCGGGATGCCCTCCATGATGTCGAACATCACGATGTCGCCGAGCTCTTTCAGGCCGATCAGGTGAGCGAGCGTGCCGCCGATCTGGCCGGAGCCGATCAATGCAATCTTCTTGCGCGCCATGGGGGGAAATATCCTTGAACCCGGCAGGATGAGGATAGCCGTGCTGCACTGCGTCATTAACGCTTTCGGCAGGGCTGTTCAAGCCGCAAGCGCGCGGCGCCGCGATCGCAGTTCAGAATTCGCTGAGCTCGCGAATGCGCCGCCGATAGGCATCCTCGATGCATCCGGCATCGCGGCCGCACGCATGGCGCGACCGCAGCCATTCGGCCTGTCCGTCCATCAACCCTTCGCGACCGTGGCCGACAAGACGGTTGCGCAGCCGGCTGTACATCCCGGCCATGCGCTCGTCGAGCCGCGATAGCGTGGCGTCCTGGCAGATGAGCACCTCGTCGGCGGTGCTGGCACGGCTGCAGTTGAAGCTCTGCGCTTCGGCACTCAATGGCGCGAGCGCGAACGCGAGCAGGCAGGCGAGACGAACGGATTTCATGGGGCCCCTCCCTGGGAGGCGCGGACTATGCCGCCAAAAGCCGCCACGGTTCAATTGATCGATATGGCCGCTGAACCGGATCGGGGCTATCAGCGTTGGGTGCGTCGATAGGCCGGTTTGGCCGGGGGGAGATAGCGCCGAAGGGCCTGCGACGGATCTGGCGAGCGCTCGGCCCCGGCCTGGTGACCGGCGCGGCCGACGACGATCCGAGCGGCATCGCCACCTATTCGCAGGCCGGCGCGCAGTTCGGTTATGCGCTGACCTGGACGATGCTGCTGACGCTGCCGTTCATGGTGGCGATCCAGATCATCAGCGCCTGCATCGGGTGGCAGACGCGGCGCGGACTGGCGCGCAACATCGCGCAGCAGTTTCCGCCTTTCGTGCTCTATGGGCTGGTCGCGCTGCTGGTCGTGGCCAACACGATCAACATCGCGGCTGATCTCGCCGCGATGGGCGAGGCGCTCACATTGGTGGTCGGCGGTCCGTCGATCGCGTTCGCGTTGGCGTTCGGCGCCGTCGGCCTCGTGTTGGAAGTCTTCGTTCCCTACCATCGCTATGCCGGAATCCTGAAATTCCTCACATTAGTGTTGTTCGTCTACGTCGCCGCCGCGTTCAGCATCCATGTTCCGTGGGGCAAGGTCGCCGCGTCGACCTTCGTCCCGGCGCTGTCGTTCGATCGCGATTATCTGCTGACGATCGTCGCGGTGTTCGGCACCACGATCAGCCCGTATCTGTTCTTCTGGCAGGCCTCGCAGGAGGCCGAAGAGTCGCGCATGAGCCACCACAGCAAGCGGACCGCGGAGCCGGATGCGCCGGATGAATTCTTTTCCCACATCGCGGCCGACACCTGAGTCGGCATGGCGCTGTCGAACAGCGTCGCCTTCTTCATCATCGTGACCACCGCCGCGACGCTCAACGCCCACGGCATCACCAAGATTGACACCGCATCGCAAGCCGCCGAAGCGTTGCGGCCGATCGCAGGCGAATTGACCTTCATCCTGTTCGCCTGCGGCATCATCGGGACCGGCCTGCTCGCGGTCCCGGTGCTCGCGGGTTCTGCCGCCTATGCGGTGACCGAATCGTTCGGCCTGCGCGGAAGCCTGGAGCTGCCGGCAAGCCGCGCGCTCGGCTTCTACGCCATCGTCGGCGCGGCGACCTTGGGCGGCGCCGCGCTCACCGCGACCAAGATCGATCCGATCGCGATGCTGTTCTGGACCGCGGTGATCAACGGGGTCGTCGCCGTGCCGATCATGGCGGCCATGATGTGGGTGGTCTCCAGCAAGAAAGGCGGGATCGCGATCTCGCTGCCGCGCTGGGTCAAGATTCTCGGCTGGCTCGCGACCGCGTTGATGGCGCTGGCGGTGGTCCTGCTGGTCTGGTCGAGCGCGGTTGCGCCCTAAGCTTTATGTCTCCACGATGCCCTCGGTCGAGCCCGACGCGCCACGGATATGGTGGCCGTGCGGCAGCGACAGGTATTCTTCCGATCGCATCTCGATCAGGCGCGAGGCCGTGCGCTTGAACTCGCTCGCCTCGTATCCGTCGGTCGCGAGATAAAGGAAGGGCGGCTCGGCTTCCGCGGAGGCGATCAGCTTCACGGCATTGTCGTAGAGCGTGTCGATCAGCGCGATGAAGCGCTTTGCCGCGTTGCGTTGCGGAAAATCCATGACCGGGATGTCTTCCACGATGAGAGTGTGGAATTCGTGCGCGATGCGGAGATAATCGCCGGCGCCGAGCGGCTGCTCGCAGAGCTGATGGAAGGAAAATCGCGCGATGCCTTTTGCGGCTTCCGGCACACGGATGACGCGGCCCTTGACGTGGAGGTCGCGCGGCTCGCCCGACAGCGTGCCGGTGAGCCGCTCCCAGGCCATGTTGAGCGCGACTTCGGCGTCTTCGTCCGCCGGCACGTACCAGACCGGTTGGCCGCTGAGCTTCTCCAGCCGGAAGTCCTTCGGCGCTTCGAGCCGCACCATCTCCATGTGCTCGCGCAGGAGCGCAATGAAGGGCACAAACAGCGCGCGATTGAGCCCGTCCTTGTAGAGGTCGTCGGGCGCGACGTTCGAGGTCGCGACCACGACCACGCCCTGTTCGAACAGGCGCGTGAACAGGCGTCCGAGGATCATCGCGTCCGCGATGTCGGTGACGTGGAATTCATCGAAGCAGATGAGCCAGGCCTCCTCGGCGAGCGCGTCGGCGACGTGGCGGATCGGATCGGAGTCGGCGATCCGTCCGGCCTTCATCTCGTGGCGCACGGTGTTGAGGCGCTCGTGCACGTCGGCCATGAACTCATGGAAATGCGTGCGGCGCTTGCGCTGGACCGCGCTCGCCGCGAAGAACAGGTCCATCAGCATGGTCTTGCCGCGCCCGACGTCGCCGTGGATGTAGAGGCCCCGGATGGGGCCTTCGTCGCGCTTTGCGAACAGCCAGCCGAGATGCGACGACTTGCGCGAAAGCCTGTGATGCGCGAGGCGCGCTTCGAGCCGCGTGAGCTTTGCGGCGACCGCTTCCTGCGCGTCATCGCGCTCGATCTCGCCCTGCGCCACAAGGGCGGCGTAGCGCTCGGTAACGGTCGAAGCCATCGGCGAAGGGTTTTTCTGAAAACACGCGCGGATCGCGCCGCGACGATGTGGGCCGGCACATCAGATATGCCGCCCGGGTCGCGTCCTGTAAATGCGTCTGACGTAGACAGAGGCTTCGCGGCGTCGGCGTCGGATGTCCGACGCATGCCGATACGCCTGAGCGCGGCTTCAGGCGTTGCGGCGTCGAGCCGCTTTCGGAACATGCCGGTGCGCGTCACGCGGCGTCGAGGCGCGCGTCCCGGATGACGCGCTAAAAGTTCCGCGTCACAAGATCACGCGGCGTCATCGGATGCGTGTGCCTTTCGGCACCAGAACCGCAGCAATGCTTGAGCGCAGTGCTGCTATCTCTTCGGCGCATTGCAATTGCGGGCTCGGCTGCGCGTCTCTTCCACCGCGCGTTGCGTTGCGCGCGCGATCGCGATGAATCGGCATGGCAGACATGCTGCCCGCGCCGCAGTTATCAATGCGTTGTGATCGCGTCGCCAGTACGCGAGTCATTAACGTGCGAACGTTCGCGGTCACATCAATCAAGCAACGAGAGAAGCGATCGCGCCGGCGCCAGCCGGCGAAGGACATCAAGCGGGGCGACGCTACGTCGAGGAAAAGACCCAATGCATACGAAATTAACCCTATGCGCCGCGCTGACGCTCGTGATCGCGTCAGCGACGGCCGGATTCGCTCAGCAGCTCCAATATGACCGCACGGGCGATCATATGGCGTCCTACGGCTCCCACGGCCCGGCGCCGGTCAACACGCCGCCGCATGCCGCGAAGACCCATTCGGCCCCTAATGGCGCCGCGCAGGTCATCGACCGCACCGGCGACCACCTGCTGTATTACGGCCCGATCACCCAGTAACGGCACTTCTTCTTGCGGAGACAGCCGGCGCCTCGCGCCGGCTGCTTTCGTTTCGGCGCGAAGCCGGCGATGCGCAGATCGATGATCTGACCTGCGCGCAACGCCGCCGCGGGTTGACGCAAGGGACGCTTGCGCGACGACATTTCATTTTGCACCCGATCACCGCAAAACTTTTCTCCGATTCGGCCGTCGCGCGTTCCGCGCGCATCGCTGACGATCGTTCACCATCCGGCATCACAACACGGTCATCGAATTCGTGATCGCGCGCCCGGTCTCGTGATTGGCGGTAGTGCGATCGCGCGCATAGCTCCCGTTCATCCGCCGGGGCAATGACGTCCTCGACGAAGGAGTCGCTGATCAAGAACACGACTTCGACAATAGAAACCGTACAGACTCTAACGAGGAGAATGATCATGTTGCTCAAGACCAAGATTGCTGTCGCCGCGATGCTCGTCGCCGGCACCGCTACCGTCGCGCTCGCGCAAGACGGACGGCTGTATCGCAATGGATCGCAGAACAGCGGCTGGACGCAGAACCAGGGCACCTTCCAGTCGGCGCCCTCCGGCCTATTCGAGAATGACAATGCGCAGGGTCGTTCCACGGTCGGCCGCCCGCAGCCGCAGACGTTCCGCTACGACAGCGCGCCGCTGATCAGCGGCGGCGGCTACTAGTAACACAGGTCCCCCGCGAATCGGCGTCCCCCGCGCCGGTTCACAACGCGAAGCAGCCGGCCGCCCCCGCGCCGGCTGCTTCTTTTTTTGGGTATCGAATAGCGCGCTGTTATTGCATTGCAGCATATCAGCCATGCGCTAGCAAAAGCCTTATTTACCAAGCTCTTCACCGCATAAATGCCGCGGCCTTGTCAAATCCTAGTTGCATTGCAACATTAGTCGAGTCGGGAGGCTGCTCGGCCTCCCGCGGCTATTTCGAGGAAAAAGCCACCGGGAGGGTCCTCATCGACGATCAACGTCAGGAGACCCTTTTTGATGCAAGACCAACTGATCGACGGCGGCGTCATCCGCAAACTGTGGATCGACCGCGCCGGCCCCTACCGCGATCATCTGTTGCGCCTCGACGTCGAAAGCCGCCGCAACCGGTTCGGCGGCGCCGTCTCGGATGAGTTCATCACCAACTACATCGAACTGTCCCTCGGCCTCGATGTCGTGATCCACGGCTTCTTCGTCGACGGTGCGTTGCGCGGCGTCGCCGAGCTGCGTCCGCTCGGCAAGAGTTTCGTCGGCGAGGCGGAGGCCGCGTTCTCGATCGAGAAGGCGTGGCAGAGCCACGGTATCGGCAGCGCGCTGCTCGAGCGCACGCTGCTCGCCGCGCGCAATCGCGGCATCAAGCTCCTGCACATGGTGTGCCTTGCCAACAACGCCCGCATGGTCGATCTCGCGCGCAAGTTCGACGCCGAGCTGAAGTTCGATTTCGGCAGCGTCGTCGGCGAGGTCGAGGCACCGCATCCGACGCCGATGTCGGTGTGGCGTGAATTCGTCGCCGACAGCCACGGCTTTGCCACCGCGATGTTCGACGTGCAGGCGAAGATGCTGAGGCCGGCGTAAGGGCGCTCTCCGCTCATTCCCGCGTAAGCGGGAATCCAGTTCTTTCCTCTTGGCTCCGGGTCCCCGCTTTCGCGGGGACGAGCGGCCTCACACCTGCCGCTCGACCATCATCGCCTTCACCTCGGCGATCGCCTTCGCGGGATTGAGGTGCTTCGGGCAGGCCTTGGCGCAGTTCATGATCGTGTGGCAGCGGTAGAGGCGGAACGGGTCTTCCAGATCGTCGAGCCGTTCGCCGGTCGACTCGTCGCGCGAGTCGATCAACCAGCGCCGCGCCTGCAACAGCGCCGCCGGTCCCATGAAGCGCTCCGAGTTCCACCAGTAACTCGGGCACGAGGTCGAGCAGCANNCGGCTGGTGCGGCAGCGGATAGACCTTGATCGTCGCGCTCTTGATCTCGTCCATGCCGCGCGTGCAGGCGAGCGTGTTGATGCCGTCGATGTTCATCGCGCAGGAGCCGCACACCCCCTCGCGGCAGGAGCGGCGGAAGGTGAGCGTCGGATCGATCTTGTTCTTGATCCAGATCAGCGCGTCGAGAATCATCGGCCCGCAATCGTGCGTATCGACCGAATAGGTGTCGATGCGCGGGTTCTGCCCGTCATCCGGATTCCAGCGGTAGACGCGGTACTGGCGCGTCTCCTTGGCGCCGGCAGGCTCCGGCCAGACCTTGCCGTCGGTCACCCGCGAGTTCTTCGGCAGCGTCAGCTCGACCATTTCAGGTTCCGTCGGTTGTCATCGAATGAGGCGGCGCCGGCTCGACGGCTGGTTTCGACCCGCCGAAGAGACGGCGGAAGCCGCGCTTGATCGCGTAGCCGAGCAGAGCGAACAGCGCGAGGGTGAGAAGCGGGCCGACGATAAAACGGCCGGCAACGTAGCTCATGTCGACGCCTTGTGTTCCCGCGCTCATCAGTAACGCCAGGAATAGCGCGCCGCAGACGGCTCCGACGATCGCGCCCCCGATCGCAGCGCTCTTCGGTCGGCTGCAGAACATTCCCACGATGATGGCGACGAGGCCGAACAAGCCTTGAATGGTAGATATCACGTCGTGTACTTCCATGGGTCGACGACCCTCCCTCGTTCGCCGCGTTGTGGCGTCCTAATACACGCGAGCCTTCGGCTCGATGTACTGCACGTCGTTGGTCATCGTGTAGGTGTGCACCGGGCGGTAGTCGAGCGTGACCTTGGCGGTCGCATCGTCGAACCAGGCGAGCGTGTGCTTCATCCAGTTCTTGTCGTCGCGATCCGGGAAATCTTCCCGCGCGTGCGCGCCGCGGCTCTCGGTGCGGTTCTGCGCCGAATCCATTGTCACGACCGCCTGCGCGATCAGGTTGTCGAATTCCAGCGTCTCGATCAGGTCGGTGTTCCAGATCAGCGAGCGGTCGGTGACACGCACCTCGTTGACGCCCGCGAACACGCCGTGGATGAGCTTGTGGCCCTCGTCCAGGATCTCGCCGGTGCGGAACACCGCGCAGTTGCTCTGCATCACCTTCTGCATCTGCAATCGCAGCTCCGCGGTCGGCGCGCTGCCTGAGGCGTTGCGGAACTTGTCGAGCCGCGAGAGCGGCCGGTCCGCTGAATCCTTCGGCAGGTCGGGCTGCTTGTCGTTCGGCACGAGCTTCTCGGCGCAGCGCAACGCCGCCGCGCGCCCGAAGACGACCAGATCGATCAGCGAGTTCGAGCCGAGACGATTGGCGCCGTGCACCGACACGCAAGCAGCCTCGCCCAGCGCCATCAGCCCCGGCACCACGCAATCGGGATCGCCGTTCTTCTTGGTCAGCACCTCGCCGTGATAATTCGTCGGGATGCCGCCCATGTTGTAGTGCACGGTCGGCAGCACCGGGATCGGC
>PLJS01000230.1:39399-59660 GCA_003140315.1 Hyphomicrobiales bacterium
CGCTCCATGAAGCGCTCGCCTTCCGAATTGGTGAGGTAGCCGCCTTCGCCGCGCGACCCCTCGGTGATCAGGCAGCCCGCCGGATAGATGCCGGTCGGATGGAACTGCACGAATTCCATGTCCTCGAGCGGCAGGCCCGCGCGCAGCACCATCGCGTTGCCGTCGCCAGTGCAGATGTGCGCCGACGTGCAGGAGAAATAGGCGCGGCCATAGCCGCCGGTCGCCAGAATCGTCTGCTGCGCGCGGAAGCGATGGATCGTGCCGTCGTCGAGCTTGAGCGCGACCACGCCGCGGCAGCGCCCGTCATCGTCCATGATCAAATCGATCGCGAAATATTCGATGAAGAACTCGGCGGCGTGGCGCAGAGCCTGTCCGTACATCGTGTGCAGCATGGCGTGGCCGGTGCGGTCGGCGGCCGCGCAGGTGCGCTGCGCCGTGCCCTTGCCGTAATGCGTGGTCATTCCGCCGAACGGACGCTGATAGATCTTGCCGTCCTCCTCGCGGCGCGAGAACGGCAGGCCCCAGTGCTCCAATTCGTAGACCGCGGCGGGCGCGTGGCGCACCATGTACTCGATCGAATCCTGGTCGCCGAGCCAGTCCGAACCCTTCACGGTGTCGTACATGTGCCAGCGCCAGTCGTCTTCGCCCATGTTGCCGAGCGAAGCCGCGATCCCGCCTTGCGCCGCGACCGTGTGCGAGCGGGTCGGAAACACCTTGGTGATGCAGGCGGTGCGCAGTCCCGCCTCGCTGCAGCCGACGACCGCGCGCAAGCCCGCGCCTCCGGCGCCGACCACCACCACGTCATAGGCGTGGTCCTCGATCGGATAGGCGCGCCCGTTCATCGCCGCGGCGCTGCCATTGGTCGAGCCGTTGGTCGCCATTGCTAAACTCCGAAGGACAGCTTGAGCATCGCGTAGGCCGCCGCAGCCGCGACGATGATCGCGAAGAAAATGTTCGCGATCACGGCTGCGAACTTCCACGTCTCGTCGTGGACATAGTCCTCGATGACGACCTGCATGCCGATCTTCATGTGATACGTGACCGAGCCGATGAACAACAACATCACGATCGCGACCAGCGGCGATCCCAAAATCTGCACCACGGCGGCGTGGTTGCGTCCGAGCAGCGACACCAGGATGACGATGAAGCCGATCGTGAGCGGCACGTTGGCCAACGCCGTGAGCCGCTGATGCCAGAAATGCCCGGTGCCGGACTTCGCCGAACCGAGGCCGCGCACGCGGGCGAGGGGCGTGCGGATGCTCATCGCGAGCCTCCCATCACCGCATAGCCAACGACCCACAGGATGACGGTCGTGACGATCGAGCCCGCGAGCCCGACGCGGACCAGCCACTCGCGCTCGGTCGGCCCGAAGCCGTGGCCGGTATCCCAGATGAAATGACGGATGCCGCCAAACATGTGGTGGATAAGCGCCCAAGTGTAGCCGAACAGGATGACCTCGCCGACCAGCGTGCCCATGAACCACTGCACTTTCATATAGGCATTGGGCCCGGACGCGGCCGCCAGCAGCCACCACACCAGCAACAGCGTGCCGGCATAGAGCGCCATGCCCGTCACCCGATGGACGATGGACATCATCATCGTCAGCGTCGGCTTGTAGATCGAGAGGTGCGGAGAGAGGGGGCGGTTCTTTGCGCCGGACAAATCGGTGTTGGCCATCATCGCGCTCCTGAATTGTTCGTATCCGATGCGACTTCCTGCCGCAATGCGGGATGTCCTGCGATATCCATTCCGCCGAAGGAGCCGCCGCGATCGCTTGACGCATGCCGGAACCGGGCGGCTTGACGGAAGCGCGGCACGTCCAGAGTTCGTATTCGACGAAATGATACGTTGTAATTACCCAATGACAATGAGTATTTTGAATAGTCGTCCTTCGCAAAAAGTGAAGTCAGCCTATGCGATTCGACCTGACCGATCTGAGCCTGTTCCGCCACGTGGCCGAGGCGGGCAGCATCACGCATGGCGCGGAGCGCGCGCATATCGCGCTGGCTGCAGCGAGCACGCGTATCCGGCACATGGAGCAGGCGATCGGCGCGGCGCTTCTGGTGCGCGGCCGGGCGGGCGCGACGCCGACGCAAGCCGGGCGCACGCTGCTCCAGCATGCGCGCACGATCCTGGCGCAGGCCGAACGGCTGCGCGAGGACCTCGGCGCCTATGCGGGCGGGCGCGCCGGGCAGGTGAGGGTGCTCTCCAACACCAATGCGCTCACGGAATTCCTGCCCGAGACGCTCAGCACGTTCCTCGCCGCGCACCCGCATGTCAGCGTTGACCTCGAGGAGCGGCTCTCCGACGAGATCGTCGGCCTGATCGCCGAAGGTGTGGGCGACATCGGCATCGTGGCCGGCACCGTCGATCCGGGGCGGCTCACCACCTATCCGTTCCGCAGCGACCGCTTCGTGCTCGTGGTCGCACGCGACCATCCGCTCGCGCGCCGGGCGCGCATCGGCTTCGCCGAGGTGCTCGACCATGATTTCGTCGGGCTCGACCGGGCGAGCGCGCTGCAGCGCTTCCTCGCCGACAAGGCCGCGCGCGCGGGCCGACCGCTGCGGCTGCGGATCCAGTTGCGCTCGTTCGACGGGGTGTGCCGCCTGGTGGAGCGCAATGTCGGCGTCGGCATCGTGCCGGAAACGACGGCGCGCTGGGCCGGCAAGACGATGGCGATCAAGGCGGTCGAGCTCACCGAGCCGTGGGCGCTGCGCGAGCTCGCGATCTGCGTGCGCGACTACAAGGCGCTGGCGCCCTGTGCGCGCGAGCTCGTCGATCACATGCGCGCGAGTGCTTGAATTCCGGACAAACACGAACAATTCATCCGGCTGCGGGGTTATCCCTTGGTATTCTGTCGCCACGTGCCGGCAGGGCGAAGGCGTCCCCTGCCGTGCCAATGGAGGTATTCATGTCGCATGTTCGTCTCACCGTGGCGACGACCGTCGCTCTCGCCGGCATGCTGCTCGGCTCCCTGTCCGCGGCACAGGCCCAGACCGCGACAGCGGGGTTGAAAGGCGCCGACGGCAAGGACGTCGGCACCGTGACGCTCACCGAGACCCCGCACGGGGTCCTGCTCAGCCTGTCGGTCAAGGGCCTGCCGTCCGGCGAGCACGCATTCCATGTGCACGCGGTCGGCAAGTGCGAGCCGCCGTTCACCTCCGCGGGCGGTCACTTCAATCCCGGCGGCAAGAAGCATGGACTCGAGGCGCCGGAAGGCTCTCATGCCGGCGACATGCCGAACCTCCATGTGCCGCAGAGCGGAGAGCTAACCGTCGAGGTGCTCAACACCGCCATCACGCTGGAAAAGGGCAAGCCGAACTCGGTCTATCAGCCGAACGGCACCGCGCTCGTGATCCATGCCGGCAAGGACGACTACATGAGCGATCCCGCCGGCAACGCCGGCGACCGCATCGCCTGCGGCGCGATTATGTAGTCACCGCGGCATCAGCACCCAGTAGTCGAGATCAAGGATCACGGCCGGATCGTCGGCGTCGCCCGCCCGGAGCGGAAACTCGGTGCAGGGCTGATCCTTGGTGGCGACGGTGCGCAGCCGCAGCGCGCCGACATCGCTGCGCCCGGACAGCTCGGCCTTCGCGGTGACTTCCGACCACGCGAACACCGTGCAGCCGGCAAACAGCGGCGCCACGTGCCGTCCGCCATTGATCGCCGCGATCTGGAACGCGTTGCCGAGCCCGTTGAACGAGAGCGCGCGCGCGAGCGATATCACATGCCCGCCATAGATCAGGCGGCGGCCGAAGCGGTCTTTGCTCTGGGCGTAATTGTTGAAGTGAACGCGCGCGGTGTTCTGATAGAGCCGCGTCGCCATCTGGTGCTCGGCCTCTTCCACCGTGATGCCGTCGACGTGGTCGATCCGCTCGCCCACCAGATAGTCGCCGAAGCGATGCGGGCTGCCGGAGAGCGCGTGGTCGTAGCCGCGCAACATGATGACCGGGGAGGCCCCGCCGATGCCGTCGGCATCGACGGCCTTCGGCAGCGCCGGCACGTGGTTGTCCGGCGCGGCCGCTGCCTCGTCGCGCTTGCGCACCATCACCCAGCGCACATAGTCGAGCACCTTCATGCCGTCCTGCCGGAAGCCGCTTGAGCGGACATAGACGACACCGGTCTTGCGGTTGGAATTCTCGCGCAGCCCGATCACCTCGGAGGTCGCGGTCAGCGTGTCGCCCGGATAGACGGCGAGAAGAAAGCGGCAGTCGGCGTAGCCGAGGTTCGCGACCGCATTCAGCGAGATATCCGCCACGGTCTTGCCGAACACGATGTGGAAGACGAGCAGGTCGTCGACCGGCGAGCGCGGGTAGCCGATCCGCTGCGCGAAGGCGTCCGAGGACTGGACCGCGAAACGTGCGCCGAACAGCGCGTTGTAGAGCGCGACGTCGCCGCGCGTCACCGTGCGCGGCGTCGCGTGGGTGATGGTCTGGCCGAGCCGGAAATCCTCGAAAAAGTTGCCGGGCGTGGTCTTGGTCATGGGACTTTACGCACTCGTTCGATGGACCCGGCAGCGGGAGAATAGCACAGACTTCATTTCGGAGCACCGAGCGAGCCACACGCTCCACCTCCCCCTGAAAGGGGGAGGTGGACGCGCGAAGCGCGTCGGGTGGGGGTCCATTCTGGCGGTCCGAGTGCGTCCATGACCCCCACCCCGACCCTCCCTCTTTCAGGGGGAGGGAGCGCACCGTCTTCGTGGCACCGCTACCCCACGCTCTCCATGATCGCGTCCTCGGCGGCCGCGACGGCTGCGGGCGTGCCGACATGCATCCAGGTGCCTTCGAGGCGCGAGCCGAACAGCCGGCCGGCCTCAATCGCGCGCTCGAACAGCCGGTTGAGCGAAAAGGCGCCGCTCGGCGCATCGGCAAACAGCGCGGGCGACAGGATCGCGGCGCCCGCATAGACGAACGGCACGACCTCGCGCTCGCCGCGCCAGCCGAGCCGTCCATCCGGGCCCATCGAGAAGTCGCCGCGGCCCTCATAGCCGATGCTGGTCGTGGTCGCGGCCAGCAGCAACAGGGCGTCCATCCGCTCAGGCTCGAACGTGGCGGCGAGGCGGACGAGGTTCGGCGTGACGCCCTCGATCCAGATTGTATCGGAATTCACGTGAAAGAACGGCTCGGTCCCGAGCAGCGGCAGCGCCTTCACGACCCCGCCGCCGGTGTCGAGCAGCTCGCCGCGCTCGTCCGAGATCACGATCTTGGGCCGCGTGCGGGATTTGAGATGCCGCTCGATTGCGTCGGCGAAGTAGTGGACGTTGACGATCGCCGTCTCGACGCCCGCATCCGCCAGCCGGTCGAGCGTATAATCGAGCAGCGCCTTCCCGCCGACCTTCACCAGCGGTTTCGGCACGGTGTCGGTGAGCGGGCGCATGCGCTTGCCGAGGCCTGCGGCGAGCACCATGGCGCGGGTGGGCGTGTTCGTCATCGGCTCCTGTCCTACGATAGCCTTGGAACGTTGGCGTCATACCAGGCCTTCAGCTCCGCGAGCGCCGGATGCATCAGGCACCGGCGCAGATAGCGCCATACGCGCGGCTGATGACGTAAATATTGCGGCTTGCCGTCGCGCCGGTCGAGCCGCGCGAAGATGCCGAGAATCTTGGTCGCGCGTTGCGCGCCGAGCGTGACGTAGAGCTGGGCGAAGACGGGAGCGACGAAAGCCCGGTCGGCGTCGAGCCGCGCTTTCACGTAGCGGCCGAGCAGCGTGATCTCCATCGCCTCGGGCACGTCGACGCGCGCATCCTGCAACAGCGACACGAGATCGTAGGCGGGCGGCCCCATCATGGCGTCCTGGAAGTCGAGCAGGCCGAGGCGCGCGACGCCCTCGCGCGCTTCGAGCCACATCAGGTTGGGCGAGTGGTAGTCGCGCAGCACCCAGGTCGGCAGCGCCGTGACGGCGGGCTCGAGCGCGGCGCGCCACAGGCGCGAGAACTCGGTGCGTCCCTCGGCCGTGATCGCACCGCCGCGGTGCGGCACGTACCAGTCGAGGAGGAGCTCCGCCTCGATCGTGAAGGCGTCGAGGTCGTAGGTCGGCAGCCGGTGCTCGATGCCCTCCGCGACCGGCAAGAGCGCCGGCGGCGTGCGCTTGTGCAGTTCGGCGAGCACGTCGACCGCGACGGCGTAGCGCTCCTCGATCGGCGCCGGCGGATCGCCCGCAGCGATCCCCTCGATGCCGAAATCCTCCAGCAGCAGGAACCCGTGTTCGAGATCGCTCGCGAAAATCTCCGGAGCGGACAATCCGCGCTCGCGTAAGCCGCGTGCCATCGCGACGAAGGGCTTCACGTCTTCGGCGAGGTGGGCGACCGCGCTGTAGGGCTTTCCATCACGCACCGGCGGTCCGTCCGTGCGCCGCGGCGCGTTCATCAGGATCGCGGTGCGCGCGCCCAGCGTGAGGCGCTCATAGGAACGCGTCGAGGCATCGCCCTGCATATGCGCCCGCCGGGCGTCGGCGAAGCCGGCCTTGCCGAGAAACTCGCGCAGCGCGCCAAGCCGCCGAATCCGGGGCGCGAACGCGCCGTGGCCGGTGATCCGCGCCTGCCGCTGGTTCGGCATGAGGCTCTCGGTCAGCGTCAGCGCGATGTCGAGGCGGTCCGGCGGCAACAGATCGCCGGCGCGGTCGGGCCATTCGAGCAGCACCACCGCGCTCTCGGCCACCTCATCCAGGCCGAGCTCGGTCAGCTCGTTCGGATCGGCGAGCCGATAGAGATCGCCATGCACGACCGTGCCGCGCGGCGTCGCATAGGTCTGCACCAGCGTGAAGGTCGGGCTTGGGACTTCGCGCGCCGCATCCTCGCTGAGATGGCGGATCAGCGCGCGCGCGAACGTCGTCTTGCCGGCGCCGAGGTCGCCCGACAGCGTGACGAGATCGCCCGGCTTGAGGATGGTCGCGATGTCGATGGCGAGCCGGCGCGTCGCCTGCTCGTTTGCGAGCACCACGGCCAAGCTCGAATCGGCGGAGGTGACTGCGAGCATCGCCCTTAACGCCGCCCTGTCCGTGCATGACCCCGAAAAAGAGAAGCCGGTTTTCGGAAGAGATCATGCGCAAGCATGATTTATGCCGCCGCCTCCCGTTCAACGTCCCGGAGCGGGAAAACGCAGGTGACGGTCGTGCCGCGTCCCACGGCCGAATCGAGCGTCACCGTACCACCATGCAGTGCCACGAAGGAACGCACGATCGAGAGACCGAGCCCCGCGCCGCGATGGCCCTGGCCCAGCGCATGGCTCTCGAAACGTTCGAACACCTTGTCGCCGAGCTCGGCCGGGATGCCGGGGCCGCGGTCGGTGACCTCGAACGCGATCGTCTCGGGGCGTCGCGTCACCGCGACCGTCACGGTCTCGCCGGGCGGCGAGAAGCTCACCGCATTGGAGAGGAGATTGAACAGGATCTGCCGCACCCGCCGCTCGTCCGCCACGAAGCTGCCGACGTCGTTCGGCGTGCGGATGTCGAGGTGGATGCTCTGCTCGGCGAGGCGGTCTTTCAGGCCCTCCGCGGCGGCGTCCACGGCCGCGCGGATGTCGACCGGCTTTAAGTCGAGCGTCATCGCGCCGGCGTCGATCGTGGCGAGGTCGAGGATGTCGTTGATGATCGCGAGCAGCGCGCTCGACGACTGCCCGATATAGCCGAGATATTCGCGCTGCTTGTCGTTGAGCGAGCCCATCGAGGGCTCGTCGAGCAACTGCGCAAATCCGATGATGTTGGTGAGTGGCGAGCGCAGCTCGTAGGACACGTGATGCACGAACGCGCTCTTGAGCCGGTCGGCGTCCTGGAGCGCATCGGCGCGCTCGCGCAACGCGCGCTCGACATTGACCGAATCCGTGATGTCCTGGAACGTCACCAGCGTCGCGCCGTCCGGAAGCGGCGCGGTCGCGCAGTCGAGCACGCTGCCGTCGGCGCGCTCGAGCTGCGCGGTCATCGGCGTGCGCGTCTCCAGGCCGGTCACGGTTCCGCGCAACGTCGTCCAGAATGCGTCATGCGCATAGAGCGGCCGGCACCAGGTGATGACAGCCTCGATGTGCGGGCGTTCCTCATAAGATGGCTCGACCAGCGCAGCGGGCGAAAGCCGCCACTGGCGCGCGAAGGCCGGATTGTGCAGGTCGAGCCGGCCGTCGCTGCCGAACACCGCGACGCCTTCGGCCAATGCCTCCAGCGTCTCGCCCTGCACCCGGATCAGCGCGTCGAAGCGCCGCTCGAGCTTGAGCCGTTCGGTCACGTTGTCGAACAGATAGGTGACCCCGCCTTCCGGGTTGGGCGTGGTGACGACCCGCAGCGTGCGGCCGTCGGGCAGATACCATTCGTGCTGGCGCGGCTCGATCGCCCGGTAGGCGTCGTGCAGCTCGCTCTTCCATTTGCGGAAGTCGGCCTGCTCGGGGAGCTTGCGCCCCGCGCGCAGCCGGTCGAGCACGGCGCCATCGGTCGGCGCTGAATCGAGGAACGCGGCATCGAGGTCCCAGAGCACCCGATAGGCCGCATTGTAGAAGGTGAGGTGCCGGTCGGCGGTGAAGATCGCGACTGCGGTCGGAAGCTGGTCGAGCGTACGGCGGTGCGCCTCGGTCATGCGCGCAAGCTCGTTGCGCATCTCCTCGACCTCGGTCACGTCGATGCCCATGCCGGCGCTGCCGCCCGCCGACGGCCGGTCGAGTACCTGCAGGATGCGGCGCGTGCCGGCGACGATCACGGGCAGGCGCGCCTCGTAGGGAACGCCGGCGGCCCGCGCGCGCACGGTGTCGTCGCGCGCGGCCTTGTCGAGCAGGTCGAGGTCGCGCGTCACCGCGTCGGCGCCGTCGCGCGCCTCGACGGCGCGCGCGTAGGCCGCGTTGACCCAACTCAGGCGGCCGGCGGCATCGCGCGCCCAGACCGGCGACGGCAGCGCTTCGAGCAAGGTCGCGACCGTGTCGATGTCGTGCCGCAGGTGCTCATGCTCGGCGGTCAGCGCGGCAAGCTCGCCCTTGGCGCCGGTCACGTCCTTGATGCGCAGCACGGCGCGGCCGCCGATCGCGCGGCCCTCGACTTCGACATGGCGGCCGGTCAGCGTCGTCAGCGCGACCGCAAACCCCTCGCCGCGTGCCCGCAAGGCTTCCGCGGCGTCCTCCAGGGCGTGCGCGCGGTCGGGTGCGAGCCAGGTTCCGAAGGCGAGCACGCGGCGTGGCATCGGCGTGCGCGTGACGATGGACGGCTCGCCGAAAATCTCGGGCTCGTCGCTGCCCGCCGGCCAGACCACGATGACCTGCGGCTCGGACAGCATCAGCGCGTTGGCGCGGTCGCGTTGCTCGCGCAGCTCGTTGATGTCCGCCTGCCGGGCGGCGATCATCTGGGCGGCACGTGCGCGGGTCCGCACCAGCGCGATCGCCGTGACGACCGCGAACAGGATCACGCCGAGGGTGAGCGCGAGCGCCGCGATCTCGTGGCGTTCAAGCGCCGTCAAAGCCTCCAGATAGACACTGATGACCTCGAACGATATGCGATCGGCGGCAAGCGCGGGCATCGGAAAAAGCACTGCCGCGACCGCCGCGAGCGCGCAAAATCGCGCACGCCACGGATGCGTATGGCCTCCGCCCCCTTCCCGGATCGTCTCCGGCATTGCCGTGCCCCTGCCCAGCCGCGCGCCGGCCGCAACATGGCCCGGGCACGGCCTGCGATGACGCGTGCGCCGTCCGCCGCGACGCTCGCGAATCAAACGACTGTAGCGCCAAGGTGACTCGCGCCGTAAGAGTCCAGACCGTGAACGGGCGCATGATCCCGAAAAGTGGAAAGCGGTTTTCGGAAAAGATCATGCGCAAACAAAAAGCTGGATTGTGCGTAGACGCAATCGGGCAGCGCGCGATCAGCGCGAGCCGCGCTCGCCGGCCGCTTCGGCGCGCCGCGCCAGCTCCTCGACGGTCAGGCGCGACAGCGCGGCGGCGAACGTCCGCTCGGCATCGGTGATGGCGGGTAGGACGATGTCGTCGATGATGCGTGAGCTCGGCATGTCGGCGTCGGCGGCCTCCTCGACGGTGCCGGCGGCGCGCAGGATATCGTTGACGCTGATGCGGCGCCGCTCGCGCGAAAGCTGGTAGCCGCCGCGCGGCCCGCGCACGCCGCTGAAGATGCCGGCGCGCACGAGCGCCTGCAGCACCGGTTCGAGGTGACGCGGCGGAAGGTTGTGACGTGCCGCCAACGTCTGCGCCGACATCGGCCGTTCGCGGGTGTGCACCGCGACGTCGATGACGGCAGCGATGGCGAGCAGGCCCTTGCGTGGAAGGAGAGACATTGGCGGGACCGGAGTCGGTACTATAATACTAAGCCGGTCGCGCCGATTCTCGCAAGACCTAGATACCATCAGCTCCAGTTGAGCCGAATCCCCCTGTGCCACGGGCGGTTTCGTCAAGTTCTCCGATTTCGGCAAGTTGAATTCGCAAAACGGATGCAATGACAAGCTGTGCGATGCGCGTGCCGCGCGTCACCGTAAATGGCGACGCTCCGTGATTGACGAGCAGCACCTGGATCTCGCCGCGGAAATCGGCGTCGATCGTGCCGGGTGCGTTGAGCACGGTGACGCCATGACGTAGCGCGAGGCCGGAGCGGGGCCGGACCTGGCCCTCGGTGCCCGCCGGCAGCGCGATCGCGAGGCCGGTCGGCACCGCCGCGTAAGCGCCGGGCGCGATTATCAGCGGCGCGCCGTCCGGTACCGCGGCGAGCAAGTCCAGCCCTGCCGCAGCGTCACTCTGATAGGACGGTAACGGCAAGCCGATGCCGTGCGGCAGACGTTTGACACTGACGGTGACGGCGCTCATGGGGCAGCCTTCAGCGCCGCCGCGATGCGCGCGACCAGCGCTTTCGCCACGCCGTCTTTCGATTGCGTCGGCCATGATTCGACGTTCACCTCGCCGCCGTTCGCGATGATCAGGTGAACCGCATTGTTGTCTCCGCCCATGGCGCCGCCTGCCGCCGACACGTCATTCGCGACGATCCAGTCGCTGCCCTTGCGCTTGAGCTTGGCCTTGGCGTGCTCGATCACCTTCTCGGTCTCGGCCGCGAAGCCGATGACGAGCCTGGGGCGCTTCGCTTTCAGCTTCGCGATGGTCGCCAGGATGTCGGGATTTTCGACGAGCGCGAGCTGCGGCGGCCCGCCGCCGTCCTTCTTGAGCTTCTGCGCGCCGGCCTGCGCCACGCTCCAGTCGGCAACCGCGGCGGCGAATATCCCGACATCGGCCGGAAGCGCGCGCTCGACGGCGGCCAGCATCTCGCGCGCGGTCTCGACGTGCACGGTCGCGACGCCGGGTGGATCGGGCAGTTCGACTGGGCCGGAGACGAGCGTGACACGGGCGCCGGCCGCGGCCGCGGCGCGTGCGATCGCGTGGCCTTGTTTTCCCGAGGAACGGTTCGCGATGTAGCGCACCGGATCGATCGGCTCATGCGTCGGTCCCGACGTGATGACGATGCGCCTTCCCGCGAGCGGCTTGTCGTGCGTCCGCGTAAGGAGGGCCTCCGCGGCCGCGACGATCTCGAGCGGCTCCGCCATGCGGCCGGTTCCGGCCTCGTGGCTCTCCGCCATCTCGCCGCTGTTTGGCCCAACGGTCGCGACGCCGTCGGCGACGAGCCGCGCAATATTGCGCTGCGTCGCGCGGTTGCCCCACATGCGTGGGTTCATCGCCGGCGCGAGCAGGATCGGCTTGTCGGTTGCGAGCAGCACCGCGGTCGCCAGATCGTCGGCATGCCCGTTCGCCATGCGCGCCATCAGGTCCGCGGTCGCGGGCGCGACCACGATCAGGTCATTGTTGCGTGCGAGCCGGATGTGGCCGACGTCGAACTCGCTCGCCGGGTCGAACAGGTCGGTGAAGACGCGCTCGCCGGCGAGCGCGCCCGCCGACAGCGGCGTGACAAATTCCTGCGCCGCCTTGGTCATCACGACGCGCACCGCCATCCCACGCTCACGCAGGCGGCGGATGAGGTCGAGCGACTTGTAGGCCGCGATCCCGCCCGCGATGATGAGGAGAACGCGATGCGTCGCAGGCGCGGCTTGTTCTGCGCCCTTCGCCGCCGCAGGCTTCTTGACCGGCGCCGGCGTCTCGGCGGCGCCCTCCGCCAACAGCAGTCGCACTTCCTCTTCCATCGAACGGCCATTGGCGGCCGCGCGCATACGCAGCCGTTGCTTCACGTCTTCCGGCAGGTTTCGGACGGTCAGGGAACCCATGGACCAAGTCTAGCGAATGATTGCATTGCAATCAATGCAATCATTTGAACCGATGCAATCGACAGGCTTCTCTCTCGACCGTAGGATGCAGTCCCGCATCGGGGCGCCAATGAGCGAGCAGTTACTGATCGAGATTGTAAAGCTCATTCCTTCGGTGGCTTGGATCATTTTTGCCATCGTTGCCCTGTGTCTATTTTACAAGTCGATCCGAGAAATCCTGCCTCGCTTGAGCACGTTCAAGGCGTTTGGTGTCGAAGCCAGCTTCGTGAAAGAGGCCTTGGATAAAGCCTCCCAACATGGCGAAGCGGGCGACGAACAGAGCAAAAGTTTGGTCGCGCGTCGCGCCCAGCGTCTCAGTGCAGTTGTCGCGGGCGCCAAGGTGCTGGTCGTCAATGACGTTCCGCAGGAGATGTCAGATGTTATCCAGATATTGAATTCAATGAAAATGGTCGTCACAGTTTCGACTAGCACGAACGACGCACTCAGATTGCTGAAAATGAGTCGCTACGATGTCGTTTTGTCTGACATGATGCGTGGCGACAGTGAGAATGAGGGCATACTGTTTTTGAATAAAGCGGTTGAACTTGGAATAAATCAGCCAACGATATTTACGGTGCGGCGATACAATCCGGAGCGCGGAACGCCACCTTATGCCTTTGCCATCACCAACCGTATTGATGAAATGCTGCATTACGTTTTCGACGTTCTGGAAAGATCGCACGGCTAGAACGATCGAGCTTCTGATCGCTTTGGCTCATAAATTTTTTACGCCGTTCATCAAACCGTCTTCCAGATCACGATCGCCAGCAGCCCGGCGATCACCCACAGCGCGATCGAGGTCCAGCGGCCGCGCCGCGCCTCCGCCTGTCCGATCGCCGCGACCGTCTCGGGGGCGAGCACCAGGCCGTCGCGGGTCGCGGCATCGATCTGGTCGGCCAAGGTCGCGGCGCGTCCGAGCAGCGCCGGCACGGTGCCGATGAAGCGGCCGACCTCGCCGGCGCCGGCCGCGACCTCTTCCAGCCGACCGGCCGCCCCGAGATTGCGCTCGATCCATTCGCGCACCACCGGCTCGGCGGTGGCCCACATGTCGAGGTTTCCGTCAAACGAGCGCGCCACGCCCTCGACCACCACCATGGTCTTCTGCAGCAGCAGGAGTTCGGGCCGCGTCTTCATGTCGAACAGGCCGGTGACCTCGAACAGGAGCGTCAGCAGCTTCGCCATCGAGATTTCCGACGCCGGCTTGTTGTGGATCGGCTCGCCGATCGCCCGGATCGCTTGCGCGAAGTCTTCCACCGAATGGTGCGGCGGCACATAGCCGGCCTCGAAATGCACCTGCGCGGTGCGGTGATAGTCGCGCGTGATGAAGCCGTAAAGGATTTCGGCGAGGAAGCGGCGTTCCTTGGGCGCGAGCCTGCCCATGATGCCGAAATCGACCGCGACGATGCGGCCGTCACGCCCGACGAACAGGTTTCCCGGATGCATGTCGGCGTGGAAGAAGCCGTCGCGCAGCGCGTGGCGCAGGAACGTCTGCATCAGCGCGCGTCCGAGCGCCGGCAGGTCGAGCCCGCGCGCGCCGAGCGCCGCGCGGTCGGTGAGCGGCGTGCCGTCGATCCATTCGAGCGTCAGGACCTGGCGCGCGGTGCGCTCCCAGTCGAGCGTCGGCACGCGGAAATCCGGATCGTCCTTGACGTTATCGCGCATCTCGGCGATCGCGGCGGCTTCCAGCCGCAGGTCCATCTCGATCGTGACCGAACGCGCGAGCGTGTCGACCACCTCGATCATGCGCAGCCGCCGCGCCTCGGCCGAATGGCGCTCGGCGGTGCGCGCCGCGAAATAGAGCGTATCGAGGTCTTGCCGCAGCCGCCGCTCGACGCCGGGCCGCAGCACTTTTACGGCGACTGGACCTTCGGCGACCTCAGCCTTGTGAACCTGCGCGATCGACGCCGCCGCGACCGCCGGTCCGAAAAAGACATAGATCTCGCGCAACGGCTTGCCGAGCGCGGCCGCGACCTGTGCCTCGGCTTCGGCTTGCGGGAAGGGCGCCATCTTGTCCTGCAGGCTTTCCAGATCGCGCGCCAGCGCCGCGCCCACGACATCCGGACGCGTCGCCAGGAACTGGCCGAGCTTCACGTAAGTCGGGCCGAGGCGGGTGAGCGCGGCCGCAAGCTTGACCGAGGAATCCGCGCCGCTCGGCCGCTCGAACAACCGCGCGATGCGCAATCCCAGACGCGCCGGTGGCGGCAGTGGCGCCGGATCGACCAGCGACAGCACGCCTTCGCGGGCGAACACGAAGCCCGCGCGGCCCAAACGGACAAGATGGATGAGGGAAGAGATCACCAGGCGGGCCGCGGTCTCGGTGTTACCCTCTCCCCTTGAGGGAGAGGGTGGTCGATCCGAGCTTTCGCAAGGATCGACCGGGTGAGGGGTAGCTTACTTCCGAAGCACGCACCGGGCTTACCCCTCACCCGGCTCGCGCTTTCAGCGCTCGCCACCCTCTCCCTCGAGGGGAGAGGGTAAGAAAGCTAGAGCCGCCAGCCGGAATGCAGCGCCACGATGCCGCCGCTCATCACGCGATGGCTGACGCGGCCGAACCCGCCCGTCCGCATCATCCCGGCAAAGACATCCGGGCGCGGGAAGCGGCGGATCGATTCCACGAGATAACGATAGGGCTCGGCATCGCCGCCGACGGCGCGGCCGATTGCCGGCACGAGATTGAACGAATAGAGCTCGTACAGCGCGTCGAGCCCCGGCACGTCCACGTTCGAGAATTCCAGGCACAGGAAACGCCCGCCGAGCCGCAGCACGCGGTGCATCTCGGCCAACGCCACGTCGATGCGCGGCACGTTGCGGATGCCGAACGCGATCGACACCGCATCGAAGCTCTTATCGGGAAACGGCAGCGCCTCGGCGTTCGCGTCGACGAAACTCACCACATCGTCGAGCCCGCGCTCTTGCGCGCGTTCGCGCCCGACGCCGAGCATGTCGGCATTGATGTCGGCGACCGTCGCGCGCGTCCCGTATCCGCCGGCCTCGATCGCCCGGAATGCCACATCGCCGGTGCCGCCCGCGACATCGAGCAGGGCGAAATCCCTGTCTGATTTCGGCGGATTGATCGCCGTGACCAGCGCATCCTTCCAGGCGCGATGCAGCCCGCCCGACATCAGGTCGTTCATCAGGTCGTAGCGCCGCGCCACCTTGTGGAACACGTCGTCAACCAGCGCCTGCTTCTCGTTGAGCGGCACGGTGCGATCGCCGAAATGAGTCTCAAGCATCGGGCTTTCCTTGGCGCGCGACCATAGCGCGGGCAGGCAGGGGAGGCTACATAACGCACGCCGAGAGGTTAAGCATGCCCGAACTCCCCGAAGTCGAAACCGTGCGCCGGGGCTTGGCGCCGGTGATGGAAGGCGCGCGCTTGACCAAGGTCGAAATGCGGCGGGCGGACCTGCGCTTTCCGTTCCCGAAGGATTTCGTCAGGCGGCTCGAAGGCAAGACCGTCACCGGCCTCGGCCGCCGCGCAAAGTACCTGCTCGCGGACCTCTCGTCCGGTGAGGTGCTGATGATGCATCTCGGCATGTCGGGCTCGTTCCGGGTGCTGCATGACAAGGGCGAGGCGACGCCGGGCAAGTATCACCATGAGCGTTCGAAGCTCTCCGCGCACGACCACGTCGTGTTCCACATGTCGAACGGCGCGGTCATCACCTTTAACGATCCGCGCCGCTTCGGCTACATGAAGCTGGTGCGGCGCGCCGAGCTCGACGCGCATCCGCTGATGAAGGCGATCGGCCCGGAGCCGCTCGGCAATGCGTTCGATGCCGCGATGCTGGCGTCGACCTGCGCCGGCAAGAAGACTTCGCTGAAAGCCGCGCTGTCGGACCAGAAGGTCGTTGCCGGCCTCGGCAATATCTATGTGTGCGAGGCGCTGCATCGCGCGCATCTCTCGCCCAAGCGCCGCGCCTCGACGATCGCCGACCGCGCCGGCAAGCCCAACGAGCGCGCGCAAGCGCTGGTCGACGCCATCAAGGCAGTGCTCAACGACGCGATAAAGGCCGGCGGCTCGTCGCTGCGCGATCACCGCCGCACCGACGGCGAGTTGGGAAATTTCCAGCACAATTTCCGCGTCTACGATCGCGCCGGCACGCCGTGCCCGACGCCGGGCTGCAACGGAACGATCAAGCGCATCGTGCAGGGCGCGCGCTCGACGTTCTTCTGCCCGGTCTGCCAGAAATAGATCAGCCTGCAAGCCGCTTTGCTGCCCTCGCGCGCCGCCACGCGAAACGCGCGCGTCGGAACGGCGTTCCCAAATAGACCTTGTTGAAGAACTGCCAGCGCCCGTCGAGGCCAAGCCGCACGCGCGCGTCGGCCGGGACATACCAATTGTCGATGCCGGTGCGCCTGATCCAGCGATAGCCGCGCTGCGCCAGATGCCGGTGCAGGCGTGTGTGCAGTAGCAGGTCCTCGATCACCAGCAGGCGCGGGCGCCAGCGCTCAAGGTCGAAGCCATCGAGCACCTGCAACTCGTGCCCCTCGACATCGATCGAGACGAAATCGATGGTCGAAGCACCGACCTCGATGAGGATATCGTCGAGCGTGCGCACCGGCACGCTGATCGTGCCGTGCGGCTTCACGTCGCCGGAATTGAGCGCTCGGTTGAATGACGACTGCGGGCCCGCGAGATGGAGCGTGAGCTCTGACCCTGCGTCGGCGCACGACGAGCACGCGACCGCGAACACTTGCGCCGATCGTTCGTGCCGCAGCGCGTCGGCGAGGTCGGGCTGCGGCTCGACCAGGACGCCGGTCCAGCCGCGCTGCTCCATGGCGAAAGTCTGCGAGATCCAGCGCGGGTCGTTGGCGCCGACCTCGACGAAGAAGCCGCGCTCGGTTCCGGCGAAGAACGCGCGCTTCAGCTCCTCATCGGCGGCCTGTGGAAAGATCGTCCTCATGCGTTACGCCGCCACGTGCACGGCCTGCTGCGTCACCACGAAATCGACCCGCCCGTCCTGCAGCGCCTGCAGGCATTCCTCCGGCCGGTTGACGATCGGCTCCTCGTGCACGTTGAAGCTCGTGTTGATCAGCACCGGCAGTCCGGTCTGGTCGCGGAAGCGCCGCAGGATCGCGGCGAACAGCGGATTGTCCGCGTCGCGGATGATCTGCGGCCGCGCCGTGCCGTCGACATGCACCACGGCCGGGATGCGCGCGCGCCATTCCGGCTTCACGGCGCACGTGATGGTCATGAAGCGCGCCGCGTAGCGGTTCACGTCGGTGATCTCGAACACGCGCGCCGCGTCTTCCTCCAGCACGAAGGGCGCGAACGGCATGAACTCGGAGCGGTCGAGCCGCTTGTTGAGGTTGTCGTTGATGGCGTGGTCGTGCGGGCTCGCGATGATCGAACGGGCGCCGAGCGCGCGCGGACCGAACTCCATGCGGCCGGTAAAGATCGCGCCCGCCTTGCCGGCGCGGATCAGGTCGACTGCGGCATCGACGTTCCGCCCAGCGAGCCGCCGCATGCCGGCGGAGTTGAGCGTGTCGTCGATGGATCGATCGAAGTTCTGCCCGAGATAGACGTCGTCGAGCCGGTGGCGGTTGCGCAGCCAGGTCTCTATGCCGTCGCGCTTCTGCAGGAACGCGAGGCCTGCGCCCACCGGCAGCCCATCATCGCCCATCGCCGGAAACACGAACACCTCGTCGACGGGCAGCGTCTCGGCGAGCAGCCGGTTGAGCCGCACATTGGCGAACAGGCCGCCGGCGAGCGCGAGCTTCCTCGCACCCGTGCGCTCAAGCCAGAACCGCACCGATCGCAGCGTGAAGTCCTCGGCGACCTTCTGGATCGAGGCCGCAATCGTCTCGCGGTCGTAGCCTTGGCAGATCGAAAAGATTTTCGCCTGCATCGCCTCCCAGTTGCGGAAGTCGGTCTCGATCAGGCCATTCTTGGTGAAGCGGAAGCACGCGGCAAAAGCGTCGGCGAGCTTCGGCTCGCCATAGGCCGCGAGCCCCGTGAGCTTGCCCTCGTGGCGCAGCATCTTGAAGCCGCACGCGACTGTCGCGTGGCCATAGGCGCTCGCAAGGCCCGCGTCGGGCAGTCTGCGGGTGAGCCAGCGGTCGTCGCCGTAGAAGCATTCGAGCGCGCCGCCTTTCAGGCCGCGCATCGAATAGCTGACGTTGTCGCCGATGCCGTCGGACGTGTAGACCAGCGCATCGTCCCAGTCGGTGTAGAACAGCGCTGCGAGCGCATGCGACTCGTGGTGATTGGCGAAATGGATTTTCGTGTCTGGCCGGAACGCGTTGTCGCGCAGGAAGCGTTCGGCGTGGAAAATCTTGCCCGTGTCCGCCGTGCCGAACCGGCGCGAGAGGATCGCGAGATCGCGATAGTCGCGCCCGGTGCCGCGCGCGCGTTCGAGCGAATAACGCAACTCGCGCCACCACGGCACGCGGAGGTGATAAGTCGGGTGAAACCCCCGCGTGAAGGCGATCGCGTCGACCTCGTTGCGGCTCCAGCCGGCGATGCGCAGCACTTCGTCGATGGCGAGCCAGGGTACCGATTGCCCATAGCCCTTGATGCGCGTCAGCCGCTCCTCGGCGACCGCGGCGACCAGCGTGTAGTCGTCGAATGCCGCCGCCGAGGCGTCGTGGATGCCGGCATGGAGCGCCAGGATTCGCATCAGCCGCGCGCCCACGCGGGCGGCGTATCGCCAGGCCGCATGATACCGAGATAGAACATGTGCGACTGCGTCGTGCGCTGTGCCGACGCATCCTGCACGAACACGACTTTCAGTCCCGCCTCGGCGATCATCGCGGTGAACGTGTCCGGCGTCGAGCCCGCGTTGTTCTCCTGCAGCACGATCACGCCGCCCGGGTTGAGATGCCGCGCGACCGCGCCGAAAAAGCCGCGATGCACGCTCCAGTCCGGATCGTGATAGCGGAGCTGCCCAATCCCGCTGTCGACGAAATGCGGCGGGTTGCTGACCACCAGATCCCACTGCTCGGCCGCCGGTATGTTTTCTAGATTGTCCGAGTGATACACGGCGACGCGCTTTTCCAGCGCGTTGTCGCGCACGGTCTTTCGGCACGCTGCGACCGCTTCCGGGTTCACGTCCGCGAGGCACAGCGTCTCGGTGAGTCCATGCGCCAGCAGCGCAAATCCGATGAAGCCGGGGCCCGCGCACCACTCGAACGCGCGGGCAACCTTCGGCATGCCGCGCCCGCGCAGCACCGGGATGAAGTCCTGCCCAAAGCTCGAGCCGCCGCCGTCGAGGTGCGGTTTGTAGGCGACGCGCAGGCCCGCATAGGTCGCGGTCGCGTATGGGCGCAGATGCCGCAACGCAGGCTTGATGTGCCGGTGCTCGATAGTCTTCCAGAAACGCAACCGCGACCCCTTGTGACGCGGCCGGACCTTTCGGCGAGGGCGGGCGCGATGTCAACGCGCGCATGCCCGGACGCCTTCCTGTGGATACTGGGAATATAATCCTTGATTATGCCAAGATTGAGGAGTTATATCCGATCCATCCTGCTCTCAACAAGGGACGTCTCGAGCGTCACGAGATGGAGGGCAGGTGGCGGTGGCCGCGCAGGGGTGCGAGACGAGCACCCAATGCGCGGCGGCCCAAGCCGTGTGCTCCCGAAGCCCGGGCCGGGCTTCACGAGCGGTGGATAGCAAGCGTCACTCCACCGGGGGTCGCACGGAGCAAGCCTAAAGACACCGCGCGTGGGACGCCGGAGAGACGGCGGACTTGCGGTTTTATCGAAAATCGGGCGGCGTCTGATCGAGAGATGTCGTCCTGCCTGGTCTTCGTGAGAGGATCAGGCCCGCGGGTCCGTCAGGACCCCGGCGTCCCGCGCGCCCTTATCGTTTTCGGGCGCGATGTTGCCATCACAGCTCGGGCGCGAACGCGCCGCGGGAATGCGGGCGGCTGTTTTTCTTTCTTCCCCTCCCCCCTTGNNGGGGAGGGGAAAGAGGAGCGCGCCGCTCCTCCTGTTTGCCTCTCCCACGTCGCTCCGCTAGGCCAATGCAAACATCTGCCGGAGGCAAACATGACCACCGAAACCATCCTCGTCGAAACCAATGGCAAGGTCGGCATCGTCCGCCTCAACC
>PLJS01000230.1:59678-67220 GCA_003140315.1 Hyphomicrobiales bacterium
CCGGCGCCGACATCAAGGAGATGCAGGCCAAGTCCTACATGGATGCCTTCAAGGGCGATTTCGCGCAAAGCTGGGACCGTGTCGCGCGCATGCGCAAGCCCGTGATCGCGGCGGTGGCCGGCTTCGCGCTTGGCGGCGGCTGCGAACTCGCCATGATGTGCGACATGATCATCGCGGCCGACAACGCGAAATTCGGCCAGCCCGAGATCAAGCTCGGCGTCATTCCGGGGATCGGCGGCACACAGCGCCTCACGCGCGCGGTCGGCAAGGCCAAGGCGATGGATTTGAATTTGACCGGCCGCATGATGGACGCGGCGGAAGCCGAGCGCTCCGGGCTTGTCGCGCGGATCGTGCCGCTTGCAAGCCTGATGGATGAGACGATGAAGATCGCCGAGACCATCGCCTCGATGTCGCTCGTCGCCCTGATGGTGGCGAAGGAGAGCGTCAATCGCGCCTTCGAGACGACGCTCGCCGAGGGCATCCGCTTCGAGCGGCGAACCTTCCACGCGCTGTTCGCCACGAACGACCAGAAGGAAGGCATGGCGGCGTTCGTGGAGAAGCGTGCGCCGAAGTTTGAGGATCGGTAGCCGTCACCCTGAGGTGCGCGCCTCGAAGGGCGACGGTTGGAATTGCTGCTCGTCAGTTACTTCCGCACGCAGATCACCCGCACGATCGCGGCCTTGGCGGCATCGACGCCCGGCGTCGCATACGACGCCGGCGCGACGTTCTGCGCGTCGAGGAAGTTGCGGATGGTCTCGACCGGCGTCAGCGTCGCCTGCGGGCCTGCCGGGCCGGTCGCGGCGATCAGCGCGGGCTTGAGCGTCACCATTCCGGTGAGCTTCCCCTGCGCGTCGAGCGCGGCGGCGCCGGTGAAGCCCGCGCCCGGCATCGGATCGATGGTGCGCTCGTCGGTGAGGCGCGCCCGCGTCATGCTCACCGCATTGCCGCCGTCCTGCGCCTCCGGGTTGGCGACGCCGAACAGCGTGATGTCGGAGGCTTTCGTGGTTTCACCCGCGAGTGCGACCGCCTTGAGTTGGCGCGCTCCGTAGACCCGCAGCAGGAGGAGGCCCGCCGTCTTGTCCTCGGCGAGGCGGTCGACGCCGCCGATGCCGGCAATCGTCAGGATCTGGCAGCCTTCGAGCGCGTCACGGTCGGTGATGATGTGGCCGTCATTGCTGACCGCGATGCCGCTCGCATACTGCACTTTGCTTTTCGGCGGTGGCGTCGCGGTACCCGACGGGAACGGCGCGAACGCATTCGTCATCGCGGTCACGACCGGCGCCATAATTCCGTCGAGCGCCTGATCATAGAGGATGGTGATGACGCGCACGTCCTCGCCGCGCGCATAGCCGCGCACCTGGAACAGTTTCAGGTTCTGCAACCCGCTGATCTCGAAACTGTCGCCCGACATCGCGCTTTGGCCGACGCGCCGGCCGTTGATCGGCTTCTTCAACTGCTCGAACACGGCCGCGAGCGTCGCTCCGGGTTGCGCGACCCGAAGCGTCTCGGCCACCATCTCGCCGCGCGCGGACGAAAACCGGCTGCCGCCCGGGATCTGGCTCGCTTCCGGCATCATCTTGGCCGGAACCAGCAGCCGCACGCCGGTGACCGCGTCGTCGACGGCGCGCCAGCCGCGCGCGGTCTGCTTCGGCTTTGCGTCGGTTGCGAGCTGCGCGCGCTCCTGCAGGTTGAGGACGCCGGTTTCCTTGGTGCCCTTGCGCTTCTGGAAGGCCTTCACGGCGTTGATCGCCGCATCGCCGAAGTCACCGCTCAGGCTGCCGGCATAGTCGCCGGTCATGATCAGGTCGCTCTGAATCGAGACGCGCTGCGCGAGCGTGAGGGCCGCGTAGGAGTCCGAGATCGGATTGTTGCGGGGACTGGTCGTCGTGACGGTCGTGACCGTCGGCTGCTTGGCCTTGGCGTCCGTGGCGGGCTTCGCGGGAGCCTTCTTGGTGTGGGCGCGCTTCACCTGCTTCTGTGCGGCGGGTGCGGCCTGCTTTTGCTGTGCGGGCTCAGCCAATGCGGGCGCCGCCATCACCAGACACAACAGAACGACGCCAAGCCTCATACTGACCTCAACACGCGGCAAACCGTTGGAACGTGGCCGTACCCTAGCGTATCAAGATGACCATGCAACACTCGACTTGCATCGTGTGGACCGTGGCTAGCGCGACATGCTGACGCCCGAGGAGCTTGAGCGTTACGCGCGTCACATCGTGATGCGCGAGGTCGGCGGGCCTGGACAGGCGGCGCTCAAACGCGCGCGCGTGCTTGTCATTGGTGCGGGCGGGCTCGGCGCGCCGGCCTTGATGTATCTCGCGGCCGCGGGTGTCGGCACGCTCGGCGTCATCGACGACGACACGGTCTCGCTCTCCAACCTGCAGCGACAGGTGATCCATGGCACGCCCGACATCGGCGCGCCGAAGGTCGACAGCGCGGCCGCGGCGATCGCGCGGCTCAACCCGCATGTCGCGGTTGAGGCGCATAACGCGCGCCTGACTGCGGCGAACGCCCTCGATCTCCTCCCCCGCTACGATCTCGTCGCCGACGGATTGGACAATTTCGCCACGCGCTATCTCGTGTCCGACGCGTGCTATTTCGCCGGCAAGCCGCTGGTCACGGCGGCGGTCGGCGTCTTCGACGGCACGCTGACGACGATCCGTGCGCATGAGCGCGCGCCGGACGGCAAGCCCAACCCGACTTATCGTTGCCTGTTTCCCGAACCGCCGCCGGCCGGAACGGTTCCGGCCTGCGCCGAAGCCGGCGTCCTCGGCGCACTCACGGGCGTGATCGGATCGATGATGGCGCTCGAAGCGATTCGCGAGATCGTCGGTTTCGGCGAGGGGCTGGTGGGGCGGCTGTTGATGGTCGATGCGCGCGCCATGCGCTTCGAGACGCTGCGCTACGCGTGGGACCCGGCCAATCCGCTATCGGGCGAGACGCCGACGATCAGGGATTTGTCGATCCACAAGTAAACGGGAAGCTACTTGCTCCACACCGCAACGGTGGTCGCGCCCTTCACGACAGACCACTTGTTCTTCTCGATGTTGACGAGCGTGTAGCAGTTCGCCTTGCTGCCCTTCCAGGTCGTGCAAAAGCCGTCCTTGCTAAGCTTCCAGGTTCCTTCGCCCTTGGCGCCGGCCTTGTCCTGCGGCGCGCGCGTGACCTTGCCGTCGGGCATGAATGTCAGGGTGAATTTGGTGCCCGATGTCGTCGCGGCCGTGAACGCTTGGCCGGTGAAGAAGGTGGACTGGATTTCGGCGGGACTGAGTTTCGTGGCCGCAAGCGCGGTCGAAAAGCCCAGGAGGGCGGTCATCACGACGCCCGTAAAGACGGCACGCATCGACGGTCCTCCAAAGTGATTCTCCGGAGGATGATACGACAGGTTGCGGCGGAAACGAGAGCCGCCGCGCCAAAAAGACGCGGCTGAGGTGGTTTAGGGCTTATCCGCGCCGCAGGGGCCGAGGCAGAACTGCACCCCGTCGCTGTTGCGGTAATGGCTGGAATCGACGCGCACATAGTCGACGCAGCGGCGGCGGTCGATCGGGTCCTGCGCGTTGCGGCGGCAGATGCGCCCGCCATCGACTTCCCATAGTCCTTTCACGACGAGCCCGGAGCCGGCCAGGATCGCGGTGCCGTCCGGCAGATGCACGGTGCACAGCGACTTGCCGGCGAGCGGCCCGGTATCGGGCGTTCCGCACAGCGGGAGGCCGACCAGCTCGCGGCGGAATTCGTCGACCGTCATGTTTTGCGCTGCCGCCGAAGCGACAGGCGGCACGAGCAACGCGAGCAGGAGGCCGAGACGGGACAGCAATCGGGCGTTCGTCATGATGAGGCTTTCATTTTACAGCATCGACGGCAGGACCCTGTCGGGCGCCAAATCTTACTCGAAGAACGGCCACCGGACCGCACGGGCTTCACAACATCGATGGCAGCACGCGGTCCGGCGGCCTATGGCCGTCCATGAAGGTCCTGATGTTGATGATCACTTTTTCGCCCATGTCGACGCGCCCCTCGATCGTCGCCGAGCCCATATGCGGCAGGATCACGACCTTGCCGTTGCGCGCAAGCCTGACCAGCCTGGGATTGACCGCCGGCTCGTGCTCGAACACGTCGAGCCCCGCGCCCGCGACTTCGCCGGCCTCGATCATGCGGGTGAGCGCATTCTCGTCGATGACCTCGCCGCGCGCCGTATTGACGATGTAGGCGTCGGGCCGGATCAGCTTCAGGCGGCGCGCCGAGAGCAGGTGATAGGTCGCCGGCGTATGCGGGCAGTTGACCGAGATGATGTCCATGCGGGCGAGCATCTGGTCGAGGCTTTCCCAATAGGTCGCGTCCAGCTCTTCCTCGATGTGTGGCGCGACCTTCTTGCGGTTGTGGTAGTGGATCTGCAGGCCGAAAGCCTTGGCGCGGCGCGCGACCGCCTGGCCGATCCGTCCCATTCCGATGATGCCGAGCCGCTTGCCCCAGATGCGGTGGCCGAGCATCCAGGTCGGCGTCCAGCCGCCCCATTCCTTGTCGCCTGTGAGCACGACCGAGCCCTCGGCGAGCCGGCGCGGCACGGCCAGGATCAGCGCCATGGTCATGTCGGCGGTATCTTCCGTGAGCACGCCCGGCGTGTTGGTCACCGTGATGCCGCGCTGCAGCGCGGTCGCCACGTCGATATTGTCGACGCCATTGCCGAAATTCGCGATCAAACGCAGCTTTTCGCCGGATTGGCCGAGCACCGCGGCGTCGATCCGGTCGGTCACTGTCGGCACCAGCACGTCGGCGGCCTTGACGGCTTCGACGAGGGCCGCCTGGGTCATCGGCTTGTCGTCCAGGTTCAGGCGCGCGTCGAATAGCTCGCGCATACGCGTTTCGACGGTGTCCGGCAGCTTGCGCGTGACGACGACCAGCGGCTTTGGACCTTTCGCCATCCTCGCCTCTCGCTCCTCCGCATGCCGACCAGAAGGGCCCGAGAGAGGCCGCATGTCGCGGACGTTCAGGCCTCTTTAACCCAACTCGGCGGAAACTCGCCGGCATCCTCCAAATGGAGCGTGGGGATCGAGGCCGGTTTCTGTCTAGCAGATGGCCGGGCCAAGACAAGGCGGCAGTGCGGTCGGCGCCGACATCGAGGAGATGACCGGCAGGACGCGCGTGCCGCTGGATTTGTGCCCCCCGTTTTGGCGGCGTGAACGGACGAGTGAGCTGTGATGGCGGTGACGGGTTTGTGGCGGATCGCTCTGACGGCGGGTGTCGTCGTGTCGGGTATCGTCACGGCGCAAGCCGCCGACCAGGTGACGCTCGGCTCCGCGAGCGGCCTACCGGTGCCGCGCTTCGTCAGCCTCAAGACCGACAAGGTCAATGTGCGCTCCGGCCCGGCCAAGGATCATGACGTCGCCTGGGTCTATAGCCGCTCGGCGCTGCCGGTGGAGGTGATCGCGGAGTCCGACAACTGGCGCCGCATCCGCGACTGGGAAGGCGCCGAGGGCTGGGTCTATCACTCGCTTCTCTCGGGCCGCCGCACCGCGCTGGTCTCGCCGCAATCGAAGGACAAGGACGCGCTGCTCGCGCTCCGCAATAAGCCGGATGCGGAGAGCGGCGTGAGCGCGAAGCTCGAGAGTGGCGTGCTCGGCACCGTGAAACGTTGTGGCAGCGGCTGGTGCCGCATTGCTGGCGATGGTTTTGACGGCTGGATCGAGCAGCAGCGCCTGTGGGGCGTCTACCCCAACGAGAAGGTCGAGTAGCTAAAAAGCAAAATGCCCCGCGCGAGCGGGGCATCGAAACGCTTCGGCGATTGTGCCGGGTTAGTCTTTCTTCTTCAGCCGCACCACCACGTCGACGCGGGCGACCTCGTAGCCATGCGGCGCGGTCGGCAGCCGGTCGAGCATCACCTCGGCATTGGGAATATCGACCAGCGCGTTCTCGCCTTCGACGAAGAAGTGATGATGGTCGGAGACGTTGGTATCGAAATAGGTCTTCGAGCCGTCGACCGCGACCTGACGCAGGAGGCCGACCTCGGTGAACTGATGCAGCGTATTGTAGACGGTTGCGAGCGACACCGGGACTTTCGCCTTGGTGGCTTCCTCGTAGAGCATCTCGGCGGTCAGGTGCCGGTCGCCCTTGGCGAACAGGATCCAGCCGAGCGCCATGCGTTGACGGGTCGGGCGCAGGCCGACCTCGCGCAGCATCGCCTTCACGTCATGCCACGGACAGCCGGTCAGCTCGGTGCGCACGAGAGTACCGGCACGCAAGCCTGCGGGCTCGGCCGTCGAGAGGAGTGTCGCGCGTACTTGCGTCATGAACACAAAACCTTTGCCCCGCGCCGCTGGCTGGGGACTGACATCACGGCAGCGGATCATAGGGAACGCGGCCGGCACATGCAACTCCGTCGCAAGAGCGTGCCCATCCGTCGCAGTGACCTGCCAAGACCTTGCCGGGGCGGACAAAATGCCCTTCTTTGCCGGGTGAAGACCCTATGATAGTTAATCGCCGGATCGCTGTCGGAGGAACCCGGTCTGATGGAAACGCGCCGTTCCAGCTTTGAGTACGAAGACCTGCTCGCCTGCGGGCGAGGGGAACTCTTCGTCGAAGGGCCGCAGCTGCCATTGCCGCCTATGCTCATGTTCGACCGCATTTCCGACATAGCCGAGGCCGGTGGTGAATACGGCAAGGGCCTGATGCGCGCGGTCCTCAAGGTTCGACCGGATCTCTGGTTTTTTCCCTGTCATTTCAAGGGCGATCCGGTGATGCCGGGTTGCCTTGGGCTCGATGCCCTGTGGCAGATGGTGGGCTTTTTTCTCGGCTGGGTCGGGGCCTCCGGGCGCGGCCGCGCGCTAGGCCTGGGCGAGCTGAAATTCTCCGGCCAAGTGCTTCCGAGCGTGAAGGAAATCATCTACGGCATCGAGATCAAACGCGTCATGCGCTCGAAACTGGTGCTTGGCATCGCGGACGGCTGGCTCTCGGCCGACGGCTCCATTATCTATCGCGCACTCGACCTCAAGGTCGGGCTGTTCCGCGACGAACCGGCGGCGCAGCCGGCCGGGGCTTGAGGCGCTGAGGCTAGAGCGCGCCGGACGCGGTGGATGCGCCAAAGGATGTGGGCGAGGCAATCATGAGGCGGGTCGTCGTCACCGGGATGGGCATCGTCTCATCCATCGGCAACAACACCCAGGAAGTGCTCGCGAGCTTGCGCGAGGCGAAGTCGGGCATTTCGCGCGCCGACAAGTATGCCGAGCTCGGCTTCCGCTGCCAGGTGCACGGCGCGCCGACGCTCGATCCCGCCGAAGCGATCGATCGGCGCGCAATGCGCTTCCTCGGCGGCGGTGCGGCCTGGAATCATGTCGCGATGGAGCAGGCGATCCGCGACGCGGGCCTGGAGGAACCCGACATCTCCAACGAGCGCACCGGCATCGTGATGGGCTCGGGCGGCCCCTCGGCGCGTACGATCGTGGAAGCCGCCGACACCGCGCGCACCAAGGGGCCGAAGCGCGTCGGTCCGTTCGCGGTACCGAAGGCGATGTCCTCGACCGCCTCTGCGACGCTCGCCACCTGGTTCAA
>PLJS01000266.1 GCA_003140315.1 Hyphomicrobiales bacterium
AGTTTTCACACAGCCTGGGCCATCAGCGGAACGGCGGAGCGCAGACCGTCCCTCGGATAAGGCCAGAGAGTCATGATCGTCAGGACGAAGTAGGCATCGGATATGGCGAACTGCGTCACCGTCGTGATTGCGGAATATCCGGCCGCCTGCGCCATCGCGGCGGCAAGCGTGAGCAGCGGCCCCGCCGCGACCGCCGCGGGCAGTGGACGCAGACCGCCGAGCTGCCGCGCGCCGGTCCAGATCAATGCCGACCCGAGCGAGAGCAGCATCAGACCGGCGCCGGTCCTGGCGCTGTTCGGATCGCCTTTCGCCGCGAGCAGGCCCGCGATCCCGAGCGCAATGGCGAAGTAGCCGGCGGCCCACCACAGAAGGGCGCGCACGCCGCGATCGGCCGCCCAAGCCGTGATGGTGAGCACGCCGGCAACCGCGGTCGCCAGCACACCGACAGCCATCAGCGTCGCGAGATCGAAGGTCATTGTCGGCCGTTGCCACGCAGGTTGCGGCCAACAGGATAAGACGGAAACCTTGATGCACCGGTTAAGCCGGGAGCGCAAAACGCAATTCCGCGCGACACGGTCTGTTAGCGCTGCCCGCAGGCGCTCGTGGAGCATCCGGTAACCCGCGAGGTTAGACGCTTTCTTGCAGGCACGCCGCTAACGGGCGGAACCGCACGACGCGTCGTTACGCGGAAATATCTGATCCGTAGAAACGCTTACCGAGCGGCCGGGCGAGAGCCTAGCGCTCCAGCCGCGCCATCAGGCTTGAGGTGTCCCAGCGCCCGCCGCCCATCTTCTGCACTTCCGAATAGAACTGGTCGACCAGCGCCGCGACCGGCAGATGCGCGCCCGAGCGCCGCGCCTCGGCGAGACAGATCGAGAGGTCCTTGCGCATCCAGTTCACCGCGAAGCCGAAGTCGTATTTGTTGGCGTTCATGGTCTTGTAGCGGTTCTCCATCTGCCACGATTGCGCGGCGCCCTTGGAGATCGTTTCGATCACCGCCTCGATATCGAGCCCGGCCTTGCGCGCAAAGTGGATTCCTTCCGAAAGCCCCTGCACGGCGCCCGCGATGCAGATCTGATTGACCATCTTGGTGAGCTGGCCCGCGCCCGCCGGCCCGAGCAACCTGCACATGCGCGCGTAAGCGGCGATCACGGGCTCGGCACGCGCATACGGCTCGGCGTCGCCGCCGCACATCACGGTGAGCGCGCCGTTCTGCGCGCCGGCCTGCCCGCCCGACACCGGCGCGTCGATGAAATCGAAGCCCCCCGTCTTCGCGCTCTCGTAAAGCTCGCGCGCAACCTCGGCCGAAGCCGTAGTGTGGTCGACGAACACCGTGTTCTTGCCCATCTTGGGGAACGCCGCGGCGGCGACCGCGCGGACGTCGTGATCGTTGCCGACGCACATCATGACGAAGTCCTGACCCTCGACCGCGTCCTCGGGGGTTTTGGCGGCGCGCCCGCCATATTCCTTGACCCATTGCTCGGCCTTGGCGGCGGTGCGGTTGTAGACGGTGACCTCGTGGCCGCCTTTGTTCTTCAGATGCCCGGCCATCGGATAGCCCATCACGCCGAGACCCAGAAACGCTACCTTCGCCATTGGATTCCTCCCTGTCGGTTGGCCCGTGTTTTCGCGGCCGAATGGCGCGCCGTCAACCGGTTTGCGCCGTGTCGGGTAGCGGCCTATCTACAAGGCCTGCCGCTATGCAATCTGCATGGCAGAGGAGACGCCGATGCCGGCAACCAAAGAACAAGTCCTTGCGGCGCTCGCTGCCGTGAAAAGCCCGGAGGGCGCACCGCTGCCCGCGACAGGTAAGCTCTCCGAGGTTGTGGTGAGCGACGGCAAGGTGTTCTTCTCGATCACCGTCGAGGCGAGCGTCGTGCAGGCTTGGGAAGGCGTGCGCAAGGCGGCCGAGTCCGCGGTCCGCGCGCTGCCCGGCGTGACCTCGGCGCTGGTGGCGCTGACCGGCGAGCGCGCCGCGGGAGCGCCCCGAGCCGCGCCCCCTCCCGCGAAGGCGCCCGGCGGGCACGGCCATGCTCACCCCCCACGCGGCGAACGGCCGGTGCAGGGACCGCCCGGAGTCGCCGCGATCGTCGCGGTCGCGTCCGGCAAGGGCGGTGTCGGCAAGTCGACGACCGCAGTGAACCTTGCTCTTGGTCTGCGCGATCTCGGCCTGAAGGTCGGAGTGCTCGATGCCGACATCTACGGGCCCTCGATGCCGAAGCTGCTCGGAATCCGCGGCCGGCCCGAGACGCTCGGCGGCAATCGGCTCAAACCCATGTCGGGCTATGGCCTCACCGTGATGTCGATCGGCTTCCTGGTCGAGGAGGAGACGCCGATGATCTGGCGCGGCCCGATGGTGATGTCGGCGCTGACGCAGATGCTGCGCGAGGTCGAGTGGGGCACGCTCGACGTCATGGTGGTCGACATGCCGCCCGGCACCGGCGACGCGCAGCTCACCATCGCGCAGCAGGTGCCGCTCGCGGGCGCCGTGATCGTCTCGACGCCGCAGGACCTGGCCCTGATCGACGCGCGGCGCGGCGTGGAGATGTTCAAGCGCGTCAACGTACCGCTGCTCGGTATCGTCGAGAACATGAGCTATTTCGTCTGCCCGAAATGCGGCGAGCGCTCGGATATTTTCGGCCATGGCGGCGCGCGCCGCGAGGCGGAAAAGCTCGGCGTGCCGTTCCTCGGCGAGGTGCCGCTCGACATGGCGATCCGCGAGACCTCCGATGCTGGCCGCCCGGTGGTCGCGACCGCGCCGGATGGGCCGCACGCCAAGGTCTATCGCGAGATCGCCGGCCGCGTGCGCGACCAGCTCAAGGGCCGCGGGACGGGTCGGGTCGCGCCGAAGATCGTGATCGAGGCGTAGGTTAAGGTTGCGAAAGGCGGCGCGTTGTTATACATGTATAGCAACGATTGGAGTTTGCCATGCTTGCGCTGCGTCTCCCCCCCCAAATGGAAAAGCGGCTTGACGCGCTCGCCAAGAAAACCGGCCGTACGAAAAGCTTTTATGCGCGCGAGGCGATCCTGCGGCACATCGAGGATTTGGAAGACTATCACCTCGCTACGCGTCGGCTTGCGCGCAAGTCGACATCGGTGACTCTGGAGGAGCTCGAACGGGAACTGGATGAGGACACGCGGTGAGCGGTGCGCCGATTTGGCGCGTCGAGTTTGATTCCGACGCCGCGCGGGAACTGCGCAAGCTCGGTCACGCGGCGCGGAGTGCAATTCAAAAATATCTCCGCGAACGGATCGCGACCGTCGAAGACCCACGGCGATTTGGCCATGCACTTCTCGGCGACCTGAAACGCCTTTGGCGTTATCGCGTTGGCGACTATCGAATCGTTGTGGACATCAGAGACAAAGAAATCCTGGTGATGGTCGTAATCGTCGGCCACCGGCGAAACGTCTACGATTAAGCCTCAATCCTCCACCCACATCCGCATCAAGTTCGCGAGCGACTTCGATACCAGATCGTATTCGGCGCTGTTGCCTTCACGCGTAAACATCGCCCGGCGCGCGGTGTCGAGGTCGAACAGCAGTTCGCGCCGCGCGGCATCGCGCACGTAAGAACGCACCCATCCGACTGCCGCTAATCTTGCGCCGCGCGTTACCGGCGCGACGCGGTGCAGCGCGGTCGACGGATAAGCGACCAGGCTGCCGGGATCGAGCTTGACGGCCTCCTCGCCCGACGCGCTCTCGATCACGAGCTCGCCGCCGTCGTAGCTGTCGGGCTGCGACAGGAACAGTGTGAACGACACGTCGGTGCGCATCCCCTGCATCAGTGCGTCATCGACATGGCTGCCGTAGGCCATCCCTGGTTCGTAGCGCGAGACGATCAGCGGCGAGAGCGTTTTTGGGCGCGCCGCGAGGCGGAACACGTCGTTGCTCATCAGACGCCCGGCGATCAGCGCGCGCGCGGCGTCGAGCTTGCGGTCGTTTGCGGCCTGCTGATTGTTCTTCACGAGCCGCGCCGCAAAGCCCGCGGTCGCGCGGCCCTCGACGAAGCGCGCGTGCTTCAGCGCCGTATGCACGGCGGCGAGGTCTTCGGCCGAGAGCACATTGCCGATCACGATCTGCATCGGAGCTCCGTGCAACTCATTGGAATACTTCGAAATATCAGCAAGTTTACTGGACGCCTGCACCTCCCGCACCGTAGTTTCCGCGCCATCGCGAAGCAATGCGCTTGCGCATTGTCTGCTGCACGAGGGGCGGCGGCCGCGCGGTCGACAGATCGCGCGCAACACGAGCCAGAAGGTGAGCGCATGAAATCCCGGACCAAGATCTGGCTCGGCGTCGGAGCCTTTGTCGTCGCCGGCACAGGAGGTGCGCCCCATTCCGCGATCGGCGCGCCCGCTGCCGCATTCGATCGTCCGGGTACAATGCAGGACTTAAAGCGCGGCGCGTCGATCCCGTATTTGCCGGCCGGCAGCTTCCGGCTCGCCGAAGCCAATGACGGCGGGGAGGGCGGCGAAGCCGGGATCGATGTCGCGGCCGCCGAGAAGGACCCGGTCGAATACGGCGTCGCGCTTCAGGTGATCGCCGCACACTACCACGCGGGGCTTGCCGCCTACGAAGCCGGCGACAAGGAAGCCGGCACGCAGATGTTCGCCCATGGGCTCGCGGAAGTTTACGCCGGGATGGAAGACCTCTTTCGCAAACGCGGTGTCACCACGCTCGGTCAGAAGATGAACGATGCCGTGGATGCCGCCGCGAAGAACCTGCCCGTCGCGCAGGTGCGCCAGCGCGTCCTCGCGGTATTGAGCGCGGTCGCGGCCGCCGAGAAGACGGCGCCGAGATTCGCGATGCCTGCGCTCGCGATCAAGGCCAAGGTCGTCGCCAACCTGCTCGATCGCGCCGCCAAGCAATACGGCGTCGCGCTCAAGGACAAGGAGCTGGAGCCTTATCTCGACGGTCTCGGCTTCTCGCTTGCCGCGCGGACCGAAGCCCCGAAGGTGCTGCCCGCGCTGCGCCGTGCGGACAAGACCAAGGCCGCAGCCTTCACCGCAGCGCTGGCGCTGGCGAAGGAAGCCTATCCGGGCATCCATCGTCCCGACACAAAGGTTGCGGCCGACAAGTTCCTCGCCGCAGCCGAGGCCGCGGTGGCGGCTGTCGCGAATTGGAAATGACGCACCGCCGCCTGCGTATCGCCTGATTGCTGTGGGTATTTTGAGGCGCGCGGCGGTTGACGCGCCGCATGCGCCGCCATTCGCATCTCGTTGCGATCCGTGCTAGCCGACGCCACGGCCAAGGCCGCACCCGTTGAGGGGAGCTGCGCGGAGGAAATCCCGATGAAGCGTCGTCAATTTCTGCAGGCCGCGGGCGTGGGGCTCGGCGCCACCGCGGTCGCCAAGCCCGCCGTCGCGCAGTCGATGCCGGAGACGCGGTGGCGGCTGACGTCGAGCTTTCCGAAGTCGCTCGACACCATTTACGGGGCATCCGAGGTGTTCGCCAAAGCGGTCGCCGAGGCGACCGACAACAAATTCCAGGTTCTGGTTTTTGCTGCCGGCGAGATCGTGCCCGGCCTGCAGGCCGCCGACGCGGTGACCAACGGTACCGTCGAGATGTGCCACACGGCCTCTTATTATTATGTCGGCAAGGACCCGACCTACGCGTTTGGCACCGCGGTGCCGTTCGGCCTCAACAGCCGCATGCAGACCGCCTGGCAGCATTTCGGCGGCGGCCTTGATCTGATGAACGAGTTCTACCGCAAGGCCAACATCTTCGCGCTGCCCTGCGGCAATACCGGTTGCCAGATGGGCGGCTGGTTCCGCCGCGAAATCAAGGAGCCCGGCGACTTCAACGGATTGAAGATGCGCATCGGCGGCTTCGCGGGCCGCGTGCTCACCAAGCTCGGTCTCGTCCCGCAGCAGCTTGCGGGCGGCGACATCTATCCCGCGCTCGAGAAGGGCACGCTCGATGCCTGCGAATGGGTCGGGCCCTATGACGACGAGAAGCTCGGCTTCAACAAGGTCGCGCAGTACTACTACTATCCGGGCTGGTGGGAAGGCGGCGCGATGCTGCACAATTTCATCAACATCGAGAAATGGAATGCGCTCAGCGCCACCTACAAGTCGATCGTCAAGACCGCATCGATGGCGGCGCATGAGTGGATGCAGGCGAAATACGATGCCGGCAATCCCGGCGCGCTGAAGCGCCTGGTCTCGGCGGGCACGCTATTGCGGCCGTTCCCGGCCGTGGTCATGGACGCCTGCCTGAAGGCCTCGCTTGAACTCTACAGCGAGGTCTCGGCCACGAACCCGGACTTCAAGAAGATCTACGAGTCGACCATGGCCTTCCGCAACGATCAGTATCTCTGGTGGCAGGTGGCCGAGTACACCTACGACACCTACCTGATCCGCAACCGCACGCGGGCATGACTTGTCGCACGACTAAGGTGCGACCTCGCAACCCATCGTCTGGGGGGCTTTTTCGTTTCCCGGAAGGCCCTCTGTTGCGATAGATTGCGCCCGATCCTGGGCGCAAGCAGCGGTCCAAATCGGGGGCATCCCGGCCCGCCTCGGTATCTGTCTTTATTCTTCGATGAGGAAACGCCAATGAAACGTCGAGAATTTATCAAAACGGCCGGCCTGGGGCTGGCCGCTTCGACCGCGGTTGCCGCGCCGGCCATCGCGCAATCGATGCCGGAACTCAAATGGCGCCTGACAGCCAGTTGGCCGAAGTCGCTGGATACGCTCTACGGCTCCTGCGAGCTGTTCGCCAAATATGTATCCGAGGCGACCGACGGCAAATTCCAGATCCAGGTGTTCGCGGCGGGCGAGATCGTGCCCGGCCTGCAGACGCTCGACGCAGTGCAGAACGGCACGGTCGAGATGGGCCATACGGCGCTCTATTATTACATCGGCAAGGACCCGACCTGGGCGTTGTTTTGCGCGACGCCCTTCGGGCTCAACACGCGCCAGCAGAACGCTTGGTATTATGACGGCGAGGGACAGAAGCTGATCGACGACTTCGGCAAGAAGTTCAACACCTACAATCTGCTGATGGGCAACACCGGCGCGCAGATGGGCGGGTGGTTCTCCAAGGAGATCAAGGAGCCTGGCGATTTCAGCGGCTTGAAGATGCGCATCGGCGGCTGGGCCGGAAAGACATTGCAAAAACTCGGACTCGTGCCGCAGCAGATTGCCGGCGGCGACATCTATCCGGCGCTGGAGAAGGGCACGATCGACGCGGCCGAATGGGTCGGCCCCTATGACGACGAGAAGCTCGGCTTCTACAAGGTCGCCAAGTATTACTATTATCCCGGCTGGTGGGAGGGCGGCACGACCAACCACACCCAGGTCAATCTGGAGAAGTGGAATCAGCTCCCGAAGAACTACCAGGCGATCCTCAAGGCCGCCGCGGGCGCCGTCAACGTGGAGCAGACCGCGCGTTACGACGCCCGCAACCCGGCCGCGTTGAAGCGCCTCGTCGCCAACGGCACGCAGTTGCGTCCGTTCCCGCAGGCGGTCATGGAGGCCTGTCTGAAAGCCTCGAATGAGGTCAACGCCGAGACCTCGGCGGCCAATCCCGACTTCAAGAAGGTCTGGGACTCGATCCAGGCGTTCCGCAACGACGAATATCTCTGGTGGCAGGTCGCCGAATACACCTACGACACCTTCATGATCCGCACGCGCCCGCGCGCCTGATCTGCAAAGGTGCGGCGTTTAGAACGGCCCCGGGGCGTTTGTCCCGGGGCTTTTTTCGTTTGGCATCGGGAAATTGTCTCGTAAGATTGCATCAGTCGGCTGCCCGTGACGGCCAACAAAAAGACGTTCTGACAAGCGCTCCCGTCACGTCGGCATCAGGTCGACCATGATCAGGGGAAACGCCAATGAAACGTCGTGAATTCCTGAAATCGGCCGGTGTCGGGCTTGCCGCCTCGACCGCCGTCGCCGCTCCGGCCATCGCGCAGTCGATGCCGGAAATCAAATGGCGCATGCCGACAAGCTGGCCGAAGTCGCTCGATACGCTGTACGGCGGCTGCGAATATTTCGCCAAGCGCGTCGCCGAAATGAGCGACAACAAATTCCAGATCCAGGTCTTCGCCGCCGGCGAGATCGTGCCCGGCCTGCAGGTGCTCGACGCGGTGCAGAACGGCACCGTCGAGATGGGCAACACCGCGTCGTATTATTACTGGGGCAAGGACGCGGCCTTTACGTTCGGGACCGCGCTTCCGTTCGGCCTCAACACGCGCCAGATGAACGCCTGGCTGCGCTTCGGCGAGGGCCAGAATCTGATGAATGAGCTCTTCGCGAAGTACAATTGCATCGGCTTTGCGTCGGGCAACACCGGCGCGCAAATGGGCGGCTTCTTCCGCAAAGAGATCAAGACGGTCGACGACCTCAAGGGCCTGAAATTCCGTGTTGGTGGCTTCGCGGGAACGATCCTCCAGCGGCTCGGCGCCGTGCCGCAGCAACTTGCGGCCGGCGACATCTATCCGGCGCTGGAAAAGGGAACCATCGACGCGGCCGAATGGGTCGGCCCCTACGACGACGAGAAGCTCGGCTTCGTGAAGATCGCGCCGAACTACTACTATCCCGGCTGGTGGGAAGGCTGCGGCCAAGGCCACAACCTCATCAATCTGGCGAAATGGAACGAGCTGCCGAAAGTCTACCGCAGCATGATGGAGGTCGCAGGGGGCGAAGCCTGGGGTTGGGTGATCGGCAAGTACGACTACGCCAATCCGCCGGCACTCAAGAAGCTGGTTTCGCAGGGCGCGATGTTGCGCGCCTTCTCGCAGCCCGTGCTCGAGGCCTGCTACAACGCCGCGCAGGAGGTTTACGCCGACCACAACAAGACCAATCCGATGTTCAAGAAGCTGCACGAGAGCGTGATGGCGTTCCGCAACGACTCGATCGCCTGGAACCAGGTGGCCGAGCTTGGATTCGACACGTTCATGATGCGCATGCGCGCGCGCACCTGACGCATCGCTGCGGCGCGGGACAAGACTGGAACATGGATCGTCCTTTCGGGACTGATCTGTGTTCTAGATTCACCGGCCGCATATCTGCGGCGAACGCTGCTCGCTTTGCCGGAAACTCTTCTAGGCAAGCCTCAATGCCGTCTTGTAGGTTGGGCGCCTCCCTCCCGTGCCTGATCAAATCGTCAGGTCGCGGTAACGCTGAGCGATACAACGGGCGCCTCACCTATGTCTGTTGATGTCATGCAGCCGGCTTTCTGGCTGTCCGTTCTGCAAATTATCTGGATCAATATTCTGCTGTCCGGCGACAACGCGGTCGTGATCGCGCTTGCCTGTCGCGCCCTTCCGCCGCGCGAACGTATGTGGGGCATGATCATCGGCTCAGGTTTTGCCTCGGTGTTGCTGGTCGTCTTCACCGGCGCCGTCTCCATGCTCATGACGCTGCCCTATCTCAAGCTGATCGGAGCGATCGCCCTTGCCTGGATCGCGATCAAATTGTTGGCGCCGCAGGCGCACGACGCGGAGGATACGTCGGAGGCGGTCGAGGATTTGTGGCGGGCGGTGCGCATCGTCGTCATCGCCGATATCGTGATGAGCCTCGACAACGTGATTGCGGTCGCCGCGATCGCGAAAGGACAGTATCTCATGCTGACGATCGGACTTGCGGTCAGCATTCCGATGGTGATCGCCGGCAGCGCGATCATCTTGATTTTGCTCCAGCGCTTTCCGGTTTTGGTTTGGGGTGGCGCCGGGATTCTCGGCTGGGTCGCGGGCGATATCTTCGCCAGCGATCCGATCGTGCTGGGACTGTTTGACATGCTCTCGCCGGAGCGCGTCAACCTCGTCGCAAGTATCGTCGCTGCTCTTATTGTCGTGGGGACCGGCTACATTTGGCGTCGCCGGTATCATATTTCATTGGAAGAGACCTGACCCGGGCCGTCGGGGCTACGATGAACGAGCCGCGTCCCAAGACGACTGTCGTGTCGATGCCCAAAAGCACCGGCGCGGCAGTCTTTGCTATTTGATGACCGGCGGCTGGGTCAAATCCAGCGGCGGCGGCACGTCGGGGATATCGATCTGGATGTTGACTTTCGACGGGTCGAAGAGGACCGGCTTGTCGATCCAGTAGGTCACCGAAGCCGGCCAGAAGATCACGATCGCCACGAGAATGACCATGGTGCCGATCCAGGGAATAGCGCCCCAGTATATGTCCGAGGTCTTGATCGATTTCGGCGCGATGCCGCGTAGGTAGAACAGCGCGAACCCGAAAGGCGGATGCATGAAGCTCGTCTGGATGTTTGCGCAGATCAGCACGCCGAACCAGATCAGGTCGATGCCGAGTTTTTCGGCCGCCGGCGTCAGCAACGGAATGATGATGAAGGCGATCTCGAAGAAGTCGAGAAAGAACGCGATCACGAAGATGAAGGCGTTGGCGAACACCAGAAATCCGACCTGACCCCCGGGAAGGGAGGTCAGGAGATCTTCGATCCAGACCTTTCCGCCCACGCCTTGGAACACGAGGCTGAAGACGCGTGCGCCGATCAGGATGTAGACCACCATGGAGGTGATGCGCATGGTCGTGGCCATGCCCTGATAGAGCAGCGGCCAAGTCAGCGAGCCGTAGGACCAGGCGAGCACGATGGCGCCGACCACGCCCATCGCGCCGGCTTCCGTCGGCGTCGCAAGCCCCATGAAGATCGTGCCGAGCACGAGGAAGATGAGGCCGAGCGAAGGGATCATCCCTTTCATGCAGCGCTTCCACAGCGCCCAGCCATGGAGCGTCCGCGCCTCTTTCGGAAGAGCAGGCACGTCTTCCGGCCAAATGATGCTGACGATGAAGACCCAGATGCAGAACAACGCGACCTGAATGATGCTCGGGCCGATGGCGCCCGCATACATGTCGCCGACGGAGCGGCCCATCTGGTCGGCGAGCACGACCAGCACGAGCGACGGCGGGATGAGCTGCGTGATGGTGCCGGACGCCGCGATGACACCCATCGTGTGGCGCGTGGAATAGCCGTATTTGAGCATCGGCGTCATCGAGATCACGCCCATGGCGATGACCGAAGCGGCTACGGTGCCGGTGATTGCGCCGAGCACGGCCCCGACGAAAATCACCGCGTAGGACAATCCGCCGCGAACGGGACCGAAAAGCTGGCCGAACGAGTCGAGAAGGTCCTCCGCAAGGCCGCAGCGTTCGAGGATCGCGCCCATGAAGGTGAAGAACGGGATCGCGAGGAGGAGGTCGTTCGAGATGATGCCGAACAACTGATAGGTCAGGTTGCCGAGGAAGTCCGGCCGGATGAGGCCGAATTCGATGCCGACGAAACCGAAAAACAAGCCCGTCGCCGCGAGCGAGAAAGCGGCCGGATAGCCGATCAGCATGAAAAGGATCATGCCCCCGAACATGAGTGGGGCCAGATGTGCGGATATCCAGGTCATTGCAGCGGCTTTTCGTATTTGAATTCGACGTCGATGATGTGTTCGAGCGCTGCGATGCGCTTGATGATTTCCGAGATGCCTTGCAGCGCCATCAGGAAAAAGCCGACCGGGAGAATCAGCTTTACGGGCCAGCGCAACAGGCCGCCGGCATTCGACGATGATTCATTGAGACGCCAGGAATCGACGAACCAAGGCCAGGTGAAATAGGTCAGGATCAGGCAAATCGGCAGGAGGAAGAGTATTCCGCATATGATGTCGATCCAGATGCGGGTCCGCTCCGACACCATCCCGTAGACGAGATCGACGCGAACGTGCTCGTTCATTTTGAGCGTGTAGGGACCGCCGAGCAGCACCACGCCCGCGAACATGTACCATTGGATTTCAAGCCATCCGTTCGAGCTCGCGCTGAACAGATAGCGGCTGAAGGCATTGCCCGCGCTGATCAGGCAGGACAGCAAGATCAGCCAATTCGCGACAATGCCGAACTTTTCGTTGATCCAGTCAATGACGCGGCTCAGTGCAAGAAGTGCACCCACGTTTCGTTTCCCCCGCTCGCGCCCGGCCGATGAAAGCCCGAGACACCCCCGCCAGATCGTTCTTTTCTCGCCGGTCTTCGCGCCGCCTCTGCACACCTTAGCCCGAACCAAGCGTGGGCCGTCAATCGAAACTTCTGCCCACAAACGAGGCGCGGACAGGCCTCGGCGGCTGCCTTGCGGACCGCGACGCCGTCCCGTTTCCGAGCGCCGGCTAATATTTGGTTAACCACGTCGGCCCATGATGCCGCTGTGAATTGCCGCGCCCGGCCCGGGCGCATCGCTGTCGGCACGGCCTGCCCGTCACACCGGGGAAAAGATGCAGCGCCTGACCGTCTCCGAACGGTTGTTCGTGGTCGCGCTGCTGCCCGCGGCGGTCGTGCTGTTGCGCGACGCCATCGCCCCGCTGTTGCCTGTCGACGAGACCTGGCTGTGGCCGGCGGTCGGCCTTGCGGGCGTCGTGCTCTTGGCAGCAACCTGCACCTTGCTGACCGCTCGCTCGATCGCGCAGCCGCTGCAGCGTGCGACCGACGCGATCGACGGATTGGCGGGGGAGGGCGGCGAACCGTCGGCCCACATTCCGCGCAGCGAAATCGATCGGCTCTCCTTCGCCGTGACCCGGCTGACGGACATCGCGGCCAGCCGGGCTCAACATGATGCCGCGCAGACGATCGTCGATCGCGCCGAGCGCGGTTTGCGCCGCACGAATCTCTCCAACATGGCGAGCGAGGTCGAGGCGGCGACCGAGCGCGGCCTGCGCACCGTGGTCGACGGCTCGAGCGTGCTGCGTACCAAGACGGCCGACATGCGCAGCGCGCTGGAAGCCGTCCATGCGGCCTCGAGCGAAACCGCGCGCGCCGCCGACAATTCGCGCGCGATGAACGAGCAGGCGACGCGCCTCTCCGACGAGGTGATCGGCGCGATCGACGCGATCGCCGAGAAAGTTCGGCACGGATCGCAGATCGGCCGCACCGCGGTCGAGCGCGCCGCAAGCTCGCGCGCAACTGTTGGCGCGCTCGCCAAGGCCGCGAAGGACATCGGCGACATCGTCGGCGTCATCACGGCAATCGCCGAACAGACCAACCTGCTCGCGCTCAATGCTACGATCGAGGCTGCGCGCGCCGGCGAAGCGGGACGCTGCTTCGCGGTGGTCGCGACCGAAGTCAAGACGCTCGCGACCGAAACCGCCAAGGCTACGGGTGAGATCGGCGCCAAGATCGCCGAGATCCAGTCGACGACCGGCCATGCGGTCGCCTCGATCGGCGCCATCGCGGAAGCGATCGACCAGCTCTCCACGGTGACCAATTCGGTCGCGGCCGCCATGGAGCAGCAGCGCGCCGCGACGCAAGGCTTCGTGGCCAATGTGCGCGGCACCAATGCAGCCGTGTCGGACGTGGCCGAGCGCATGACCGGGATCGCCGGCATGGTGACGCGTTCGAGCACGAATGCGACCGAGGTCGCCCATGTCGCCGCCGACATGCAGCGCGCCTCGGAGGCGGTGCGCGCCGAAATTCCGGAGATCGTGCGCCACGCGCTGCGCGCGGACCACCGCGAACATCAGCGCTTCGATGTCGACGTGAACGCGACCGTCGCGTTCGACGGCCGCCGGACGCCCGCGCGCGTGTTCGACCTGAGCCGGGGCGGCGCGCGCATCGGCGCTGTCGCCGGCATCCGTGCCGGGATGGACGTGACGATCGGCTTCGAGGGCGTGCGCCCGGTCACCGGCACGGTGGCCTGGGTCGCCAATGGGTGCTTCGGCGTGCGCTTTGCCCCCTCGCTGCTCGACGTCAGCGAGCTGCTGAGCGTCACGGGCCTCGGCGCCGCGGCCTGACGCTCAGGCCCCCGGTTCGCCGGGCGGCACCGCCGCGGCGAGCGTGCGGCGGCGTACGACCTCGCGATGGAGAGCGTAGAGGCCGCTGCCGACGATTAGCAGCGAGCCGAAGATCGCCAACGCGTCCGGCACCTCGCCGAAGGCGAAATAGCCGCACAGCCCCGCCCAGATCAGCAGCGTGTAGCGGAACGGCGCGATCGCCGCGACATCGACGCCGCGGAACGCGATCACGACGAAGAAATGTCCGGCCGCCAAAAACAGCGCGGCGATCGCCAGCATGCCGACATCGGCAAGCGCCATCGCGCGCCAGTCCTCGAACAGTCCCCAGACCGCGCCGATGAGCGTCGAGCCGATCGCGGCCATGAACGAGATCACGACGGTCGGGATCCCGACGTCGAGCTTGCGTGTGATCACGTCGCGGCTCGCACCCGCGAACGCGGTCGCGAGGCCGAGCCGCGCCCAGGCGTTGAAGGCGCCCGGCGTCGGCTTCACGATGAACAGCGTGCCGACGAAGCCGACGATGATCGCGGTCCAGCGGCGCCAGCCGACTTCCTCGGCGAAGAAGACGACGGCGAGCGCCGTGATGATCAGCGGCGACACCAGGTTGATGGCTGAGACTTCGGCGATCGGCATGTGGATGAGCGCGGAGGTGAAGAACACCATCGCGGCGCCGTCGAGCGCGGTGCGGCCGATGACGAGGCCGTGAAACGCGCCGCGCAGCGTGAACGCGCGGCCGGAGCGCGCGAGGACCAGACCGACCAGCGCGGTCGCGATCACGCCGCGCACCGTGATGACCTCGCCGAGCGGATAGCGCTGCGCGGTCAGCTTCATCAGCATGTCGTTGACGCTGAACGTCGCCATCGCACCCGCAAGTGCGAACATGCCGCGGCGATTTGCGCGCGCTGACGACACCTTTGAACTCCGTGGCGGATTTGGCGGGCGGAGCGCAAACGCGAAAGCCCGGGCCCCGAAGAAGCCGGTTCGCTAGCACGCCTCATGCGCAAGCGTCGAGCATGCGCGCGGCATGGCCCGCGTGCGAAAGAGGTATGGCGATCAGCCCCCGGTCACGCTCATGTGGCGCGCGAGCGCGGGGCGGCGGTGGCGCCGGTCGATGATGAAGTCGTGGCCCTTGGGCTTGCGCAGGATCGCATCGTCGATCGCGGCGTTGAGCGGCTCGTCGCTCTCCGAGGCGCGCAAGGGTGCGCGCAGGTCGGCGGCATCCTCCTGCCCGAGGCACATATAGAGCGTGCCGGTGCAGGTCAGCCGCACGCGATTGCAGGATTCGCAGAAATTGTGGGTCAGCGGCGTGATGAAGCCGAGCCGTCCGCCGGTCTCGGCGACGCGCACATAGCGTGCCGGCCCGCCGGTGCTGTGATCGATGTCGTCCAGCGTGAATCGCTTGGCCAGCCGCGCGCGCACCAGCGAGAGCGGCAGATATTGATCCAGCCGGTCTTCGCCGATGTCGCCGAGCGGCATGACCTCGATGATGGTCGCATCCATGCCGCGGTCATGCGCCCAGGCGACGAGATCGCCGAGCTCGTCCTCGTTGACGCCCTTGAGCGCGACCGCATTGATCTTGACCGCGAGCCCTGCGTCCTGCGCGGCGTCGATCCCGGCGATGACCTTGTCGAGTTCGCCCCAGCGCGTGACCGCGCGGAACTTGTCCGGATCGAGCGTGTCGAGCGAGACGTTGATGCGCTTCACCCCGCAGGCGGCCAGCTCGGCGGCGTATTTCGGCAGTTGCGAGCCGTTGGTGGTCAGCGTCAGCTCGTCGAGCCCGCCGCCGAGATGGCGCGAGAGCGAGCGCACCAGCGTCATGATCGAGCGCCTCACCAGCGGCTCGCCGCCGGTCAGGCGGAGCTTGCGCACGCCGCGCGCGATGAAGGCGCTGCAAAGCCGGTCGAGCTCTTCCAGCGTGAGCAGGTCCTGCTTCGGCAGGAACGCCATATTCTCGGCCATGCAGTAGACGCAGCGGAAGTCGCAGCGGTCGGTCACCGAGACGCGCAGATAGGTGATCGCGCGGGCGAACGGATCGACCAGCGGCGGCGGCTTTATCGTTGCGGCGCGTTCGAAGCCCATATGTCCCGGCGCTTATGGCTCGGCGCCCCGGATCCCCTCGGTTCCCGGGCGCTTTGGCAAACTATTCAATATGATATAGGGCGCCTTTGAAAGGATTGAAAGTTGACCGAAAGCAACGATTCTCGCCCCTGGCCGACGGAGCTGCGGCTCTCCAAGGACCGCAGGGTGCTGACCGTCGCGTTCGACGGCGGTGCGACATTTGCGCTGCCGGCCGAGCTTCTGCGGGTGCGTAGTCCGAGCGCCGAGGTTCAGGGCCATGGTCCCGACGAGCGCAAGACTGTACCGGGCAAGAAGAACGTGACCATTACGGCCGTCGATCCGATCGGCAATTACGCTGTGCGTCTGATTTTCGACGACATGCATTCGACCGGCATCTTCACCTGGGACTATTTGCTCGAGCTCGGCGAGACCCAGGAGCGCGTCTGGCAAGACTATCTGGGCGAGCTCGCCGCGAAGGGGATGACGCGGGGGTAGGGGCGGCAAAGGCGCGCGGTACTTGCAGCACGCGTAGCCCAGATTGAGCGAAGCGAAATCCGCGGCAAGCGTCGCGGCGAAGGACCCGGGTTTCGCGTTGCTCAACTCGGGCTACGATCGTTGCGCGCTACCGCAGCACAACCACCTTCGCGCCGACGTGCACGCGATCGTAAAGGTCGATCACATCCTCATTGGCGAGCCGGAAGCAGCCCGACGACACCGCCTGGCCGATGGTCTCGGGCTCATTCGAGCCGTGGATGCGGTAGAGCGAGGAGCCGAGATACATCGCGCGTGCGCCGAGCGGATTCTCAGGGCCGCCCTTCATGTAAGCCGGCAATCCGGCGCGCCGCGCGCGCATCTGCGGCGGCGGCGTCCAGCCCGGCCATTCACGCTTCTGCGATACGGCGGTCGTCCCCGTCCAGGTGAAGCCGATGCGCCCGACGCCGATGCCGTAGCGCAGCGCCTGGCTGTCGCTGAGCACGAGATAGAGGCGGCGCTCGGTGGTGTTCACCACGATCGTGCCGGGGGCGTATTTGCTCGGATAGGAGACGGTCGTGCGCGGAACCGGCGAGGCGCCGTGGCCGAGCCGCGACTTCGGACTGGCGGCGAGATAGCGCCCGTCCGGATCGTACATGAACTGGGCGCGCGCCCCGATCGTGCTCGCACTCAGCAGCGCGGCAGCGGCGAGGGCGGCGAAGAAACGCAAATACATCGGCAGAATCCTCGTCATTTCAAGTGGATCGGGATTATCCCTCGAAATCCTTGACGGCCGGTTCATGGACCGCACGAGAGGCCATAATTCGCCGCGCCCGGCAACCCGAAGGAGGCCCGGATCACGCACGCTTCATCGCGCTTTCCCGACGATGTGGCATGATGGGCACAGCCGCGGGACCGGCCCTGCGGCGGGCAGCGCCGATGTGGCACCGCGTCGCGACTGGCACACGCGCTCCGGAATGGTAGAGATGTGTGAGGCAATTCAGTGGGGGTGGGTCATGCGGGGGCTGATCAGGTTGACGGTGGCGTCGTTCGTGCTGGTTGGCCCGGCGTTCGCCGCGAGCCAGAAGGACTGGAGCGATTGCCGCGGCAAGGACGCCGGAAAGAGTGTCTCGGGATGCACGCGCGTGCTCCAAGACAAGAAGCTCTCCGCGCGCGAGCGTGCCGACGCCTACTACAATCTCGGTCTTGCCCATAAGGCCAACGACGATCTCGACCGCGCGCTTGCCGACTATACCGATGCGATCAGCGCCGATCCAAAATGGGCGGTGCCCTATGCCAAGCGTGGCGACCTCTATGACGACAAGGGCGATCAGGATCGCGCCATCGCCGACCTGAGCGACGCGATCCGCCTCGATCCAGACTATGCCTGGGCCTACGCCATCCGCGGCTACATCTACGACAACATGGGCAATCGCGACCGCGCAATCTCCGACTATAGCAATGCGATCCGGATCGACCCGAAAGACGTCGGCACGATCGCCAATCGCGGTTGGACCAGGCGCAAGAAGGGTGATCTCGACGGCGCCTTCGCGGATTTCAACGAGGCGATCCGCCTCGATCCGAAATTTGTGCGCGCCTATTACAACCGCGGCCTCGCCTGGAGCGACCGGAAGGACTACGACCGCTCCATCAATGATTTCAACGAAGCGATCCGTCTCGAGCCGAAAAACGACGTCGCCTACCACGACCGCGCACTGGCGCGGTTCTACAAAGGCGATTTCGCAAGTTCGGCCGACGATCTCCAGCGCTCAAACGAGCTCAAGCCGGAATCCTTCACTGTGCTGCGGCTTTATATCGCGCGCAGCCGCGCGGGAGCGAACGGTACGGCGGAGTTGCAGCGCAATGCCGACGAGCTGAAGTCGAAAGGCTGGCCGCGCCCGATCATCGAGTTCTATCTCGGCAAGCGCTCCGCCGAGGAGATGGTCGCGGCCGCCGACAATGCCGAGCGGCGCTGCGATGCGCAGTTCTATCTCGGCGAGTGGCAATTGCTGCAGAACAAGCGCGAGGAGGCGGCCGTGTCCCTGCGCGCCGCGATGGCCGACGAGTGCCCCAAATATCTGTTCGAGTTCGTGGCGGCCGCCGTGGACCTCAAGCGCATGGGCCCTTGAGGCTACGTCGCAACGACCGGCAAGCAATTCCACGATCGGTCATTTTGTGACGGCCAGCACATCGCGACTGGCCGCGCGCAATTAGCCTCCTGGGCATCGAAGGGCAATCAGGCTCTTCGGCGGTTCAGGAGACGATCATGTTCGCGCACGCCGTCCCGACGCTCATCCGCGTGTTCGTCATGGTCGCGATGACCGCCGCCGCCCCGATAACCGCGGCGCTGATGATGAATGCCGGCCCCACAGCGGCCTTGTGCAAGTACGGAACGCCGCACTGCTTCAATCCCGATCCTGGGCCGAAGCTGCCGAAGCCCAAGAGCGCCCAAATTCCGGCGTAGGCTTGGGGCCGGATACGACGATTCTGCGGAGCGGGATAGCGCCGTTGGGGCCTAGGCCCGATGTCGCGTCCGGGCTAGGCTGGCGCTCCCATCGCAAACACGGGAGCAGAATATTATTGCCCGTCACATTATTATCGTCGCGGCCTTGTGCCTGTGCGGTACGTCGGCCAATGCGCTGACCGCGAAAGAATGCAGTGACAAATACCAGGCGGCCAAAACGGCCGGCACGCTGAACGGCCAGACTTGGAATCAATTCCGCAAGGCCGAGTGCGCCGCGGAAACGCCGCCCGCGGCGGCCCAGAAGACCACCCCGGCGCCCACGCCGCCGCCTGCCGCAACCACGACGGCACCGCCGCCCGCAGCCACCACCACGCCACCACCAGTAACCACGACCACGCCGCCGGCCGCAAAGAAGACAGCCGACAAGCCTCCGGTCGCAACCGGCAACGCCGTGTTCCCCACCGCCATATCGCCGAAGTACTCAACGTTAAGCGCGGGGAAAGCCCGGATGGAGACCTGCCGCGACCAGTACAACACCAATAAGGCGAACAATGCGAATGGCGGTCTCGTCTGGACGGTGAAGGGTGGCGGCTACTACCACGAGTGCAACATGCGTCTGAAGGGATGATTGAACGGCGTGCGGTCCGGTTCCGAACCGGCCGCGCGTGCGAAATCCTGGAAGAGCGATCAAGTGGCGGGCGGTGCCGTGGGGCGCCGCCCGGAGCGACTGGCATGGCGTTTCGCGTTGACGTGAATGGCGGTGAGTCCGTCGAGAGGGACACCCGCCGTCGGCGCGATCGAGGTCGCGATGGGATAGGCCGACAAAGGACAGATCGACGTCAGCATCACGGACCTGTCCGACGGCCAGCGATTTCCATTGAGGGATTTCGATCAGCTCATGCGCAAGGTGCTGCACGTCTAGGCTTGCTTCGCCGTTTCCGGCGACAGGCCCCGGCTAGAAGCAAAGGTTGCTGACGACCTTTCCGCGCTTGTCCGCGATCACCCAGGGACATTCCGCGCGCTTGAGCGCGGCCTTGGCGTCCTCATTGCCGAGTGCCGCGGCCTTCTCGTAATAGGCCTTGGAGGCGCTCGAATCCTGCGGTCCGCCGCGACCGCTTTTTGCGAATGTGCCCATCCGCTCCAGGGCCCCGGCATGATTTTGCGCCGCGGCCCTTTCAAACAAGGCGCGCGCGCCAACATCGTCCTGCGGCCCGCCGATGCCATCCGCGAGCATCAAGCCGAGCTGATACTGCGCTTCGGCATTCGTCTCTGCCGCCTTGGAGAGGAGTGCCCGCGCCTTGACGGGATCCGACGGGGCGCCGGCATTATTCGACAACGCCATGAGATTGGCGACGCCGCGAGCGTTGCCGGCATCGGCCGCGCGCTCGAGCAGCTTGCGGGCCTGAGCTTCGTCCCTCGGAACGCCTGATCCGGTCGCGAGCATTACGCCGAGCTCGACCATGGCGGCCGTGCTCCCTTTGTCGGCCGCCTTGCGATAGGCGCCGATGGCTTCCGGCCATTGTCGATTGGCCGCGTAGGCGCGGCCGAGCTGATACAGCGCGCGGCGCGAGGCACCCGCGGCCAGCTTGCAGAACTTGATCGCCGTCGCGACGTCGGACGCCGCGATATCGGGAGTGCCTTTGACGTCGGCCGGCTTGTCCGGATCGGTCGGGTCGGCGGCGAGCCGGTCGCACAGGACAAGATCGGCCGACTGGGCGAGGGCTGAGGAATCAAGCGAGGCGACGGCCAGCGCAAACAGGCCAATGCCCAGGCCGCCGGCGATCAAGACTGCGCCAGATCGTCTGACCATGATCCTCGTCCGCCTCTTGCCCGGCGTTTTTTGTAACGGAGCAACCTTAAGGCCCGCGGACCTCGGTCATCAAGGGCCCGGCCGCCGTGCTGCCGGCGACGCGGACGTCAGCCTTCAGGTGCGCCACCATAACGCAATCCGTCCATGTAGTGCTGGCGGTCGCTGTCCTGCACGAATGGATAGACCTCGCCGAACCGCTTGACGGTGAATCCCGGCTCGACGATCAGGAGCATGTCGACATAGCGTTTGGCTTCCTTGCGGCGGCGCAGATGGCCGAGCGCCGCGATCAGCGGCTTGTAGCCGTTGACGTAGGCGGGCGTGGCCTGAACAACACGGCGGCCGATCTCGACCGCCTCTTTGTATTGCCTCTTCATCAGGTACGCGATCGCGAACGGATTTTCATGCAGGCAGAAGAACGGCAACGAAGCGGTCAGCTCGCGACAGCGTTTCAGCCGCTCCAGCGCCGCGTCAGGGTCGCCGAGATAGCAACAGGCGAGCCCGCTATAGGCCCAGATGAACGGCAGGTTACGGTTGAGCGACAGCGCGCGATCGAAGTAGTGCAGCGCCATTCTGATGTCCTTGTGCAGCCACGACTCGAGATGCCCATAGATCGCGAGCGCCTCGGCATTGGTCGGATCGGCCTTCATCGCGCGGGACGCGAAGTCGAGCGCAATCCTTGACGTGGCTTCCCGGTCAACGGCCCATTCCTGCCCGATGTAGTAAACGTGCCAATAGGCCGCCCAGGAGAGCACCACCGCGTTCTCCGGCTCGAGTTCGAGTGCGCGCTCGATCAGCCGTCCGCCCTCTTCGTAATTTTGCTTCTCCATGGTGTGGATCAGGGGGAGTGCGCGCATCACGGACCCAAGCGCATCGTCGTCCTTGTTCCGCTTCTTCGGTTGGCCCTCGATGTACAGGATGACCGGATCGATTTGCGCGACGATCGGCGCGGTGACCCGCTCGTCGAGCAGGTCTAGCCGGTCGACGGGCAGCTCGAACGTGCTGCTCCAGACCGGCGTCGCGTCGGTCGTGAGGTCGAGCAGGCGCACGCTGATCCGGTATATGCCGCGGCCGCAGGACACCGAACCGTCGACGACATAGTCGATGTCCTGGCGGCGCAGCTCGACGTCGCTGAGGAACGTCGGCGCCAGCCCGCGCATCAGGCCGGTCGGCGCCACGACATCGAACCAGCGAAAGCGTGCCAGCGCGGCGGCAATTTCCTGCGCGATCGAGAAGGCCAAATTGTCGTCGACGGCCGGAGCGATCGGCATGAACGGCATCACGCCCACGCGGCGGTGGCCGCGTTTTGCAGCTGGCGAGTCGAGCTTGAGCGCATTCTCCCTTTGCCTTGCCGGCTCGATGGATTGGACGTCCTGCTGCGCCTCGCCGGCGAACATGCGAATGGCTTCGTAGAGTGCGCGTGTCTCCGGCGAGGGCTCCGCACCGAGGGTCAGCTTCAGGGCGCCATGCAGGCGTTTGTATTCCAAAAGCGCCCGCACACGTTCCTTGCGATCCGCCAGCGCGCGCATCAGGACACGCGAGGCATTTTCATGCGTCGGATCGAACTCGGTCAGCCGGCGTGCGATCGCCTCGCGTTCGCTTGGCTGCCGATCAGCTGTGTCGGTCTCCCGAAGCTTGCCTTCGAGCAGCTTGCGAAGGCTCTCGGCGAAACTGGTGCGTTCGCTCAGCAGCCATTGATCGAAGGCCGTGTTCACCCCACTCAGGTCTTCGAGCAGTTCGCCTTTGCAAAGCTCGGCGAGCCCGCTACGCACGCTGTCGGCTCCCGGCTCCTCGGACAGAAGCGCGACGGCATCGATCCAGCATGCGGTCGTATCGAGGCGAATCGTATCGCGGTCGGCCGACAACAGATTTTTGGTCAGTCCCCCAAACGCCATGGTCAGTTCACGAAACGCCTGACGGAAACTCGTGCGCGCCTGATGTTTCGGAACGCGGTCCCATAGCATCGCGGCAAGGCGAGAGCGTGGAACCGGCGTGCCCCTGCTGAGGCACAAGCAGGCGAGGATCGCACGCGCTTTGCGGCCACGCGGCAAAATGTCGGAATGGCGGATGGTGTGAGCGCGCATTCTGCCGAGCAGGTGGATGCGAACGATCGGCGACGGCGCCTGACGGCGGCCAACGTCAACCTGCCCGCTCGATAAAGGCACCACCTTGTTGAATTCGAGCTTCGACAAAGATCGTTGCATCGCAAAACTCCGAGCTCGATTGGCTCAAGCCTCACGTCATCGTCACGCGATCTGCCGTCTAGGAGAGCCACGATGGATTTCGGCTCGATCGGCGCGCGTTTGATTGAGGCAACGCAACTATACAGCGATCCCCCATCTCCGAAACAGCGATTTACGCGTTTCTCACGCAAAGTTAACGCTCGACCTCGGTGAATTTCGCCGCCGGCAAATCTCCATCGCGACGTTTCCGCATAGGCTTTTTGGGCGGCGCCGATGAGGGCGCCAACTCAGCCTGGAGGTCGCAATGCAGAAGCTTCAATCGGCGCAATCGCATGCCGACGACAACAAGGTCCGCATCGCGGACAGCGGTAAGGTGCGGATGGGCGCGCAGGCGCCGAGCCTTCCGCCGGCCCGCATCGCGGACAGCGGCAAGGTGCGGATGGGAGCGCAGGCTCCGAGCCTCCCGCGCAAGTAATGAAGCGACGACGCCGACAAGGCGTCGCGTCTGACGTGACGATGCTGGGGCAGATATCGCTGCCCTGGCGTCGCTGCTGCCGGCGATGAAGGTGGATGATCGCCGACGGAGCGGACCGATAACCGCTTTGGCGGATTATCGCCGATGACATGGCATGGTTGCCGCACTGGCTATTGATGCGGGCCGCCTCTCAAGGTTCAGTTGCATGTCCGCCAGGGGAGCGAGGGCCGCGTTATGGCACCGGTAGCGAGCACCACTCTCCGCCCGCGCGCGATCAAAAGTCACGTAGCGGCGACGCCTAGCGGGCAACCGGCCCAGCTTGGCTGGCTCGCGCTCTGGATGACCGGAACGCTCCTGTCCTTCATCATCGGGGCGCTTTCCGTGCGCGCGCTCGCGAGCCGCTTTAGCGTATTCGAGATGATGACGGTGCGTACCGCCGGCAGCGTCCTCATCCTGCTGGCCTTCGCGACGATGCGGCCTGAATTGTACGCCGGACTGAAGTGGCGCCGCATGCGGCTGCAGGGCACGCGCGCTGTCGTGCACTTCGGGTCGCAGATCTGTTGGGCGCTGGCGATCACGTTATTGCCGTTCGCGACCGTGTTCGCTCTGGAATTCACCATTCCGGCCTGGGTCGCGCTGCTCGCCGTCTTGTTTCTCGGCGAGCGCATGACGGCGAACCGGGCGTTCGCGCTCGCGATCTGCTTCCTCGGAGTGCTGGTGATTCTGCGGCCCGGCTTTCAGGCATTCAAGCCGGCCGCGCTGATCATGCTCCTCGGCGCGCTGTTCTTCGCGATCACCGCGATCATGACCAAGAAGCTGATCCCGACGGAGACCACATTCGCGATCCTGTTCTGGATGAATCTGATCCAGCTTCCGCTCAATTTTGCCGGCAGCGACTGGCTGTTCTTTCTCAAGATCGACCCGTCCATGGCGCTGCCGCTTATCGGCGTCACGGTTGCCGGGCTGGCGGTGCACTATTGCCTCACCAATGCGTTCCGCTGCGGCGATGCCATCGTCGTGATTCCGATGGATTTCCTGCGCGTGCCGCTGATCGCGCTGATCGGCTGGGCATTCTATGGCGAGCACATCGACGCATTCGTTTTTGCCGGCGCCGGGCTGATCATGGCGGGCGTGCTGTGGAACGTGCGGGCCGAGGCGCAACGCAGCGGCGCCCATAACGGGCTTGGCCGCTAGAATATTGCCGGCCGTGGTGCTCGCCTGCGCGGTTCATGGCGTCGATGTCGGCATCCGCGCCACGAACACCGCACCGCGCTCCATTCAATCCTTTGAAAAATAACGATCCGCCGGTAACGCCCGGGCAACCATCGCTTTAAGGATCGCCACTCTTCAGCAAACCCTTCGGCGCGTCTGCCGTTTGGCAGAACAACCAATGGAGGACGTCATGGCCGACCAGATCGGGAATACGCTGAATGCTCTGTCCACTCCCGCGCAGGACCCCGTCGTGCAGGCGGAGAACCAGGAAATTCTCTCCATCCATGCCACCATGGAAGACCTCAGTCACCAACTCGACATCGCCGACGCCGTCCACGGCCTGACGAATACCGTTGAGACGGTGGGCCTCGGCAGGGTCGGCGGCGACAACCTCATCACCGATACGGCGCAGACGCCGGGCGACATTCTCAACGGCGCGAGCCCGGTCACTCAGGTCTCGGATACTCGTCTGTAACGTCAACGCTCCTGAGGCCACGCTTGGACGCTGCAATTTCTGAGTCATACGTGGACGACGGGCAGATAGCGGAGCTGCATTTCAAGCGTGCGTATGACCCGAAGAAGCCGCACATAGAGGTCTGCGCCATTTCAACGCTTTGAAGTTGCTTCGTCCACGTCGGTTGTGCCGCTTGGGGCGGAATTAACAGCGCTGGGAGCACGGTTGACGGCGCTGGGGGCGCGATTAACGGCGCTCGGGGCAGAGTTCACAGCGCCCCGTGAGGAATCGACAGCACCACCGTCTCGGAGCGTGCCTTGTGCGAGTGCGTAGCCTGACAGCGCGAGGACGACCGCCGTCGTCGTTGCGATTGTCTTAACGGAATTCATCGTATTGGATCTCCTTGATGCTGCCCGCGCGTGCCAGGGGCCAATCGTTCGGGCCTCTTATGGTTCCTAAGTGCGTTAAAAAGCCCGCGTGCGCCGGGCTGACCTGTAGGAAAGAGGCCTATGAAATCTAAGTCTCAACGCATCGGCGAAGTGGCTTAGATTCTGCTGGTGCCGTTGGCGGCGTTCTAGCTCGGGGTGTACAGCCAATCGTTCAGCGGCAGTGCGTGGGCTTGGACCGCGCTCATCTGTTATTGCTTCGTGCTCGCAATATTGCTGCTGAAGCTCATTTACGATCAGCAGATCCGTAACTGAGTCATGGGGTCAGCACACGGGTGAGGAAGTAGAACAGGGGCCCGGTGTAGTGCCCGTAGTTCTGGAGCTGATCCCAGATCGTAAACGACGCCAAGAACAGCAAGACGAATAGCGGGCGCATGTAAGTAGAATTACGCAGCCACCATAAAGTTTGATTGAAAAGATGCCGACAATTTTAATGTTCGGCGACTATCCCCAGCCTGCCTTAGTCGCACGAAAGGCTGCGGTACCATGAGTGCATGAGCGCCAGCACCTACTACGCTGCTATGAGCGTGGCGAGGCGGCCTTCCCACGCGGTTAGCGCTTCCGCCATTTCCTTGTGAAAAGTTGCGCGGTTGAACGTGTCGATCATCTGCACGGCGGCGTCAGGAGCGCCATCCAGTGCGTTGATAATCCGGCTCCAGACGCCAGCCCGCCAACGAACGAAGCGGCTGCAGCAAGTAGTGCAAGGACCGAACGCATTCGGTAGGTCGCGCCACGGCGCCCCAGATCGCAAGACCCCGAAGATGCCGTTTAGCACACGACGGTCATTCACCCGGGGAACGCCGCGCGGCTTGTTCGGCAGCATCGGCTTGATGGCAGCCCATTCGTGGTGGGTCAGTTCGTAGCGCATGATTGAGGCTCCGGTTTAGGAGAATCACGCGCCCGGCGACGCCATCAACCCACTATGACCGTCGAGGCAGATGCGGATATCATGTTTGCTTCCGCTTTCGGGGGCATAGCCGACATGGTGGGACCTGCTGCTCGGCTCGTCCCGGTCGAAAATGACCCAGGCTGTGTAAAAACGCGGCTCCACAT
>PLJS01000290.1 GCA_003140315.1 Hyphomicrobiales bacterium
GGCGACATGATCTGGGACTGGGACGTTCCCAACGACCGCGTGTTCACCTCGCCCGAGACCGAGGCCATGCTGGGCCTAAAGCGCGGTGCGCTCGGTGGCTCGGCCGCCGACTGGCTGGAGCTGCTACACCCGCTCGACCGCGACCGCTTCCGGGCGTCGCTCGACGGCGTCCTCGACCAGCGCCGCGGGCGCCTGTTCCTGGAGTTCCGCCTGCGCACGCCCGACGGCCACTACATGTGGTTCGCGCTCAAGGCACGGCCCGTGGTCGGCTCGGACGGCGAGGTCGTGCGTCTCGTCGGCACGGTCACCGACGTGACCGAGTTCAAGACCGCCGAGGAGCGCCTGCTGCACGATGCCGTGCACGACAATCTCACCGGCCTGCCGAACCGCGAATTGTTCCTCGACCGTCTGGAGGCCGCGCTCTCCTTTGCCAAGGCCGACTCCACCATCCGTCCGACCGTGATGGTGATCGACCTCGACCGCTTCAAGGCGGTCAACGACTCGGTCGGCATCGCGGTCGGCGACTCGATCCTGCTCACGCTGGCGCGCCGGCTCGGCCGCCTGCTGAAGCCGCAGGACACGATCGCGCGCCTCGGCGGCGACCAGTTCGGCCTGCTGCTCCTCTCGGAGCGCGAGCCGCCGCGCATCACCGCGTTTGCCGACACGATCCGCCGCACCCTGCGTGCGCCGATCACCTTCAACGACCGCGAGCTCTTGCTGACCGCGTCGATCGGGCTCGCGCTCCTCGACAACCAGCCGCAGCACAAGGAGGATTTCCTCAAGGACGCCGAGCTTGCGATGTATCACGCCAAGCGCATCGGCGGCGACCGCATCGAGGTGTTCAAGCCCGCGATGCGCACGCGCAAGACCGACCGGCTGACGATGGAGACGGATCTGCGCCGCGCCATCGAGCGCAACGAGATCGCGATCGTGTATCAGCCGATCATCTGGCTTGAGGATCGCTCGGTCGCGGGCTTCGAGGCGCTGGCGCGCTGGGATCACCCCAAGTTGGGACGGTTGCCACCGTCCGACTTCATCCCGCTCGCCGAGGAGACCGGGCTGATCGTCGACCTCGGCCTGTTCGTGCTCGATCGCGCGGCGCGCCAGCTCGCCGCCTGGCACCGCACCACGCGGCTGCGCTATCCGCTGTTCTGTAGCGTCAATATCTCCTCGCGCCAGCTCCTGCGCCACGACCTGATCCAGGATCTGCGCACCGTGATCGCACGCTCGGCGGTGGCGCGCGGCACGCTCAAGCTGGAGCTCACAGAGTCGCTGGTGATGGAGAACCCGGAATACGCCGCGCAGATGCTCGCGCGCCTGCGCGAGCTCGGCGTCGGCCTGGCGCTCGATGATTTCGGCACCGGCCATTCCTCGCTCGCCTATCTGCAGCGCTTTCCGTTCGACACGATCAAGATCGACCAGTCGTTCGTGCGCCACAACAGCAAGGGGGGACGGCCGGTCATCCTGCGCTCGATCATCGCGCTCGCGCACGACCTCGGCATGGACGTGATCGCCGAGGGCGCCGAGAAGGACACGGACGCCGCGGAGCTCTACCAGCTCGGCTGCGAATACGCGCAAGGGTTCGCGTTCGGCGGACCGCTCGCGCCCGAGCAGGCGATCGCGCTGGTCAACCAGTCGCATGCCGAGCCGCGCCGCGTGGACGCGAGCTGAGTCTCATCCGTGGTCATGGATTCCGGCCTCGCGAATCTGGTCCGCGCGCCGGAATGACCGGATACGTCAAGCGTGCCCGGCCTCGCTCGACAGCTTGCCGAGATCGATGCCGAGCTTGCGCAAGGCGCGGTCGTATTTGCGCTCGACGTCTGTGCCGAAGATCAGCTCGCTATCGGCGTCGCAGTTGAGCCAGCCGTTCTCCTGGATCTCGGTCTCGAGCTGCCCGGGCGCCCAGCCCGCATAGCCGAGTGCCAGCACGGCGCTCTCCGGCCCCTTGCCGCGCGCGATCGCCTTGAGGATATCGAGGGTCGCCGTAAGGCAGATGCCGTCGTCGATCGGCAGCGTCGAGTTCTCGATGAAGAAGTCGGCCGAATGGAGCACGAAGCCGCGGCCGGTTTCGACCGGCCCGCCCTTGAGCACCTTCAACGTCTCGGCGCCGGGCGGAAGCTGGATGCGGTCGGCCGCCGGGATCACCTCGAGCTGAACCAAGAGCTCCGGGAACGTGACGTTCTTCGCCGGCCGATTGACGACGATCCCCATCGCGCCGTCTGAGGAATGCGCGCACATGTAGATCAGGCTGCGTGCGAAGCGCTCGTCCCGCATCGCCGGCATGGCGATGAGCATCTGCCCGTCGAGATAGCCCCGCTTGGGAGCCTTTTTCGTCGCGAGTTTCATACCCAAAGATTACCTCGTTCGCCGATTCATGTGAAACGAAACTTCTCTTGCTGCCCTGCGGTCATCACGACGAATTCAGTGGCGTCGCCATGCCGCCGTCTCTAAATCGGTCGCATGACGGTCATGCTTCCGCGTCTCTGCCGCGCCCTCATAATCGGCACGAATCTTGTTTTCTTGTTGGCGGTGATGCGGCCGGCGCTCGCCGCCGATTCCTCGCCATGGGACGGTGGGCCGGCGACCGCAGTGCGTCTGATCGCCGGCGCCACGATCGAGCGTGCCGGCGTGGAGATCAAGCTCGCGCCGGGCTGGAAAACCTATTGGCGTTATCCGGGCGATTCCGGAGTTCCACCGCGCTTCGATTTCTCCGCCTCGCTCAACGTCAAGAGCGTCACGCTGCGCTGGCCCGCGCCGCAGCGGCTTGCCGACGAAGGCGGCACCTCGATCGGCTACAAGCATGACGTCGTGTTCCCGCTCGACGTCGTGCCGCAGGATGCCGCCAAGCCGGTCTTGCTGCGGCTGAAGATCGATTACGCGGTGTGCGAGAAGATCTGCGTTCCGGCGGACGGCAGAGCGGAGCTCGCGCTCGACGGCGCGCCGAGCGCGCTCGCCGCGCGCATCGGCGCAGGCGATGCGATGGTGCCGAAGCGTGCCGCGCTGGGTGACGCCGGCACGCTCGCGATCCACGCTGCGCGGCGCGAGGGATCCAAGGTCCTCGTCGATGTCGCGGCACCCGCCGGCACCGAAGTCGAGCTGTTCGCCGAAGGCCCGACGCCGGACTGGGCGCTGCCGGTTCCGGCGCGCATCGCGGATGCGGCGGGTGGCCTGCACCGGTTCGCCTTCGATCTCGACGGGCTGCCGCCCAATACCAAGCCGGACGGCGCCACGCTGACGCTCACGACCGTCGCGGGCGGCCAGGCGATCGAGGTCTCATTCCGTCTCGACTAATTACGGGAAGAGGTTAAATTACCGCCCGGATTTCATCGACAATCAAACCAACCCCAACGAGAGGACGTGTCATGACCATCAAGGTCGGCGATCATTTGCCCAATGCGACATTCACCGTGATGACGGCGGACGGCCCGAAGCCGAAAACCACGGATGAGATCTTCAAGGGCAAGAAGGTGGTGCTGTTCGCCGTGCCCGGCGCCTTCACGCCGACCTGCCACAAGAACCACATGCCGGGCTTCGTGCAGAACTTCGACAAGATCAAGGGCAAGGGCGTCGACGCGATCGCCGTCACGGCGGTGAACGACGTGTTCGTGATGGACGCCTGGAAGAAGGCGAGCGGCGCCGACGGCAAGATCGAGGCGCTCGCCGATGGCAGCGCGGATTTCGCCAAGGCGCTGGGCTTGAGCGTCGATCTCGGCGCCCGCGGCCTCGGCACGCGCTCGCAGCGCTACGCCATGATCGTCGAGGACGGCGTGGTGAAGACGCTCAACCTCGAGGACGCGCCCGGCAAGGCGGAGATCTCGGGCGCGGAGAACTTGCTCAAGGGCATGTGATCCCTCTGCTTCGTCGTCATCCGCGAAAGCGGCGTACCCGGTANNTACCGGGTACGCCGCTTTCGCGGGGCATGACGAGCGCAGGATTCATGCCCTGCTTCACCTCTTCCCTCGCCTCATGCACCAGCTCGTCGGCGCGATCATTGTAGTGATCGCCCGAGTGACCCTTGACCCAGTGCCAATGCACCGTTTGGGTTTGAGCCACCGCATCAAGGCGGCGCCACAGATCGACGTTCTTGACCGGCTCTTTCGACGCCGTACGCCAGCCGTTCCGCTTCCAGTTGTTGATGTACTTCATGATGCCGTCGCGCACGTATTGGCTATCCGTGTTCATGTCGACGACACAAGGCTGCTTGAGCGCTTCCAGCGCCGAAATCGCCGCCATCAGCTCCATGCGGTTGTTGGTCGTATGAAGCTCGCCGCCCTTCAATTCCTTCTGATGCGCGCCCGTGATGAGGATCGCAGCCCAGCCACCCGGCCCTGGGTTGGGAGAGCATCCCCCGTCAGTATAGATCACGACATGATGCTTCGGCGGCTCGCTCATGCGTCGATCCCGTAGTCGCGCACGCTCGTCACCGCCTGGTGGAAGCGCAGCTTGCGGAAATATTCGAGCGGATCCTTCGGGCGCACCAGCGCTCCCGCCGGAACGTCGAGCCAGTCGACGAGGCGCGTGAGCAGGAAGCGCAACGCGGCGCCGCGATTGAGCAGCGGCAGCGCGCTGCGCTCCTCGGAAGACAGCGGGCGCCGCGCCATGTAGCCCTGCAACAGCGCGCGTCCCTTGGTGACGTTGTAGGAATGGTCGGGTTCGAAGCACCACGCGTTGAGGCAGATCGCGACGTCATAGGCGAGCGTATCGGTGCAGGCGAAATAGAAGTCGATCAGGCCGGACAACTCGTTGCCGAGGAAGAACACATTGTCGGGGAAGAGGTCGGCGTGAATGACGCCCTGCGGCAGGTCGCGCGGCCAGGCCGCTTCGAGATGCGTGAGTTCGCGCTCGATCGCCTCACGCAGCCCCGGCTGCATGCCGTCGGCCCCCGCAGCCGCCGCGACATAGAGCGGCCGCCAGCCTTCGACCGAGAGTGCGTTGCGCCGGCGCTTGGGGAAATCGGCACCCGCCAGATGCAGTCGCGCGAGCGCGTCACCCATCGCGGCGCAATGGGTCGCGCCCGGCCGGCGGATCCACATGCCGTCGAGGAAGGTCACGATCGCGGCCGGCCGGCCCGCGACGAAGCCGAGCATGTCGCCGGTCCGGTTCTTGACCGGCTGCGGACAGGTAAGCCCGCGCGCCGCGAGATGCTCCATCAGCGCGAGGAAGAACGGAATGTCCTCGGGCGCGACGCGCTTCTCATAAAGCGTCAGGATGAAATAGCCGCGGCCGGCGTGGACCAGGAAGTTCGAGTTCTCCACTCCCTCGGCGATGCCCTTGTAGGAGAGAAGCTCGCCGAGGTCGTAGTCCGCCAGGAAGTCGGCGAGGTCGTCGGCGGTGACATCGGTGTAGACGGCCATGGTCGATCACGCGGACGGCTGGGGTGAGATTGGCGCCGCCCGGCCAATATTCCGGCCGAGGCTGCGAGGGCGAAGGTGACGCGGCAAGCTCACGGACCGTGTTCCCCGGCGGAGATTCGTTATCCTAGTCAATAACATGGCGCCTTTATACACAAACGGTCCGCCGCTGCAGAATTTCGCATCCGATCGAACTCGGTCTCAAATGGTTGTGGAAAATGAACGACACTCGCTATTAGATACGCTTCAGGATTCCCGGACATTCCGGCGCGGATGCGACGCTACCGATGACACGCGAAGACATGCTGAAATCCATGTTCGCCACAAGCGGCCTCGGACTCGAGATCGGGCCGAGCTACAACCCGCTGCTGCCGAGGTCCGGAGGATACAACGTCGAAGTCCTCGACCACGCGACTCAAGCCGAGTTGATGGCAAAGTATCGCAACGACAGGAACGTCGACAGCAGCCGTATCGAACCGGTCGACTATGTCTGGAACGGCGGTTCGCTTGCCGATACGATCGGCGGCAAGGGGCGCTACGATTTCGTCGTTGCGTCCCACGTGATCGAGCACACGCCGGACATCATCGCCTTCCTTCGCGATTGCGAGGACCTGTTGCGCCCGGACGGCGTTTTGACGTTGGCGGTTCCCGACAAACGCTATTGCTTCGATGCGATGCGGCCGGTCTCGACCACCGGGGCCGCCCTGCAGGCGTTCCATGAACGCCGCACCCGCCATCTGCCCGGCGCCGTGTTCGACCACGTGTCGTCCTACGCGACGCGCGGCGGTCACGCCGGCTGGCACGCCAACGAGATCGGCAGCTTTAGCCTTTTCAACACCGTGAATCAGGCGCGGGCCCATTTCGACCAAGCGTCCGCGGTCGCAATCTACATCGACGCCCACGCCTGGTGCTTCACGCCGTCAAGCTTCCGCCTGATGATCCGGGATCTGAACGAGATGGGCCTTTTGCAGCTCAAGGAGCAGGCCTTCCGGACGACCGAATGGTTCGAGTTCTTCGTGGTGCTGTCCCGCCAGGGACAGGGCTGCGGAATAGGCCGGCTCGAGCTGCTGGAAACGACCGCCATGGAACTTGCGCAATCCGCGCGGTCGCGTTGAATAGCTGCGTCTGGAGGGCCTTTTTCGCGGCATTTCCGGACCGTCGGCGATCTCCACTGACCCCAAAATCCGCATTCGGGGTTGGACATGCCTGACCCGCGTGCCTATATTCCGGCCACCTTTCCGTCATCGCTGATGACACCAGGCTTCGCCCAAGGGCGGGCGGAGCGCAGAGGAGATTTGCCATGGCGACCACGCCGCTGATGCCGAAGGCGACCGCCGTCTGGCTCGTTGAGAACACTGCGCTGTCGTTCGACCAGATCGCCGATTTCTGCAAGCTGCACCCGCTCGAGATCAAGGCGATCGCCGACGGCGACGCGGCTCAAGGCATCAAGGGCCTCGATCCGGTGCTGACCGGCCAGCTCACGCGCGAGGAGATCACGAGTGGCGAGGCCGATCACGACATTCGCCTGCGTGTCGCCGACCCCAAGGTACGCCTGCCCGAGGCCAAGAAGAAAAAAGGCCCGCGCTATACCCCGGTGTCGCGCCGCCAGGACCGGCCGAACGCGATCCTCTGGCTGGTGCGCAACCACCCCGAATTGAAGGATGCGCAGATCATGCGTCTGGTCGGCACCACCAAGTCGACCATCCAGGGCATCCGCGAGCGCACCCATTGGAACGCCGCGCAGCTCCAGCCCCTCGACCCGGTGACGCTCGGCCTCTGCTCGCAGATCGATCTCGACTTCGAGGTGCAGCGCGCCGCCAAGGAGAAGCCGACGCCCGAGACGCGCGGCGCGACGCTGCTGCCGGCCGCGGCAACCACCGCCGCCGCCGAAGCGAAGGCGGAGGCAGCCGAAGCCGCCAAGAAATCCGGCGATGACCTGAGCGTGGAGTCGGTGTTCGCCAAGCTCAAGCAGATCGGCGGCAAAGGCGAAAAGGAATGATCTTTCGTCATTGGTCTTTCACCGGCACCGTGTAATTGAGCCCGAGCCGGCCCCCATCCACATAGACGGTCTCGCCCGTCAGGTAGCTCGCATCGCTGGACACCAGGAACGCCGCGACCGCCGCGATCTCGTCGGGCTCGCCGATGCGGCCGAGCGGCGTGCGCGACAGGAGCCGGTGCTTGGCCTCCTGGTCAGTGGCGATGCCTCTGAGGATGTCGGTCATGATCGAGCCGGGCCCGATCGCGTTGACGCGGATGCCATGAGGGGCAAGCGACAGCGCCATCACCTTGGTGAGCTGATCGACGCCGCCTTTCGACACGCAATACGGCACTTGGGTTGCGATCGCGACACGCGCGTTGATCGAGCTCATGTTGACGATCGCGCCCGGCGGCTTCCCGGCCTTCACTTGGCCGACCATCTGCCGCGCCGCCGCCTGGCCGATCAGGAACATGCCCTTGAGATTGATGCGCAGCACGCGGTCGAAGTCGGCTTCCGCGATGTCGAGGAAATCCGCCGTGTGGATGACGCCGGCATTGTTAACCAGGATGTCGAGGTCGCCCGTGAACGCGATCGCTTCCGCGATCACGTTGCGAGCATCGCCGGCCGCGCCGACGTCCGTGCGCACGAAGCGCGCGGCGCTGCCGAGCGCACTCGCGGCGGCCTTTCCGGCCTGCTCGTCGATATCGGCGACGATCACGCGTGCACCTTCCGCAACGTAGCGCTTGGCGATCGCGAGCCCGATGCCCCGCGCGGCGCCGGTGACGATCGCCACCTTGTTGTCGAGCCTGCCCATCATGGCCTCCATGCGCCGCCGAACGCCTGTTCGTGACTTGCGCGCGCGGCGATTATCGACGAAATCCTAACCCCGAAAGCAGTCAAACGTCAGGAGCATTCGATGCGTGCCGTCGGCTACAAGCGGTCCCTGCCCATCGATCAGGCCGAAGCGCTCATCGACCTGGAGATCGACAAACCCGTCCCGCAGGGGCGCGACCTGCTGGTGCAGGTGAAGGCGATCTCGGTCAACCCGGTCGACTACAAGGTGCGCAAGCGCGTCGACCCGCAGGGCGGCGAGCCGAAGATTTTGGGCTATGACGCGACCGGCGTGGTGGCAGCCGTCGGCAAGGATGTGACGCTGTTCAAGGCCAGCGACGAGGTCTGGTACGCGGGCTCGATCATCCGGCCCGGCACCAATGCCGAATTCCATCTGGTGGACGAGCGGATCGTCGGCAGGAAGCCGAAGACCATCGGCTTCGCGGCGGCGGCCGCGCTGCCGCTCACCTCGATCACCGCCTGGGAGATCCTGTTCGACCGCTTCGGCATCGCGCGCGATGGCGGCGAGGGAAAATCGCTGCTGATCGTCGGCGGCGCCGGCGGCGTCGGGTCGATCGCGATTCAACTTGCGCGCACGCTGACTAAGCTCACCGTCATCGCCACCGCCTCGCGTCCCGAGACGCAAGCCTGGTGCCGGGAGCTCGGCGCGCATCACGTGATCGATCATTCGAAACCGATGGCCGAGCAGCTCAAATCAGCCGGCCATCGCTTCGTCGATTACATCTTCGGCGTCACCGAATCCGGCCAGCATTTCGACACCATCGCCGAAGTGATCGCGCCGCAGGGCAAGTTCGGCCTGATCGACGATCCGAAGTCGCTCGATGTCTCCAAGCTGAAGGGCAAGAGCGCCTCGCTGCACTGGGAGGCGATGTTCACGCGTTCGACCTTCCAAACGCCGGACATGGACGCGCAGCACAAGCTGCTCAATGAAGTCGCCGGCCTGGTCGAGAACGGCACGATCCGCACCACCGTCGCCGAGAATTTCGGCACCATCAACGCCGCGAACCTCAAGCGCGCCCACGCCATGGTCGAGAGCGGCAAGATGCGCGGCAAGATCGTGCTGGAAGGCTTCTGACCGGCATGCACGACACCGACGTCGTCGTGATCGGAGCGGGCGCCGCCGGCATTGCGGCGGCGCGACGGCTGACCGACAAGCAGATCCCAAACATTGTGCTTGAGGCGCGCAACCGCATCGGCGGACGCGCCTGGACCCACACGGCAAGCGGATTCCCGCTCGACCTCGGCTGCGGCTACCTGCATTCGGGCGACGAGAACGACTGGGCCGAGATCGCGCCGACGCTCGGCCTCACGGTCGATCGCACCCGGCTCGGCTGGGACCGGACCGCGATCGAGGCGAACTTCTCCGCGGCCGACCAGGATAGTTTCTGGCGCGCCTTCGAGCGCCTCGAGGATCGCGCAGAGGAGGCCGAGGAAGCCGGGATCGACTGTCCGGTCTCGACCCTGCTCAAGCCGGGCGGACGCTGGAATGCGCTGATCAATGCGCTGGCGACCTACATCGACGGCGTCGAGCTCGATCAGCTCACGGCCGTCGAATACGACGTCTATCGCGACACCGAAGTGAACTGGCGCGTGCGCGAAGGCTACGGCGCGCTGATCGCCACCTACGCCAAGCCGCTCGACATCCGCCTCGAATGCCCGGCGAGCCTGATCGACCATTCGGGCAAGCGCCTGCGCATCGTGACGCCACAGGGCGACATCACGGCGCGCGCCGCGATCATCGCGGTGCCGCCGACGCTGATCGCAAACGGGACGCTGCGATTTGCGCCCGCGATCCCCGACAAGCTCGCGGCCGCGCACGCATTGCCGCTTGGTGTGGCCGACAAGGTCTTCCTCTCGGTCGACAAGGCCGACGATCTTCCGCGCGAGACGGTCCTGTTCGGCAGCACGACCAGCACGGCGACCGGGCTTTATTCGCTGCGCCCGTTCGGCTGGCCGCTGATCCAGGGATATTTCGGCGGCGCCTGTTCGCGTGCGCTCGAGATGAAAGGCGACGGCGCGTTCGCGTCCTTCGCGATCGAGGAGCTCTGCGGCGTGCTCGGCAATACATGGCGAAGCCGCCTGCATCCGATCATCGAAACGGCCTGGGCGGGCGATCCCTGGTCGCTCGGCGCCTATTCGTACGCCGGCAAGAATGCGCGTGCGAACCGCGCGACGCTCGCCGCACCCGTCGACGAGCGGCTGTTCTTCGCCGGCGAGCACTGCTCGGACAAGGACTTCTCAACCGCGCACGGCGCCTACCGTGCCGGCAAGAAGGCCGCGAAGGGCGCCGTCAAGGCGTTGAAAGCTCTGGGCGCATGACCGGCGCAAGGCCGATGTGCGCCCGCGCGGTCCCGCAGGCGGCGTCGCCGGGCTCGCACTCGCGGCAAACGTCCGGCCGCGCTGCGTAGACCGCGCACGCCGTTGCGACACCGAGCTCTCCGGTGAGCGCCGAGCAGCGGTCGCCGCCGCAGCGCATCCGCCCGCACGCCTCATCGACATAGGCGCGCGGGATTTTGGCGAGCTGAGCGTCGGTCTCGAGCGCGAAGCGCGGCCATTCGGCCGAATAGGCGCAGCAGGCGCCGCACGCCTGGCACAAGGCTTCGTCGCGCGAACTCACTGGCAAGGCCGGCGCTATTTCTCGTCGATATCTTCGAGCATCGGGACGCCGTCATCGGCCTCTTCGGTCTTCGGCGTCTCCTCGGCGTCCTCAGGCTCGGCATCCCCGGCGACGGCCGGCGCGATCTCGGCTTCGGCCAGCGTCCCCATGTGGCGCGCCGGCTGATTGCGCGGATCGAACACGCTGCGCGTGCGCGGTGGCGCAACCTTCGGCACGACGAAGACCGTCTCGCAGGTCGGACAGACGATCGGGTTCTTGCCAAGATCGTAGAACTTTGCGCTGCAGCCGATGCAGAGGCGCTTAGTACCGAGTGCTGGATTTGCCACTGAGTGTCCTTGAAGGCCGAGGCGAACAATCGCTCGCCCGGCGCGCCTGCCTTACAGCATCGGGCCTGGATCGCCTAATGACGCAGCGACACCGGCTTTAGGATTTCTTCTTCGCCTTCTTGCGCGGCGGCACCTTCTTGCCTTCCGCGCGCGCCTCGGACAGGCCGATCGCGATCGCCTGCTTGCGGCTCGTCACTTTTTTGCCGCTGCGGCCTCTCTTCAACGTTCCTTTCTTGCGTTCGTGCATTGCACGTTTGACCTTCTTCGCAGCCCCCTTGGAATATTTCCGCGCCATTGTTTCCTCCAATGCGACGTATGTCCTGGAACCTGCGGACAACATTCATTGCGCGGATGGGTTCCGTGCGGGGAACAGGAAGTGGTCATTCCGGCCGAGCGAGCAACGCGAGCGAGAGCCGGAATCCATAACCCCAATCATTTCGATGTCGCTCCGGCTGCGCTTCAATCTCCCGTTTTGTGGTTATGGATCAGTCTCGCGACGTCGTCGCGCCCCGGAATGACAGCGGAGCAAGCCAACGCTCCGCCACCCGTTTCAGCGAGGGCGCGGGTTGCCGTTTGCTCCCTTCTTTCCCTCCCCCGCTTGCGGGAGGGTTGGGTGGGGGCATGGAGCGCCGGGAGGCGCCAGAGGCTTGGCGAAAACCCCTTTGCACCCCTTGCGATCGGGGCGCCCCACGCACCGATCAGATCGGGCTTGCGAGACCCGACCCGAGGCGCGCACGTCGCGCGACGGCAGGTTGGCGAGACCAACCGCCCGGACGCTGCGCCTCCCGGCGCTCCATCCGCCAAGGCCAGTTACCCGGCCTCAGCCCCGGGGACGCCAAGGGCCAGATCTCCGGCCCCGCGTCCCGGCCTGCCCGCCGAACCGACCACGTCATGAGCGCGGGCGGGAGACGAGCAAGGATGCGAGAAATGTAAGGCGGGTGAGCGAGCGGGGATAAATTATTTTTCGGACGCGATAGGACGGGCAAAGCGAATCGCGCCCACAATATTGTTCGACGCCCAACGAACCTCACACCCGTACCCACCTTACGATCTCCAGCGATCTTGAAGCGCTAGAACAAATCAGGTACACATTCGCATGCCCTACGACGTTAGAGCTGTTGCAAATCTAATTTTGGACCGCAGTGAAAAGGCGGGGATTGCGGTTTCGAACTTCACCGTCAACAAGATCGCGTTTTTCTTGCACGCCTGGTACCTCGCGGCGACCGGAAAACCGCTGGTAAATGCAAAGACCGAAGCATGGGATCACGGTCCGGTTTTTCGAGAACTATACTCCGAGTTCAAGCAATTTGGGCGGGAGCCAATTACAACTCGCGCGACAAAGCGCAACCCGGCAACTGCGCAAAAAGAGACATGTATCGGACAGTTCGATGTCAAGGACTTGGATTTGCTTGAGCCTCTTTTGGACAAGTATTTGGGAATGTCAGTCTCGAAGCTTTATGAGTTGTCTCATGCGCGTGGGGGACCGTGGGATCAGGTGTACAATCACGGCGGCGAATCGAATCCAGGGATGCACATCTCAGACGATGTCATCAGAGCTTGGTTCAACAAAGAGACGAGACATTGAGTTAAGCGACACGTCTAAACAGGAACGGCGCACATGGCTCCCAATAAATTAGATCGTCCTCCGTATGTGCACAATTGGGTTCGATACAATCATCCGGATCAGGACAAGACCACCAAAGCGTTGGTTGCGTTCGCAATTTCAATGCCTCGCATCACATACGTAGCCGGCGCTACGATTATTAGGGATCGCATCGCTCTGAAGCTTGATCGTGAAACTGGGCTTCGTGCCGCACAATCGAGGGGGCATAAAAAAAGCAGACCTTATGTGACCGAATTCGTAACGGCATTTTACGATTACGATGAGACCCGGAACTATTCCGGACTTCCGTCGTACGATGAATATGTCGCTCCGTATCACATCAGTCGTGACATCCGCGTTCCGGTGAAACCACTGATCGTCATTTCAGAAAACGGCGTGCTTAAGCCCATCTTCGTTGTTGGGTGGGCGTCAATGCCACTGACTAGATTTCAGCGGCGTCTTCTTATGATCGTTCTTGAAGACGCCGTGTTCTCGCTCACAGATTTCCAACAGTCGCCCGGAGAGTTCGTTTGCTTCCCCCGGCTGGAGGGAACGAACTCTGGCGCACGCTCGTCCGAGGTATGGCATCGGGGCGACTATGAGTCCCTAAGCCATGCTGAACTTAAGGAGCAAATTGAAATTTATCTGGCGGCACTCACTCAAGCAAAAGCCATTCTGGCGGATAGACCGGCGACAGCAGACGATCTTCATAAAAACGAGACTTCGGTTGCCGATCCGCGACAGACTGAGATGGACATTTAATGCCGGCTCGGAGGCGTGTCTTGAGACGGTCTTCCGGCTTGAAAGTCTTCGAACCACTCGCACACACCCGCTACCTTGGGGCAAGAAGGGAAGCTGAGCGCGCTGCGCACGACCCCCGCACTTCGCGCATCATGTGACGGCCATCACATCCATCGCCCGTCATCCGCGTCATCTTGACGGCACGGATGACGAAATGATCCCATCCCGACGCAAATGAGGGGCGACTGACATGGCCACCTATGATCCGCCGCAACCGATGTGGAAGCGCAACGTCGCCGGGATTCTGGATTTTCTGCTGGCCGCCGTCGTCTTCGGCTACCTGATGTCCATGCTGCCTGGAAACCACCCGACGGCGCCGCTGGTCATCGGCGCGCCGGGCACCAAGACGGTCCAGCTTTTTGGAATCGCCGGATGGCCCGCGGTGGGAATGATCGTCCTGGTCATCGTGTATTTCGTCGTGCTCGGCCGAACCGGCGGCACGGTGTTTCAGCAGCTGTTCGGCATGAAGCGCGCCAAATAGACGGGGCTACGCCCCCACCCTTCCCTTCAACGCCCCGCCGATCTCCTCGAGCACCTTCGGGTCTTCGATCGTCGCCGGCATGCTCCATGTCTCGCCGTCGGCGATCTTCTTCATCGTGCCGCGCAGGATTTTCCCCGAGCGCGTCTTCGGCAGGCGCGGCACGGTGATCGCCAGTTTGAACGCCGCGACCGGGCCGATCTTCTCGCGCACCAGCGCGACGATCTCGCGCTCGATCTCCTCCGGCGCCCGGTTCACGCCGGCCTTCAGCACGATGAAGCCGCACGGCACCTCGCCCTTCATCGCGTCCGCGATCCCGATCACGGCGCATTCGGCGACGTCCTTGTGGCTCGCCAGCACCTCCTCCATGCCGCCGGTCGAGAGCCTGTGCCCAGCGACGTTGATGATGTCGTCGGTGCGGCCCATGATGAAGAGGTAGCCGTCCGCGTCCTTGAAGCCCGCGTCCGCGGTCTTGTAGTAGCCGGGGAACTCCGCGAGATAGCTTTCCTTGAAGCGCTCGTCCTGCTGCCACAGCGTCGGCAGGCAGGAGGGCGGCAGCGGCAACTTGACGACGATCGAGCCCATCTTGCCGGTCGGCACTTCGACGCACTGGTCGTCGACGATGCGCACGTCGTAGCCCGGCATCGCGACCGTCGGCGAGCCGTGCTTCACCGGCAGCATGCCGAGGCCCATCGGATTACCGGCGATCGCCCAGCCGGTCTCGGTCTGCCACCAGTGATCGATCACCGGGACCTTCAAGAGCTGCTCGGCCCATTCGATCGTCGCCGGATCGGCGCGCTCGCCGGCGAGGAACAGCGTGCGGAAGTTTTTCAGGTCGTAGCGCGCAAACAGCTTGCCGTTCGGGTCTTCCTTCTTGATCGCGCGGAACGCGGTCGGCGCCGTGAACATCGCGACGCATTTGTGCTCGGCGATGACGCGCCAGAACGCGCCGGCGTCCGGCGTGCCGACGGGCTTGCCCTCATAGAGGATGGTGGTGCAGCCGTGGAACAGCGGCGCGTAGACGATGTAGGAATGGCCGACCACCCAGCCGATGTCGGAGGCCGCCCAGTAAACCTCGCCGGGCTCGACGTCGTAATGGTTCTTCATCGACCAGGCGAGCGCGACCATGTGGCCGCCATTGTCGCGCACCACGCCCTTCGGGATGCCGGTCGTGCCCGACGTGTACAGGATGTAGAGCGGGTCGGTCGCGAGCACCGGCAGGCAGGGCGCGGTCCTGTTGTCGGCGAGCGCGGCTGCACGCAGCGTGGCCCAGTCATGATCGCGACCGGCCGTGAGCGACGCCTCGCATTGCGGGCGCTGCAGGATCAGGCAGGCCTCGGGCTTGGATGTGGCAAGGTCGATCGCCGCATCGAGCAGCGGCTTGTAGTGCACGATGCGCGCGCCTTCGACGCCGCAGCTTGCCGAGAGGATCAGCTTCGGCTTGCAGTCGTCCAGGCGCGTGGCGAGCTCTTTCGCCGCAAAGCCGCCGAACACCACCGAATGGATCGCGCCGATGCGCGCGCAGGCATACATGGCGACCAGCGCCTCGGGCACCATCGGCATGTAGAGGATGACGCGGTCGCCTTTGGCCACGCCGAAGTCGCGCAGCACCGCCGCGAGTGTCGCGACTTCCAGGAGCAGCTCCGCGTAGGTGATGACGCGCTTTGTCTGCGTGGCCGGCGAATCGTAGATGATCGCTGCTTGGTTGGCGCGGCCGCGCTCCACGTGCCGGTCGATCGCGTTGTAGCAGGTGTTGCAGACCGCGCCGGTGAACCAGCGTCCGTAGACGCCCGCATGTTTGTCGAAGACTTTCGTCGCCGGCTCATACCAGTCGATCGCCTGCGCGGCGTCGCCCCAGAAGCCTTCGGGATCGCGCATGGCGCGCGCGTAGACCTCGTGGTAACGGCTGATCGGCGCGTCCATCCCTCGGCTCCTGGCTCTTGTCATTCTGGGCCACCCCACCGCCTTTGAGAAGGCGCGCGGGCGCGACAAACCCGCCATGCGCAAACAGCGGCTGGCCGCCGCCGCGCCGCTTTGATCTAAGTCACCCTCCTCCAGCAACGATCGTTTCCCCGCATCGTGTTCAACGATCCCCTTTTCGTCGCCACCGCCGTCGCTGCCGTGCTGCTGATCGGGCTCGCCAAGGGGGGCTTCTCCGGCATCGGCATGGCGGCAACGCCGCTGCTCGCGCTCACGATGCCGCCGCTGCAGGCGGTCGCGATCCTGCTGCCGATCCTGATGATGCAGGATGTGGTGTCGGTCTGGTGGTACCGGCACGACTGGGACCGCTGGAACGTAAAGGTGATGCTGCCGGGCGCCGTCATCGGCGTCGGTCTCGCGTGGGCGCTCGCATCCGTGGTGCCGGACGACGTCGTGCGCCTCATCATCGGGGTGATCGGGGTCGTGTTCGTGCTGAACGTCTGGTTCGGCAAGGTGCCGCCGCCACGCCGGCCGAGCGCGGCGAGCGGCGTGTTCTGGGGCGCGGGCGCGGGCTTCACCTCGGCGATCGCGTCGGCCGGCATGCCGCCGTTCTCGGTTCACGTGTTGCCGCAGCACATGGACAAGCTGCGCCTGGTCGGCACCGCCACGATGTTCTTCGCGGTGGTGAACCTGATGCGCGTCGTTCCCTACTTCGCGCTCGGACAGCTCAACCGCGCTAACTTCCTGGTTTCGATCGTGCTGATGCCGTTCGCGATCGCGACGAATTTTTTGGGCTTCTGGCTGGTGCAGCACATCCCGACCGGCCCGTTCTACCGCATCTCCTATGCGCTGATGTTCGTGATTTCCGCGGCGCTGCTGGTGCAGGGCGCGGTCGGGCTATGGCACGGCTGAGGCCATCGCATTGCGAGGCAGGCGCCGCTTTGGCTAGGCTACCGCCCAATCAGGGTGGACAGCATGAATGCCTACGACATCGATCTCGACCGCAATCCGGCGAATTTCCAGCCGCTGACCCCGCTCAACTTCCTGGAGCGCGCCGCGTCGGTCCATCCCGCGCATACGGCCGTGATCCACGGCCGGCTGAGGCGCTCTTACGCGGAGCTCTACGCGCGCACGCGCCGGCTTGCCTCGGCGCTCGCGAAACGCGGCATCAAGCGCGGCGACACCGTCTCGGCGATGCTCGCCAACACACCGTCGATGGTCGAGGCGCATTACGGCGTGCCGATGACGCAAGGCGTGCTCAACACGCTCAATACGCGGCTCGATGCTGCGATCATCGCGTTCTCGCTCGATCACGCCGAGACCAAGGTGCTCATCACCGACCGCGAGTTCTCCAAGACCGTCAAGGAGGCGCTTGCGCTCTGTAAGGTGAAGCCGCTGGTGATCGACTATGACGATCCGGAATATTCAGGGCCCGGCGAGCGGCTGGGCGCGATCGAATATGAAGACTTCGTCGCGCAAGGCGATCCGGATTACGTCTGGCACATGCCGGACGACGAATGGGACGCGATCGCGCTCAACTACACCTCGGGCACGACCGGCGACCCGAAAGGCGTGGTCTATCACCACCGCGGCGCGCATCTGCTGGCGATGGGCAACGTCATCACGTGCGGCATGCAGCAGCACCCGGTGTACCTCTGGACGCTGCCGATGTTTCATTGCAACGGCTGGTGCTTTCCGTGGACCGTATCGATCGTCGCCGGCACGCATGTGTGCCTGCGCGCCGTGCGCGCGGCGGCGATGTTCGACGCCATCGCCACGCACAAGGTCACGCATCTCTGCGGCGCGCCGATCGTGATGTCGACGCTGCTCAACGCGACCGACGCCGAACGGAAAGCGTTGCCGCACACGGTCAATTTCGCGACCGCCGCCGCGCCGCCGCCGGAAGCCGTGCTCGCCGGCATGAAGAGCGCCGGCTTCAACGTCACGCATGTCTACGGGCTCACGGAAGTCTACGGCCCGGCCGTGGTGAACGAGTGGCATGCCGCATGGGACGCGCTGCCCGCGTCCGAGCAGGCCGCGAAGAAAGCGCGCCAGGGCGTACGCTATCCGGTGCTGGAGGGGCTCGACGTGCGCCACCCCGACACGATGGTACCGGTGCCGCGCGACGGCGCGACGCTCGGCGAAGTGATGATGCGCGGCAACGTCGTGATGTGCGGCTATCTGAAAAATAAAAAATCCACCGACGCGGCCTTCAAGGGCGGCTGGTTCCATACGGGCGACCTCGGCGTGATGTATCCGGACGGCTATATTCAGCTCAAGGACCGCTCAAAGGACATCATCATTTCGGGCGGCGAGAACATCTCCTCGATCGAGGTCGAGGACGCACTCTACAAGCACCCGGCCGTGCAGGCCGCGGCCGTCGTGGCGAAGCCCGACGAGAAATGGGGCGAGACGCCCTGCGCGTTCGTCGAGCTCAAACCCGGCGCGAGCGTGACGACCGACGATCTGATCGCCTGGTGCAAGACGAATCTCGCCGGCTACAAGGTCCCGCGCCATATCGTGTTCACCGAGCTGCCGAAGACAAGCACCGGCAAGATCCAGAAGTTCAAGCTGAGGGAAATGGCGAAGGGAGCGTGACGGCATTTGCCGATCATCTTGCGGCATTTGCCGAAGCGACCTATATTGCGGCGGAGCAGAAGCCGAGCCATGCCCCGCGCAACCCGCAAGCCCAACAGCGTTCCGTCCTCCGGTTTTGCCGAAGAGGCGCAGCCTTTTATGCATGACGACATCGTGCGCGGCATCCCGGCCAAGCGCGTGCAGGAATTGATCGATCACGGCGTGCTACCCGAGAAGACGGTGTATCGCGCCATTCCAGAACGTACGTTCAAGCGCAGGCTTGCGAAGCGGGAGGCTCTGAAGATCGGCGAGGCCGACGCGATCTCTCGTCTTCTGCGAATCACCGAGGCCGCGAACAAGACCTTCGGCGACGTTGCGTTCGCGCGGAAATTCCTGAGTCTTCCAAATCCCGCGCTGGGGAATCGTATCCCGAATGAGTTGGCGGAGACCGATGCGGGAGCGCGAGAAGTCGAAGATGTGCTTGGACGATTTGCGCACGGCATCTTCAGCTAATGCCGTTCGTCTGGCGTCTCGCTCGTCCCGAGTTTGCCGATGAGCTCGACGGCGAAGGCGCCAGGTTGTTCGGCGGACGGTGGAACTCGCGCGGGCGGAATGCGATCTACACCGCGTCGCATTTGTCGCTCAGTGTGCTTGAAGTCTACGTCAACATACCTCCGGCGCAGAGAGATGACTTGCCGGTGCTGCAAGCCGTTCAGCTTTCCGTCCCGGACGAAGCGGCCACGATGCAGGTGACGCGGGAACGCCTCACCGAATTGCTGGCCCATCCGGACCCTTTGGCTGCGTGTCAGGCGGTCGGCGACGATTGGATCGGGCGCGGCGACCATCTTGTCCTTCAGGTCCCGTCAATATTGGTGCCGGAGGAGGTCAACTTGATCCTCAATCCGGCGCATCCGGCGATGGGCGATGTGATAATCGCGGGCACGCGCACGTTTCACTTCGATCCACGGCTCGCTATGGCGAAACGATGACGGCGATCATGACGCCGCCACCTTTTCGATGATAAAGTTCGCTCATGATCCAAATCCAACAGCCTCTCGCCGTCGCACGTATCGCGCACTACGCCGAAGAGGTCTTCGGCGACCACGACTTCGCCGAACAATGGCTGCGAAAGCCAAATCCGGCGCTGCACGACCGCGCGCCGATAGAGGTCGCGCGCACCGAGATCGGCGCGCGCCGGGTCGAGGCAATCTTGAGCCGGTTCGAGCACGGGGATGATCATTGATTACGCCTTCGCATCCTGCAAAATCATGTCCGCGCCCTTCTCGGCGATCATGATCACCGCCGCGTTGGTGTTTCCCGACACCAGCGCCGGCATGATCGAAGCATCGACGATGCGCAGGTTCGACACACCGCGCACACGGAGCCGCGCATCGACGACGGCGGTCGGATCGTCGCCCATGCGGCAGGTCGAGGTCGGGTGATAGACGGTCGAGCCTTTGCGACGCGCAAACTCAAGAAAGTCGTCGCTCGCACATGAAGGTCCCGGATCGTGCTCGGCCTCGATAAAGGGCGCGAGCGCCGGTGCCGCCATGATGCCACGCAATGCGCGCAGGCCCGCCACCATCGCGTCGCGATCCTTCGCGGCCGAGAGATAGCGCGGCACGATCGCCGGCGCGGCGCGCGGATCGGCCGACGTGATGCGCACGGTGCCGCGGCTTTCCGGCCGCAGCACGATCAGCGGGCACGAGATGCCCGAGAACGGATGCAGCGGCGGCGCGATCGTGTCGCCCGAGAACAGCATGATGTGGCACTGCACGTCGGGCGTCGCTGCGGCCGCGTTGGTGCGGAAGAATCCGCCCGCATAGGCCGCGCCCATCGCGAGCAGTCCGCGCCGCGTCAGCGCGTAGCGCAGGCCCGCCATCAGGCCGCGCCGTTTGCTCGCCAAGAGATCGTTGATGCCGACGGGATGCCGACAGCGGTAGACCATGCGAGCATGGAAATGGTCCTGCAGCTCGGCGCCGACACCCGGCGTGTCGGCGACGACGTCGATGCCATGCTGGCGCAGCAGCGCCGCCGGGCCGAGTCCCGAGAGCTGCATGAGCTGCGGCGTGTTGAAGGCCCCGCCCGCCAGGATGATTTCGCCGCCGCGCGCGGTGTGCATCACACCGCCTTGCGAATATTCAATGCCGACCGCGCGGCGGCCCTCGAACAGCACGCGGGTCGCGAGCGCCTGCGAGACGACTTTCAGGTTCGCCCGCCGCCGTGCAGGCTTGAGATACGCAACCGATGTCGAGCAGCGCCGGCCGTTGCGGGTGGTGAGCTGGTAATAGCCAAAGCCTTCTTGAGCAGCGCCGTTGAAATCGGGGTTGCGCGTATAGCCGCGCTGCTCCGCCGCCGCAATGAACGCATCGCAGATCGGCAGCGGCTCCATGTCGGAGACCGCGAGCGGGCCGCTGCTGCCGTGGAATTCGTCCGCGCCGCGCTGCTGGTCCTCGGCCTTGCGGAAGTAGGGCAGCACGTCGGCGTGGCTCCAGCCGGCATTGCCGAGCTGGCGCCAGCGGTCGAAGTCCTCGGCCTGCCCGCGCACGTACAACAGCCCGTTGATCGACGACGAGCCGCCCATCACCTTGCCGCGCGGCGCGATGATCCGCCGCCCATGGCATTCGGGCTCCGGCTCGGTCTGGTAGAGCCAGTTGACTTTCGGATCGGTGAAGTGCCGCCCATAGCCGAGCGGGATGTGCAGCCAGATGTCGCGGTCTTCGCCGCCGGCTTCGATGAGCAGCACGCTGCGGCGGCCGTCGGCCGTCAGCCGGTTCGCGAGCACACAGCCGGCGCTGCCCGCGCCGACGATGATGAAGTCGAAGGTTTGCACCTCAAGCCGCGACGGCGGCCGCCTTGGCACTTGCGTCGGCGAGAATCATGTCGGACGCCTTCTCGCCGATCATCACGCACGCGGCATTCGTGTTGCCCGATACGACCGTCGGCATGATCGAGGCATCGGCAACGCGCAGACCCGTAAAGCCGCGCACGCGCAGCCGTTCGTCGACCACAGCCTTCACGTCCGAGCCCATGCGGCAGGTCGAGGTCGGATGGAACACGGTCGTGCCCTTCGCCCGCGCGAATTCGAGCAGGTCGGCATCGCTCGTGATCTTCGGCCCGGGCGTAAGCTCCTCTTCGATGTAACGCCCGAGCGCCGGCTGCCCCATGACCCGCCGCAGCAACTGCATGCCGGCCACCATGACGTCGCGATCGGCGCCCGCCGACAGATAGCGCGGCTGGATCGCCGGCGCCTGCGCCGGATCGCTCGACTTGATGCGCACGGTGCCGCGGCTTTCGGGGCGAAGCTGACACACAGAAGCCAGGAAGCCCGGCCACGCATGCAGCTTCTGGCCGACCGAATCCGCGCTGAACAGGATGAAGTGAAGCTGCACGTCCGGCGTCGCCATCGCGGGATCGGTCTTGAAGAAGCCGCCCGCATAGCCGGCGCCGACGGTGAGGAAGCCCTTGCGCAGCAACGCGTAGCGCAGGCCCGCCGCGATTCGGCCGAGCGGGCTGTTCATCATGTCGTTGATGGTGATCGGCTCGGCGCAACGATAGTTGAAGCGCGCCTGGTAGTGGTCCTGCAGGTCGGCGCCGACGCCCGGCATGTCGGCGACCACGTCGATGCCGTGCTCGCGCAGCAACTCCGCCGGCCCGACACCGGAAAGCTGCAAGAGCTGCGGCGAGTTGAACGCGCCGCCCGACACGATCACTTCGGCATTGGCGCGCGCCACATGCGTCGCGCCATCCTTCACATATTCGACGCCGACCGCGCGCCGCCCCTCGAACAGGATGCGGGTGGTCAGCGCATTCGACACGACGGCGAGATTGTGCCGCTTGCGCGCGGATTTGAGATAGCCGCGCGCGGTCGACCAGCGCCGGCCTTTGCGCGTCGTGAGCTGGAAGTAGCCCGCGCCTTCCTGGGATGCGCCGTTGAAATCATCGGTGCGCGGAAAGCCCGCCTGCTCGCACGCCGCGATGAAGGCCTCGCACAAAGGATGCGGCTCGCTCACGTCGGAGACCGAGAGCGGCCCGCCGACGCCGTGCAGCTCGTCCGCGCCGCGCTGCTGGTCCTCGGCGCGGCGGAAGAACGGCAGCACGTCGGTGAAGCTCCAGCCCGCGTTCCCAAGCTGGCGCCAGTGGTCGAAGTCCTCGGCCTGACCGCGGATGTACAGCAAGCCGTTGATCGAGCTTGAGCCGCCCATCACCTTGCCGCGCGGCTGGATGATCTGGCGGCCGCCGAGCTCCGGCTCGGGCTCGGAATTGTAGAGCCAGTTGTGACGCGCGTCGGTGAACAGCTTGGCGTAGCCGATCGGCACGTGGATCCAGATGTTGCGATCCTCGCCGCCGGCTTCGATGAGCAGCACGCGGTGGCGGCCCGATGCGCTGAGGCGGTTGGCGAGCACGCAGCCCGCGCTCCCCGCGCCGACGACGATGTAGTCGAACGAGCCTGCTTCCTGCGCCACGCCATCCTCCCGCCGCCGCGTTATCGGCGCGGCGTTCGAAGCGATGTTGAGACCAAGTCGGCAACGGCTTCAAGGGCGCGGAGGAGGCCGTTGGCGGTCACATGGCCGGCTCGCATACGAGCGTTACGGATTCTAACGCCTTGATTCGACTTACAAAATTATATCTAAAGATATATCTCTTGATATTACAAATCTCGTGTTGTATCTAAAGATATATCTAACGAAGGAGAACCGACATGTTCGGAATGAGACACAGAGAGAGAGAATGCGGCCCCTCCGAGGGCGGCCGCCGCTGGCGGCGCCACTTCGGCGGAGGCCACGACCCGGGCGGCAGCGACACGATGCGCGCCGGCCGCATGCTGGCGCAGGGCGACATCCAGTTGATCGCGCTGGCGCTGATCGCCGAGCAGACGCGCCACGGCTACGAGATCATCNNCTGGAGGAAGCCGGCTACGTCACGGCACAGACCGAAGGCGCGAAGAAGCTTTACAGCATCACCGAGGAAGGCCGCGCCTACCTTGCCGACAACAAGGAGATCGTCGACGCCGTGATGGAGCGCTTCGCGGCGATCCGCA
>PLJS01000072.1 GCA_003140315.1 Hyphomicrobiales bacterium
GCCAATCGGCGGGTTGGTATAATAGCCTCCTAGCACCGCGCGGAGGCGCGCGTCGGGTTGGCCGGCGGCATCGCCGGCGGTCATCGGATTGCGACTGCGGCGCGCCACGATGAAAATTTCGAAGGACAGGGCTCCTTAGCCAATTAACGGGGCCGGGTCGCTACCTGCCGTTAACGATAATGTCTGCCGTGCTTTCGGTCGGGGCAAGGAAAAATAAATGCTTGCTAACTATTGATGGGAGAGCGGACAGAGCGTCTTCGGAACGCCAATGAGGGTCTGCATGATCCGAGCCCTGACAAGATATTTTCGTCGTTGCGGGCGCGATCTTGCTCGTTTCGTCGCTGCACAGCAGGCGGCTACGGCTGTCGAATTCGCGATCATTGCCCCGGTCTTTCTGGCCGTGCTGCTCGCCATCTTTCAAGTAAGCATCTTCCTGTTTGTGCAGCAGAGCTTGCAAAACGCAGCCATGCAGGCGGGCCGGCTCTTCATGACCGGGCAGGCGCAGGGCCTGTCGCAGAGCGCGTTCAAGAACCAGATCTGTCAAAATTACCTGCCGTCGGTGTTCAATTGCAATTCGCTGATCCTTATCGTGCAGAGCTATCCGAGCTTTGCGGGCGCCAATACCTCGAAGCCGGCCTTGTACAACAATGGTCAACCCATCACGACTTGGGCTTATAGCCCCGGCACGCAAGGCCAGATCATGGTCGTGCAACTTGTTTACCCGTGGTCGGTTATCAGCGGCCCCCTCGGGTTTTCCCTCTCGAATCTTCCGAACAACGCGGCAGAAATGATGGGAGTCACGGCCTTCAGAGTGGAGCCCTATTGATCATGATCGCATCGCTCAACATTGGTCGCCGGTTTGCGACCTCGACCCGCGGCGTCGCCGCTATCGAGTTCGCCTTCATCGTACCGGTACTCATGCTGCTGTTTCTGGCCTCGTTCGACGCCGCAAACGCCATCGCCGTCTACATGAAGGTGCGGTCGGCTGCTTTCACGCTGGGGAGCATCACCAATCAATACACGACCAGCACCAACGGTATCCAATCCACCGACATGACGGCGATAACCGGCTCGACCGCCGCCGTGCTCGCACCGTATTCGAGCACGCCGGTCGTGGTGAAGATTTCGCAGATAAAAGCAACTTCAGCCGGCAACGCCACGGTCAGTTGGAGTTATTCGCTCAACGGTACCGCTTACGCCCAGGGGGCTTCGTGGACCACGCTTCCTACTCAGTTCGCTTCGACCAACGCCTGCAATTCATATCCCTGTTATCTAATCTTCGCCGAAGTAAGCTACAAATACACGCCATCGTTCGGCTATTTCGTCACCGGCCCAATTACGCTGTCTGACAATCTCTATGTAACGCCACGCAGCAGCGTATGTATCCAGTACAATAATGTGCCCGGCACGTGCTAAGCTCCGAACCATAAATCATACGATTTTTAGTTATCTCATTCGGAACGCCTCCGGTCACTTCGCGTCGGTTATTGCAACGGGCGCGGGTTTTCGAATGGAAGCTCCCGTCGAGGACGCGCGGCGCGGCTCGTGGTGGTTCCTGCATGAGGAGGACCCTTATTGCGAGATATGAGCGGTGCTCACCGCCTGCTCGAACATCGTGACCAGCGCATTTTGAATGTCAGCCGGCGTGTTGGCCGTGTAAAAGAAATTCGGCGAAGCGCAAGCTTGAAGGGCCGCGGGAATATTGGGGATGTTATTGTTGGCGTAGCCGTCTTCGTTACTGGCGAAACTCGAATTGGCATTCTGGATGGTTTGATAGGGAATGTAGAGAACGGCGATCCTTACTCCGCGGTTTTTCATTGTGGCGCAATAATTGTTCGAGTCTTGGCTATTTGGCGGAATGACCGTCGCGGAATTCTGATAGGGAACCGCCCCATTGGGGGACCAATTTTGCGACGACCAGTTGCCGGTCCACTGCGTTTGGTAATCCTGTGAACCGTCCGTGACAATGAACAGATAGGGCAAAGGTTTCGCGGGCGTTCCTGTTCCGGCGGTCGGAATGACGTTGATATTCATGGTGTTCAGGGCGTTCTCGAAATGCGTTCCGCCGGAGCCGAGTGTTGAATTCTGTCCGGTATCCAACAGAATAGCGAGTTGCGCCGCAAAGTTAGTGATGGTACCGCCGGTGAGATTGGTGGTGAGGCCGACGGAGCAGGAATTGCTGCTGCTTACCGCCGAATAACAGAGAGTTTGGATGAATGGATAAAGGCCGACGCGGAATTCGTTCGACGTCCCGGTGTTCTTCTCGGTGTTGTTTGCGGTAGTCAACAAGGCGTTCACCGCGTAACCCACCGCATCGAGGCGCAATTGAATGCACGATGTGGTTCCGGCAGTGGGGCAGGAGCTGACCTGGCTGTTGTTCCAATTCACATAGTTGCCGTTGGTCGTGTTGTTACCGCTTGAGATCAATACGGGCGTCGTTCCCAACCGCGAGATGGTAAAGCCCTGACAGTATCCGCCGGGCGATGGGTTCGTTGGCTTGCCCACCGCCGGAATGGGGCCCTGATTGGACTGGGCGCAGCCGTTCTGCGCGGCGAAGTGACACGCGAACGTGCAGCCGCTGGGATACAGGGACAGGTTATCGGGATTGACGGCCTGGAGTCGCGCTTGCTCGGCGGTGGTGGAGGGCATGCCCATCGACCCGGAGACGTCGAGCATCAGGTAAAAATCGATGTAGACCGGCAGCGTGTAGTTCGCCGTCGATGAGCCGGCGATCGGGATGTTTTTGTACCCCATGATCCCCATGAAGAACGTCGGGATCTGGGCGGTAAAAGAGACCTTGGCTGTAACCGTGCTCCCCGTCATCGACACGTTGGTCGTCGACGCTACGTTCATGGTGCCGGATTTGCTAATTGCGGTAGCGCCCGCGTTGAAAAAATTGGTGGCGTAGGCCGGACCGCCGGAAACAGTGCCGTTCGATTTGGCGCTCGCAACGATGGGCGAGTTGATAGAGATAGTGGCGAGGGTCGCAGCATCGGCCGCCGCCTGCAGCTTCGCCTTCACTAAGGAGGCCATCGAATAGTCGATGACGCAGCCAACGGCCGCAAAGAGCGGAATGGCCGCCAGCGCGGAAATGATCGCGACATTGCCGCGCGTATTCGAACGAAAATCGGAGGCCAGCGTCCGCATCCGCGCTGCAACGGCACGGATTTGGACCCAATTCTCGAAGAGCTTGAGCATGGCCGATTGCCTGCCAAAGACCTGCTTCTAGGGCTGCAGCTGCTAATAAATTGTTACACCGTTGCTCGACAACGACACGCGCGCCCATCTGCGAAGGCGTGTCCGATTGCGGCTCACGGTAACGGAAGCGATCGCGGACTTCCATCCGATGAAAAGAGCGCAAAAAGTCGCGCCTTTATCAAGAAATGAGCGGCTCCGGTCGAGGCTGAAGTCGATCGGAGCCATTTCGATAGAAGGCAGTGACAATGCTCAATACCGGTTGTCTGAACGGCAATGATTAACATAATGTTAATCGGCAAACGCATGCCTCGTACCGGCGTTAAACAAAGAAACAGCGTTGGTTCGTTCGATCTAAGTCGCTTGCGCGAACCGGCGATTACGTGACAGAAAGCCGCGGTCGTTAGCACCATAGTTTATTAATCTGTTAATGTAAGTCTGCTTCCGCCATGGACAATCCAGATCATTTTCCTCTCGGTGGAAGCCTTGACCCTCCGGACTGGCCGAGCACCCGCGTTCAAGCGCACGGGATGCTGGACGACATTCTCAACTACATCGAGGCGATCCGCGAACGTCCCGTTTGGCAGCCGATTCCGGATGATGTCCGGGCCCGTTTCCGTGCATCCATTCCACGCGAAGCGACCGAGCTTGCGCTCGTCCACAATGAGTTCATGGACAACATCCTTCCTTTCGCCGCCGGAAACGCGCATCCGGGATTTATGGGCTGGGTCCATGGTGGCGGCAACGTGCCCGGCATGTTGGCGGAGATGCTTGCCGCCGGGCTCAATGCAAATCTTGGCGGCCGCGATCACGCTCCTATCGAAGTCGAGCGCCAGCTTGTTCTTTGGATGAGTGAGCTTTTCGGCTTCCCGCCCGGTGCGACCGGCTTGTTCGTGACCGGCTCTTCGTCGGCAAACCTGCTCGGAGTGCTCATCGCTCGCACCCGCGCACTCGGAGTCGACGTCCGCAAGAAAGGAATATCATCATCCGCCCAGCGGCTGGTCGCCTACACATCCGCCGCGGCTCACCGCTGCGTTACCCAGGCCATGGATTTCGCCGGGTTTGGCACCGAGTCGCTTCATATCGTTCCCACGACCGAAAGCCATCAAATAGACCTCGATGCCCTCGACGCCGCGATTGCGAGCGATAGACAGGCCGGGTTTCTGCCGTTTCTCCTGGTCGGTACGGCTGGCACCGTGGACGTCGGGGCGATTGACGACCTGGCGCTTCTCGCCGGCATTGCGCGTCGCGAGAACCTGTGGTTCCACGTTGACGGCGCCATTGGGGCGGCCGCGATCATGGCGCCGCAAATCGCGCCGCGGCTTGCCGGCATCCAGCAGGCAGATTCCATTGCGCTCGACTTTCACAAGTGGGTGCAGGTTCCGTACGATGCTGGATTCATTCTCGTACGCGACGGTACGCTCCATCGCGATACCTTCTCCTCGGCGGCCGCATACTTGCGTCCGCAGACACGCGGTCTCGCCGGAGGCGCGCCTTGGCCTTGCCAATTTGGCATCGATCTGTCCCGCGGCTTCCGCGCGCTGAAGACATGGTTCACGATCAAGGTCTACGGAACCGACGCGCTTGGCGCCATGATGGAGCGAACGTGCGAGCTCGCGCGGTACTTGGAGATCGGAATCATCACATCCAAAGAATTAGAACTGCTCGCTCCGGTCTCGCTCAATATCGTTTGCTTTCGCTACCGCGGCGACGAGGCTGATCGGCTGAACGCCAGAATCGTCGTCGATCTGCATGAATCCGGAGTGGCGGCGCCATCGACAACCACGATCGGAGGCCGCCTTGCGATACGGGTTGCCATCTTCAATCACCGGACCGAGCCGCGCGATATCGACGCCCTGCTGAAAGCCGTACTGAAATTCGGTGCGGCGGCGGCAGACGAGCCAAATGCCGCGCGAGCAAGGCTCACACCTGACGCGCTTCTAGCTTGATGGCTCGCGTCCGCGCAGCAGCCCTTCCTTTTTGCAGCTTCAGAAAATCGAGAAACTCGCGGTCGAGGACACCACAGCCATCCGCGAGCTGATTGAGAAAGAGATCCGGCTTTTCATTTGCCTCGACGATGATCGGCCCGGCATCCAGCGAGGCCACGTCCCAACCGATCAGCGGCATATCGCGCATCAGCCGCGCGGCGTTCAGGGCGAGTTCTGCGGCTACCGCACCGTTGGGGACCTGGATTCCGACCAGTTGCTCTCCCGTATCAGGATGGTGCGTATGGTAGCGCAGATCGAGCCCCGTTCCCGACACCACCTGAGTCACAAGCCATGTTGCCGGATCGATTGTCGCGAGGAGATTGTCATGCCGCCAATAGTTGTCAGCCACATTGATACCGGCAGGAATTTTCCAGCACACGCGAAAGACTTTCGGCCCGGACTCGGTCGATATTGTAACGATTCGCATCGTGGCCAGGCGATCGCCGCATAACCGGCGTATCATTGCATGAGGTACTAGAAGTGGTTGAAATAGATATCCGTCTTGGTAATGCGCCGAGATTTCTGCAATAAAGCGATCAACCGCGATCAACCGTCCGTCGAAAGTTTCGAGGGTTTTCTCGTTCGACCGATAGCTTTTCAAGGATATCGATCCGAGGCTTTGATACCCCTCCACGGGCTTGCAAAATAGAGGATAGTTGTCGTCGGCCTCAAAAAACGATCGCAGCTCTTCGACACTCGCAAGCACTCGTGCTGATTTCGACGATAAACCCGCCGCATAGACCGCTAAGGTGGGAATTGTTTTGAATCCGTATGCATCCAAATAGCTGCTCAACGCGATCTTGTTCGCAAACAGTCCCATCCAGTCAATTCGGTAGTTCGCGGCTTTGACGAGCGCGAAATTGCGTCGTCGGCCGACGACCTGGTTTCGGTCGTTGGCGCCATAAAACGCTTTGTCGAACAGCCTGAGTTTCAAATAATCCGAAAAAGAAATTCGGCCCGGGCCCAAAGCAAGCGCCGTATAATCACGAGCAAGTTTTATCGGACTCGTATTCGTCGAAGCGGATAGTTGCTTTACGATCAGATTGATCGGGAGATCACCGCCAGGCCGCACGGCCTCAAAATTTTGAAGATCACTCTGCGGGAAAACCTCATTAGGGTCAGGTGGGTCGGACATGTGTCGTCGGTTATCCGCGAGTCGTCCCTTTTGGTGATTTGAGCACATCTTCCACAAAAGGCCAATTAATCGGATCGACAATAGCGAGCGGAAGTATAAATTTCGTGCACGGTGGCGGCGTTATCTACCGGTACTTTATACCTATTGTGCGAAATCGATTCAATGCGATGTGCGGATTCTTGCCGACTCGGGGGGCGCATCGGCTAGAACCCGCCGACGAGCCCGGGCCACTTATCCTTTCTGGCTTGATTTCATTGCGGTTTGAGCCAGCAGATGTCTTGGCACGGAAGTTGCGCTCGCCCGATGAACGTCCAGGCACCTTTGGTTGGCAGGTTTGAAGGTGAAAGAGTCGCCTTCGACTTTGATCGGTCTTGCTTGGTGCACGAGATGACGCGATCCGCGAGTGGTCGCCTACGGCCCGGAGGATCACTTTTTTGGATGACTCGATCCAGATACGCTGTCCCAGATGCAAATCGAAATTCAGAGATAGGGCACGCCGGGTGCAGAGTGGTTATTCAAGGCAGTGCCCCAATTGTGAAGCTGTCATATTTTTCGAAGAGGGATCTAGCGACAAAAATATTCGGGACGCCCTGGATCAAGCGCAAAAGCTGCGCCACGCACTTCAACAAGAGGAAACTAGCAAAACTAGGGGTCGTACGCCGTTCGTTTTTAGACGATGAGTCGGGCTATACAAGTGCTCGTCCTCAGCCAGCATCTGGGCGACACGGCTGATTGTGAAGACGTGGCTGATCGCGGCCATGGTCAAGCCGCCTGACGGGCCTGCGCGTTGAGCGGGCACCAGTTCCAGGGCAGCAGTTCATCGAGCTTTTGGACAGAATGCTCGGCGATGCGAGCCAGAACGTCGGCGAGCCAGGCTTGCGGATCAACGTCGTTCATCTTGGCCGTGACAATCAGGCTGGTAGTGGGTTAGTTTGAATAAGGCGGCCCACTTTCGGGTAGTGCCTCAGTTTGATGGTGGCGGCGTTTTTTGATATATGGTCCAAGGCTTGGTTTCCGCGTCCTCTGGCGCAGTTGGTTTCTGCTTGACCACCGCCCACGGATCGCTTGGTACTGTGCATTCGTCCGCCGTGCATACTCGAACTGAGCCCGTGAAGCGGTCCACGATGAAAACGCGGCCACCCTGCGCGCTTAGTATCCCGCCGGCGGCGGCC
>PLJS01000279.1 GCA_003140315.1 Hyphomicrobiales bacterium
AATCATTTTGAGTCGGACACTGACCGGATAAAACTGTTCACCGCGGCCGATTCGGTGCGCTCTGTGGTGGCTTGAATCCGCCAGAATCGGGTGAGATGCCGGGACTGGACGGAGACTGATGAGCGACCCCACCGGGACCCGGCCCTTCGCTCCCTTCGAATGGATGCTGTCGCTGCGTTACCTTCGGTCGCGGCGCAAGGAAGGATTCATCTCGGTCATCGCCGGCTTCTCGTTCCTCGGCATCATGCTGGGGGTCGCGACGCTGATCATCGTCATGGCGGTGATGAACGGCTTCCGCAAGGAATTGCTCGACAAGATTCTCGGGCTCAACGGCCATCTGCTGGTGCAGCCGATCGACTCGCCGCTCACCGACTGGGAAGCGGTCGCCGACCGTATCTCGAAGGTGCCGGGCGTGCGCCTCGCTGCGCCGATCGTGGAAGGCCAGGCGCTCGCCTCATCCCCGTTCAACGCCGCCGGCGTGCTGGTGCGCGGCATTCGCTCCGCCGACCTCAACAAGCTCACTTCGATCGCCAAGAACCTGAAGCAGGGCACGCTCGAGGGCTTCGACACCGGCCAGGGCCTCGCGATCGGGCGGCGGCTCGCCGACCAGCTTTCGGTGCACTCCGGCGACAACATCACGCTCGTGGCGCCCAAGGGTGCGGTGACGCCGATGGGCACGACGCCGCGCATCAAGACCTACAAGGTCGCGGCGGTGTTTGAGATCGGTATGTCGGAATACGATTCCGCGATCGTGTTCATGCCGCTGCCGGAGGCGCAGCTCTATTTCAACCGCGCCGGCGACGTCACGGCGATCGAGGTCTATACGACCGATCCCGACCGCATCGATCGTTTCCGCAAGCTCGTGACTGACGCCGCGCAACGCTCGATCTTCATGATCGACTGGCGCCAGCGCAATGCGACCTTCTTCAACGCGCTGCAGGTCGAGCGCAACGTGATGTTCCTGATCCTGACGCTGATCATCCTGGTGGCGGCGCTCAACATCATCTCCGGGCTGATCATGCTGGTGAAGGACAAGGGCGGCGACATCGCGACCTTGCGCACCATGGGGGCAACGCGCGGGGCGGTGATGCGGGTGTTCCTGATCACCGGCGCCTCGATCGGGATCGTCGGCACGCTCGCGGGATTCCTGCTCGGGCTGGTGATCTGCCTCAATGTCGAGACGATCCGCCAGTTCCTGTCCTGGCTGACCGCGACTGAGCTGTTCTCGCCGGAGCTTTATTTCCTGTCGCGGCTCCCGGCCGAGATGGACCCGGGCGAGACGACCGCCGTCGTGATCATGGCGCTGGCGCTTTCGCTGCTGGCGACGCTCTATCCCTCGTGGCGCGCGGCGCGGCTCGATCCGGTCGAGGCGCTGCGCTATGAGTGAGCAACGGCCGGCGGCCGAGAAGGAACCGGCGATCTTTCTGCATGCGATTGAGCGCCGCTACCATCAGGGCGTCGCCACGCTGGAGATCCTCACCGGCGTGGAGCTTGCGGTGTGGCCGGGCCAGTCGGTCGCGCTGATCGCGCCCTCGGGCACCGGCAAGTCGACGCTGCTGCACATCGCGGGGCTGTTGGAGCATCCCGACGGCGGCGAGGTCTATGTCGACGGCACCGCGACCTCGACGCTCTCCGACGCCGAGCGCACGCGCATCCGCCGCACCGAAATCGGCTTCGTCTACCAGTTCCACCACCTGCTGCCGGAGTTCTCGGCGCTCGAGAACGTGATGCTGCCGCAGATGATCCGCGGGCTCTCGCGCAAGGAGGCAAAGACCCGAGCGAGCGAGCTGCTCTCGTATCTCGGCCTCGGCGAGCGGCTCGAGCACCGGCCGTCGCAGCTTTCCGGCGGCGAGCAGCAGCGCGTCGCGATCGCGCGCGCGGTCGCGAACGCCCCGCGCGTACTGTTGGCCGACGAGCCGACCGGCAATCTCGACCCGCGCACTGCGTCGCACGTATTCGGTGCGCTCACGCAACTCGTGCGCGCGTCCGGGCTCGCCGCCGTGGTGGCGACGCACAATCTGGAGCTCGCCCAGCGCATGGACCGCCGCGTGACTCTGCAGGACGGGCGGCTGGTGGAGGTGGATTGAGACGGAGCCGCCGCCGTGTCGTAGACGCCGCCGATACGGGCGACCTCTGCACCGCCTTACTTCGATAGACCTTCGACGACGAAGGAGCGGAACTTGCCGACCTTGTCGCGAGTCGCCAATCCGTCCTTCTGCGCCGGGTCATCGCGCCAAGCCTGCATGCTGTCCTGATTGTCGAACATGTAAACCGTGTAGCGGTCGGACGGTGGCGTTCCCGCGAGCGTGGCGACGATCTTCCCGCCGCGGATGACGTATCGTCCCCCGTGCTTCTGGATCAGCTTCGACTGGGCCTCGGCATAGGTTTGGAACCCGGCCTTGTCCGTGACGTCGATCTCGTTGACCACATAGACCGGCGGCTTGGCTTGTGCGTGCAGACCTTCAACGGCAAGCGCGCCGAGCGCTGCTCCGGCAATAGCAAACGCGACCGCGTGGCGTGTCTTCACGATGGACCTCCCACAGGGAACGGCTGGTGGCCGGAAGTCTATTTGGGAGCGCGGCCGGGAAGCAACGAATAAGCTGAATGCCAAAGGGCCTATTGCGGCGAAAACGGCAAAGTCCAGGCCCCCCTTGACTTCTGGAACATAATGAGAACAATGTTCTTCCTATGTTCTAGATGGGGGTTGTGATGTTCCGGTCCGCCGTTGAGGAAGTTGCTGCGCTACTCTCGCTCGGCCTGTTCGTCAGCATGATCGCGATTTGGGCGCAAGTCATTGCGATGCTGTAAGTTTCGGCCGTCGGAACCGACCTGATCGGGCTGCCGCGCTGGCCGCTGCCTGTGTGGGCGCCCGGTGGACGGGTCCGAATGCCGATGGACAGGCAGGGCCGCCATCCCCACCATTGCGATAATCTGAGAATCGCGAGGGTCCCGTGGCGCAAGCCGGCTTCGTGCATCTGCACGTGCACTCGTCCTATTCGCTGCTCGAAGGCGCGTTGACCATTGCCAAGCTCGCCGAGCTTGCCAAGGCCGACCGCCAGCCCGCGCTTGCGCTCACCGACACCGACAACATGTTCGGGGCGCTCGAATTCTCCGACAAGCTTGCTGCCTCCGGCGTGCAGCCAATCATCGGCATTGCGCTGAGCGTCGATTTCGCAGACCAGGACGCCGGGCCGCGCGGCCCCGGTCACACCGTGAAGCTGCCGCGTCTCGTGCTGCTCGCGGCGCGCGAGGAGGGCTACCGCAACCTGATGCGGCTGTCCTCGCGCGCCTTCCTCGACACGCCCGCCGACCAGGCGCCGCACGTGAAGCTCGGCCTGCTCGAAACCCTGGCCGACGGCCTGATCGCGCTGACCGGCGGGCCGGGCGGGCCGCTCGATCTTGCGATCGCGGCAGGCCAGGGCGATCTCGCGGCCACGCGCTGCGCGCGCCTGCATGGCGTTTTCGGCGACCGGCTGTACGTCGAGCTGCAACGTCATGGCGGCGCCGAAAAGCTGACCGAGCCCGCGCTGATCGAGCTTGCCTATGCGCAGGGCCTGCCGCTCGTTGCCTGCAATGAGCCGTTCTTTGCCCGGCGCGAGGACTACGAGGCGCATGACGCGCTGATCTGCATCGCGGAAGGCCGGCTCATCGCGGAAGGCGAGCGGCGCCAGCTCAGCCCCGAGCATTCGTTCAAATCGCGCGCCGAGATGGCGGCGCTGTTCGCCGACCTTCCCGAGGCGCTCGCCTCCACGGTCGAGATCGCGCAGCGCTGCGCGTTCCGTCCGATGACGCGCAAGCCGATCCTGCCGCGGTTCACCGCGCTCGGCGGAGAAGCGGTCGACGAAAGCGCGGAGCTGCGCCGGCAGGCGGGTGAGGGATTGACGCGAAGGATCGAGGCGCTCGGCGTCGCGTCGGGCCGCACCATCGACGATTATCGTGAACGGCTCGCTTTCGAGCTCGGCGTGATCGAGCGGATGAAATATCCGGGCTACTTCCTGATCGTCGCCGACTTCATCCAGTGGGCGAAGTTGCAAGGCATCCCGGTCGGGCCGGGCCGCGGCTCGGGCGCGGGCTCGCTGGTTGCCTATTCGCTCACCATCACGGACCTCGATCCGATCCGCTTCGGCCTCCTGTTCGAGCGCTTCCTCAATCCCGAGCGCATATCGATGCCGGACTTCGACATCGACTTCTGCCAGGACCGGCGCGGCGAGGTGATCGACTACGTGCAGCAGCGCTACGGCCGCGATCAGGTCGGGCAGATCATCACCTTCGGCACCCTGCAGGCGCGCGGCGTCCTGCGCGACGTCGGCCGCGTCCTCGAAATGCCTTACGGGCAGGTCGACAAGCTCTGCAAGCTGGTGCCGATGAATCCGGCCGCGCCCGTGACCCTATCCAAGGCGATCGCCGAGGAGCCGCGCCTGCAGGCTTTTCGGGACGCCGACCCGACCGTGAAACGCGTCTTCGATATCGCGATGAAGCTCGAAGGCTTGCACCGGCACGCCTCGACGCACGCCGCCGGCATCGTGATCGGCGACCGGCCGCTCTCCGAACTGGTGCCGATGTATCGCGATCCGAAATCCGACCTGCCGGTGACCCAGTTCAACATGAAGATGGTCGAGGCCGCGGGCCTCGTGAAGTTCGACTTCCTCGGGCTCAAGACGCTGTCGGTGCTCGCGCTCGCCGTGAAGCTCCTGAAACGACGCGGCATCGATCTCGATCTCGCGCGCATCCCGCTCGACGACGCCAAGAGCTACGAGATGCTGGCGCGGGGCGAGACGGTCGGCATCTTCCAGGTGGAAGGGCAGGGCATGCGGCGCGCGCTCACCGACATGCGCCCCGATCGCTTCGAGGACATCATCGCGCTGGTCGCGCTCTATCGGCCGGGCCCGATGGCAAACATTCCGACTTACTGCTCGCGCAAGCGCGGCCATGAGCCGATCGAATATGAGCATCCGCGGCTGCAACCCATCCTGGAGGCGACCTACGGCATCATCACCTATCAAGAGCAGGTGCAGCAGATCGCGCGCGATCTTGCCGGCTACAGCCTCGGCAAGGCCGACATTCTGCGCCGCGCGATGGGAAAGAAGGACAGGAAGGAGATGGCCTCGCAGCGCGGCGATTTCATCTCCGGCGCGGTCGAGCGCGGGATCGACAAGTCGGATGCCGAAACGATTTTCGAGGCTTGCGCCAAGTTCGCCGAATACGGCTTCAACAAATCGCACTCCGCGCCTTACGCGCTGATCACGTACCAGACCGCCTATCTGAAGGCGAACTACGCGGTCGAATTTATGGCTGCGTCGATGAGCTACGACATGGCCAATACCGACAAGCTCGCCGAATTCCGCGCCGAGGCGCAGCGGCTCGGCGTCAAGGTCGAGCCGCCTTCGATCAACCGCTCCGGCGAGATGTTCGAGGTCGAGGGCAATACGATCCATTACGCGCTTGCGGCGCTCAAGGGCGTCGGCCGGGAGGCCGTCAAGGCAATCGCCGAGGCGCGCGGCGAGAAGCCGTTCCGCGACATCACGGACTTTGCAAGCCGCGTCAATCCGCGCGCGATCAACAAGCGCGTGCTGGAAAGCCTCGCGGCGTCCGGCGCGTTCGACGCGCTGGAGGGCAATCGCGCGCGCGTGCATGCCGGCGTCGACGTGATCCTCGCCGCCGCGCAACGCCGTCACGACGACGCCACGCTGGGCCAGAGCGAGCTGTTCGGCGGAGCTTCGACGCGCGAGCAATTGCCGCTGCCGGCGGCCGAGCCGTGGCTGCCGGCCGAGCGGCTGCAGCGCGAGTTCGACGCGATCGGTTTCTTCCTGTCCGGCCACCCGCTCGACGATTACGCGGCCGCGCTCGCCCGGCTGAAAGTGAAGTCCTGGGCCGATTTCGCGCGCGAGGTAAAGGCCGGCGCGACCGCCGGCCGCGTCGCCGGCACGGTCGTCTCGCGCGTCGAGCGCCGGACCAAGACCGGCAACAAGATGGGCATCATCGAGTTCTCCGACCCATCGGGCCATTACGAGGCGATCGTGTTCGCCGAAGGCCTGCAGCAGTACCGCGACATGCTGGAGCCGGGCGCGGCGGTGCTGCTGTTCCTGAGCGCAGAGGCGCAGGGCGACGACGTGCGCGCGCGCATCCAGTCGGTCGAGCCGCTCGAAAAGGCGGCCGAGAAGATGCAGAAGGAGCTCCGTATCCATCTCAAGTCCGAACAGCCGATCGAGAGCGTCATGAAGCGGCTGGAAAGCCGCGGCGAAGGCGAAATCGTGCTGGTGCTGCAACTGCAGGGCGGCGGCGAAGCCGATATCCGGCTTCCCGGCCGCTACAAGGTCTCGCCGCAGATCGCCGGCGCCATCAAGGCCGTGCCGGGCGTGATGCAGGTGGAGGCGGGTTAGGGCTGGTTCTCCGTTGTTTGCTTGACATATTATGTGAGAACTCACATACGTGACAATGCTTCCGAAGGCTGAAAGGCCGCGGCCGCTCGTCTGGCGCGGAACATCGAAAACCGAATTCGCGGCCTTTCCGGACGACGTGCAGCGCGAGATGGGTTACGCGCTGTTTCTCGCCCAGATGGGAGAGCGCCATCCGACCGCAGCGAAAACCCTGAAAGGATTTGGCGGCGGGACCGTCGTCGAGGTCAAAGAAAACCACGCAGGCAACGCCTACCGGGCCGTCTATACCGTGCGCTATGCCGATGCTGTCTATGTACTGCACGCGTTTCAGAAGAAGTCGAAGAAGGGCGCTGAAACGCCGAAGCCGGACATCAGGCTCATCGAAAAGCGGTTGAAGGACTTGATCGAGGACAAGGACGTACGGCGATGACGAAGATCCCCGCGGCCAAGGATCCCAGCCGGAATGTCTGGCTGCAGCTTGGATTTCCCGATGCGGAAGCGCACTACCTCAAGGCCGAACTCGTGTTGAGGCTCGACCGCGCGATCAAGGCTCTGCGCCTGACCCAGCGCGAAGCCGCGCGGCGTCTCGGAGCGACCCAGCCGGAGCTTTCCAAGATTCTCGGCGGCAAGTTCTCGGAAGTATCGTTCGAACGCCTCATGCGCTTTCTGGCCGCGCTGGGTCACAGCATCGAGATCAAGATCGGCGGGTCCAAACCGAACCGGCCGGGTGAGGTCGTCATTCGGGACGCGCGCCGCACGGCGGCATGACCCGCGAGCTTCTACCGCAGCCGTTTCCGCCAACGTCCATTGGAATTTCCCGGAACCTGTCCGTATATAGGTCTTCGGGGCTGCATCGCGGCAGTACTTCGATCTCGCGATCCCGCTATTCGCGGGCGAGTTGAGGGGGCATGGATCATCGTCCGCACATCGTGGTGGTCGAGGACGAGGCGGCGCAGCGCCAGCTTCTCGTCGACTACCTCGCCAAGCAGAGCTTCCGCGTCAGCGGCGCCGACGGCGGCCCCGCGCTGCGCAAGCTGCTGGAGCGCGAGCTGCCGACGCTGGTTCTGCTCGACGTCGGCCTGCCCGGGGAGGACGGCTTCGCGCTAGCCCGCTGGTTGCGCGAGCGCTCGGGCCGCATCGGGATCATCATGGTGACGGCTGCGACCGACACCGTCGACCGCGTGGTCGGGCTCGAGACCGGCGCGGACGACTACATCTCCAAGCCCTTTGAGCCGCGCGAACTGCTGGCGCGGGTGAAGAGCGTGCTGCGGCGCACGTCGGGTACGGCGACCAATAGCGGGCCCCGGGTGCGCATGGGCCGCCGCGTGCTTGACCTGGAAAAGCGCGTCCTGGTCGACCCTGCCGACGGCAGCGAGGAAACGCTCGCGGCGAGCGAGCTCGATCTGCTCAAGGTGTTCGCCGAGAACCCGAATCGGCCGCTCAACCGCGACTGGCTGTTGGAAGTCACGGCGCATCGCGAGATGGAAGCCTTCGACCGCGCGATCGACCTGCGCATCACGCGACTGCGGCGAAAGATCGAGGTCGACCCGGCCCATCCCGATGCGATCCGCACCGTGCGCGGCGTCGGTTACATGTTCGTGCCACCGAAGGATTGACGCGCTTCGGGCGCGCTTACGGCGCCTGGATTTCGGCGAGCGCGCGGCGCAGCTCGGCCGCGAGCGGTCCGAGGCCTTCGCGGCAGCGCGTGCGGTCGCCGGCCTTGCCGGCCTGCTCCAGCGTGGCCGCCGCCGCGCCGACACCGGCGGCGCCGACGGTTTGGGCGGCGCCCTTCAATTTGTGGGCGGCCGCCGCGAGCGTCGGAAGGTCGCCGGCGCGCGAGGACGCGCCGATCTCGCGTTCGGCCGCGACCGCGGTGTCGCGGAACTTGGTCAGCAGCGAATCGATCGCGGCCTGGTCGTCGCCAAGCCAAGCCGCGAGCACCTCGCGGTCGATGGCGCTCGCCCGCTTGGCTTTCTCGCCGTTGGCCTCGTTGCCGTATTCGGCTTCCTCGATCGGCATCCAGCGCTCCAGCGTCGCGCGGAGCTGATCCATGTTGACGGGCTTTGCCAGGTAGGCGTCCATCCCGGCGGCAAGGCAGCGCTCGTCCTCGCCCTTCATCGCGTTGGCGGTCACTGCCACGACCGGCGTATGGCCTTCGCCGCGCTCGGCTTCGGCCGCGCGGATCTGCCGCGTGAGTTCGTGCCCATCCATGCGCGGCATGTGGATGTCGGCAAGCACCGCCGCGTAGCGTCCGGCAGTCCAGGCTTCCAACGCCTCGACGCCGTCGGTCACCGTGTCGGAGGCGATGCCGAGCAGCTCGAGCTGGCGGACGAGCACCTCGCGATTGACCGGATGATCGTCGGCGACGAGCACGCGCGGGCGCGCCTTGATTCGCGCCGACGAGGATGCCCCCGGTGCCCGGCCGCTCACGCGCAGCGTGTTGTTGAGCGGGGAGTCGGCGGGTGCCGCGTGCAGCATCATCGTGACCGTGAAGGTCGAGCCCGCGCCCGGTACGCTCTCGACCGCGATATCGCCCCCCATGAGCTGCGCGAGCCGCCGTACGATCGACAGTCCGAGACCGGTTCCGCCGAAGCGTCGCGTGGTCGAGGAGTCCGCCTGAGCGAAGGGGCGGAACAGCCGCGCGCGCTCGTCCTCGTCGAGCCCGATGCCGGTATCGGTGACCGCGATGGTGATGCGCGTCTCGCCGCCGCCGATCGGCTCGGTGCCGGCATGTACCGTCACGCGCCCGCGTTCGGTGAATTTCAGCGCGTTGCCGAGCAGATTGAACAGCACCTGCCGCACGCGGGTCGGGTCGCCGACAAGAGCGTCGTCGGAGCCCGCGTCGATCTCGACGTCCAGCGCGAGCCCCTTGCTCACGGCTTGCTGGCGGAATGTGCCGACGACGCCGTCGATCAGTCCGGCGAGCGAGAACCCCGTCTCCTCCAGCTCGAGCCGGCCGGCCTCGATCTTGGAGAAATCGAGCACGTCGTCGATGATGCGCAACAGCGACTGTGCGGATTCGCGGATGGTCGCGACCGAGCGCTTCTGCGGGGAATCGAGACCCTGGCGCTCAAGCACGTCGATCATGCCGAGCACGCCGTTCATCGGCGTGCGGATCTCGTGGCTCATGGTCGCCAGGAAAGTGGATTTTGCCTGGTTGGCGGCTTCCGCCTCGGCGCGCTCGCGCTCGGCGGAATCGCGCGCGCCCTCCGCGGCCTCTTTGGCCGCCGCGAGCGCTTCCTCGCGCTCCTTGAGCTTGGTGATGTCGCGATAGATGCCGAGCAGGCCGCCGTCCTTGAGCGGCTGGAACATGAATTCGAGGTATTTGCCGCGCGCGGTGCGCTGCTCGTAGCGGCTGCCGCCGGCACGCAGGATGAGCGCGCAGCGCTCCTGCACGGTGCGCTCGATATCATCGGTCGGTCCGAACTCGCCGCGCTCGGCGAGATAGCGGATCATGTCGTAGCCGCTGATGCCGGGCTTGAGCAGGTCTGGCGCATAGCCCCACATCTGCATGCTGTAGCGATTGCTGAATTGCCAGCGGAAGTCCTTGTCCCACAAGGTGACGCCGTCGCTCATATTGTCGAGCACGGTCTGCATCACATTGCGCGTGCGATCTACGTCGTCGCGCGCGGCTTCGGCGGCTTCCTTCGCCGCCGCGAGCGCCTGCTCGCGTTCCTTGAGCCGGGTCACGTCGCGGCCGAACGCCAGGATGCCGCCGTCGGCAAGCGGCTGGAACGTGAACTCGACGTAGCGCCCGTCGAGCGTATGGCGCGTGAAGCGGTTGCCGCCGGGCGCGGTGATGATCGCGACTCGCTCGTCGATCTTTCCCTCGACGTCCGCGACCTCGCCGAAGTCGCCGCGGTTGATCTGGAACCGGAGAATCTCGCGGCCCGAGGTGCCGCGGCGGATGACCTCCGGCGGGTAGCCTTGAAATTCCGACACCTGCCGGTTCACGAACTGCAGGCGGAAGTCCTTGTCGAACAGCATGACGCCGCCGGTCATGTTGTCGAGCACGGTCTGCATCACATTGCGCGTGCGATCTACGTCGTCGCGCGCCTCTTCGGCGGCGACCTTCGCGGTGGCGAGCGCTTCCTCGCGTTCCTTCAGCTCGGTGATGTCGCGGTAGAGCGCGAGCAGCGACCCGTCCTGCAGCGGCTTGAAATTGAACTCGATGTAATGGCCGCCGGCAGTGCGGCGTTCGTAGCGCGCGCCGGCCTGCATCACGGCGAGGCGCCGGCTGACCTCCTGCTCGACATCGGCTTCCGCGACCCGGCCGAAATCGCCGCGCCGGGCCTGGAAACGCAGAATGTCGTGGACCGAAGCGCCCGGGAAGGCGACCTCGGGGGTGAAGCGCTGGAACTCCATGAGCTGGCGGTTGACGAACTTCCAGCGCAAGTCCTTGTCGAACAACATGACGCCGTCGTTCATGTTGTCGAACACCGTCTGCATCACCTCGCGGGTGTTTTCGGCTTCGGCGCGCGCGGCGCTCGCCTCGGCGCGGGCGGCTTCGGCGGCATCTCGCGCGGCTTCGGCCGCCTCCTTTGCGGCGGCCAGCGCCTGCTCGCGCTCGTTTAATTCGGTGATGTCGCGGTAGATGCCGAGCAGATTGCCGTCATCGAGCGGCTTGTAGGTGAATTCGATGTAGCGCCCGCCGCCCGTGCGCCGCTCGTAGCGGTTGCCTCCCGGCTTGCGCATCCGCGCCTCGACCTCGTCGAGTAGCGCCTCGATATTCTCGACGTGTCCGAAGTCGCCGCGCTCGATCTGATAGCGCACGAGGTCGCGCCCCGACGCGCCGGGACGCATGACCGCCGGGGTGTATTCGCGGCTCGTGATGTGCGCGCGGTTGCTGAACTGCCAGCGGAAATCCTTGTCGAACAGCGTAACCCCGTCGGTCATGTTGTCGAGCACGGATTGCATCATTTCGCGCGTATGCTCGATGTCGCGTTGCGCAGCCACCGCCTCGGCCCTCGCGGTGTCGAACTGGCGCTCGCGCTGCTTCGTCTCGGTGATGTCGCCGGTGACGCCGACCATGCGGCGTGCGGTACCGTTCGCATCACGCACGACGATCCCGTGCTGACGCGCCCAGCGCCACGAGCCGTCCTTGCCGAGATAACGGAATTCGATGTCGAGGCGCGATATCTCGCCTTTGTAGAGCGCGCCGATCATGCGTCGCTGGAGCGGACGGTCGTCCGGATGGACAACGTTGGCGAAATCGCTGACTGGCCCGTATTCGGGCAAGCCCAGCACGTCGACCAGCGCCGGAGCCAGATACACCATTCCGGTCTCGATGCTCACGTCATAGGCGCCGCAGCCCACGCTGATGGATTCGAGGGCGAGCGCGTAGCGCGATGCCGGATCGCCCTGGTCGAGCGCGTGGACGGGGAGGTGGCGCTGCGCCACGCTCTTGGCCGACTGCAATTCCCATTCGCGCTGCTTGACCTCGGTGATGTCGCCTGCGGCGCCGACCAGGCGGCGCGCGCGGCCGTCGGGGCCGCGGAAGGCGAGGCCATACTGCCGTGCCCACCGCCATGTGCCGTCCTCGGTGCGGTAGCGCAGCTCGCAGACGAATCGGGGCGTTTCGCCCTTGAGGTGCTCGACCAGCTTGCGGTGGAACATCGGCCAGTCGGCCGGATGGATGCGCTCGCGCCAGTCGTCCGCCGTCGAGAGCGCCGCGGAGGTCAATCCGAGGAGGATGCGCAAGCTCGGCGCGAAATAGACGGTGTCAGCCTCCAGATTCCAGTCGTAAAGGCCGTAGCTGATCGACTCCATCGCGAGCGCGTAGCGCTCTTCGTTGGCGGTGTCCGGCGGAGCCGGCGCATCGCCGGTGCGATAGGCAGAGGCGGCGACCGCTTTGGCGGTTTCAAGCTCGCGGTCGCGGTGACGCGATTCCGTCACATCGCTCATCGCGCCTACGATGCGATAGGCCTGTCCATCGGGATGGCGCATCGCAATGCCGTGCTGCCGGCACCAACGCCAGCTTCCGTCAGCCCCGCGATAGCGGAAATCGACCTCGAATCGCGGCGTCTTGCCCTTCAAATGGGTGACGATCGCCTCGCGGTAGACGGGCCGGTCGTCCGGATGGATGGTTTCTATGATGTTCCCGGTTGTGAAGGCCGGGTCATCCGGCTTCATGCCCAGCATGTTGCGCAGGGCTTCGGAAAAATAGACCTCTCCGCCTTCCAGATCGGCGTCATAAACGGCGTATTTGATGGAGCTCATCGCGAGCGCGTAGCGCTCTTCCGTCCGCTCAGGGTCGCTAGCCGTCCTGTTTTTTGGAATTGATGTTTGTTGCGACAAACTGGGCATCAGCCACGACTCCGGCACGTCTTTATACTGGGGATGCCGTGTATCGTCGGTGTGTCGCGATGCCTGCGTTTTGTATCATTTGTATCACGAACGTGTCGCGTGCATCGCGAAACTGTGTCGTCGGCGCCACGATACAAATGATACTAACTCGCCCATCAAGCGACATCTTGACAATACGAGACGAGCGTAGGGTCCCGCCATCGAAGGAAAGCGGCAGACGCGTATCTGCGGCAGAGATCGACAGGGGAGCCACCATGAAGACCATCGCGCTCTACGGCCTTCAAATGCTGGTGGGTCTCGTTGCTCTCGCGGCGGGCTATGCGAAGCTGACCGGCATGGATTTCATCGCCGTGCCGTTCGCGATGATCGGTCTCGGCACGACTTTCCTGGTCGTTGCCGGCGCGATCGAGATCGTGGCGGGCCTCTGCCTTCTGTTCCCGCGCTCCGGCGTGGTCGGCGCGGTCCTGCTGGCGACCGTGATGGTCGGCACGATGGGCGCAAGCCTCGGCCACGTCATAAGCCACCGCGGCGGCGACCAGTTCACGGTGTCGCAGACCTATCGGACCGCGGCGCATGCCGACACGATCCGGCCCGTCGTCCTGAAGAAGAGCCAGGGCTGGGATATCTGACCAGCGCTGCGGCAACGAAAACGGATCGACCGAGGACAAAGCCGCGAAAACGCGGTGTTTTCCTTGCGTCCACCCCCCACCGTCGCTATATAGCCGTCCATCTCACACGCGGACCTTGGCTTAACGCCGTCCGGTGCCCCGGTCGAATGATCGGTTGGGGCTCACGGGTCCGCGGCGGATCAACCGGAGAAGACACATGCTTCCTGACTATTCGATGCGCCAGCTCCTGGAAGCTGGCGTGCACTTCGGCCATCAGTCGCACCGCTGGAACCCGAAGATGGCGGAGTACATCTACGGGGCCCGCAACAACATCCATATTCTCGACCTCGCGCAGACGGTGCCGATGATGCATCGCGCGTTGCAGGCGGTCAGCGATACGGTCGCCAAGGGCGGCCGCATCCTGTTCGTCGGCACCAAGCGGCAGGCGCAGGACGCGATCAAGGACGCTGCCAAGCGCTCCGCGCAGTACTACGTCAATTCGCGCTGGCTCGGCGGCACGCTGACCAACTGGAAGACGATCTCGGCCTCGATCAAGCGCCTGCGTCAGCTCGAGGAGATGCTCTCATCCAACGAGGCGGCCGGCGGCTACACCAAGAAGGAGCGCCTGACGCTCACGCGCGAGAAGGAAAAGCTCGATCGCGCGCTCGGCGGCATCAAGGAGATGGGTGGTTTGCCCGACCTTCTGTTCGTGATCGACACGAACAAGGAGGACATCGCGATCAAGGAGGCGCGCCGGCTCAACATTCCGGTCGCCGCGATCGTCGACACCAATTGCGATCCGAACGGCATCAGCTATGTCGTGCCGGGCAATGACGACGCCGGCCGCGCGATCACGCTCTACTGCGATCTCGTCGCCAAGGCGGCAATCGACGGCATCGGCCGCGCACAGGGCGAGCACGGCATCGACGTCGGTGCGGCCGAGAAGCCGGTCGTCGAGGAGATTGCCCCGGAGGCGCCTATCACCGGCTTCCAGCCGCTCTCGGGCCCGCGTGGCATTGCCGACGACCTGAAGAAGCTGCCGGGCGTATCGCCCGAGATCGAGAAGAAGCTCAACGATCTCGGCGTCTTCCACTACTCGCAGATCGCCGAGTTCAGCGGCACCGATGCCGAGAAGATCGGCGAGGAAGTCGGACTTCCCGGTCGCGTCGAGAGCTGGATCGCGAAGGCGAAAGAGTTCGTCGCGGAGTAATTATACCTGCGTCATGGCCGGCAAAAGGTGCGAAGCACCGTCTTCTCGCCAATTGTCCCGGCCATCCACGACTTCCCGTTGCGTCGGATGAACAAGACGTGGATGCCCGGCACAAGGCCGGGCATGACGGATTGAAGGATCTTCAAGATGGCAAACATCACCGCCACGATGGTGAAGGGCCTGCGCGAGAAGACCGGCGCGGGCATGATGGACTGCAAGGCAGCCCTCGGCGAGACCGCGGGCGACATGGAGGCCGCGGTCGATTGGCTGCGCAAGAAAGGCTTGTCCAAGGCCGCCAAGAAGGCCGGCCGCGTCGCGGCCGAGGGCTTGATCGGCGTGTTCCTCGACCCCAAGAAGGGCGCGATGGTCGAGGTCAATTCCGAGACCGACTTCGTCGCGCGCAACGACCATTTCCAAGGCCTGGTGAAGATGATCGCGGATGTCGCGCTGAGAGTCGGCTCGGACGTCGAGGCGATCAAGGCCGCCAAGGCCGGCAGCATGACGATCGGAGATGCGATCACGTCTGCGATCGCGACCATCGGCGAGAACATCACGCTGCGCCGCGCGGCGGTGCTGTCGGTCGGGCAGGGGGGCGTCGCGAGCTACGTGCACAATCAGGTGTCCGAAGGGCTCGGCAAGATCGGCGTGCTGGTCGCGCTCGAATCGTCCGGCAGCGCGGATCAGCTTGCCGTCATCGGCCGGCAGGTCGCGATGCACATCGCCTCGTCGAACCCGCTCGCGGTCGATGCTTCCGGGGTCGATCCCGCGGTGGTCAAGCGCGAGAAGGATATTCTGGCGGACAAATTCCGCCAACAGGGCAAGCCCGAGGCCATGATCGAGAAGATCACCGAGTCGGGGTTGAAGACCTTCTACAAGGAGCAGACGCTGCTCGAGCAGCAGTTCATCTTCGACGATAAGAAGAGCGTCGGTCAGGCCCTCAAGGAGAACGAGGGCAAGGTCGGCGGTCCGATCAAGGTCACCGGCTTCGTGCGCTACGCGCTCGGCGAGGGCATCGAGAAGCTGCAGGGGCCGGACTTCGCCGCCGAAGTCGCGGCGGCGGCGGGCACCGGCTGACGAGGGCCGCCGGCACGGCGAAGACGGGACCGACAGATGGCCAAGCCCGCTTATCGACGTGTGATCGTCAAGGTTTCGGGCGAAGCCTTTTCCGGCCCGAATGAATTCGGCATCCACGCGCCGACCATCGAGAATATCGTCAGTGATCTGGTCGCCGCGCGGAAGCTCGGCGTGACGGTCGGTGTTGTCGTCGGCGGCGGCAACCTCATCCGCGGCGCCGAGACGGCGGTTGCGTGGCTTGCGCGCCCGACTGCGGACGCGATGGGCATGATGGGCACCGTGATGAACGCGCTTGTCCTTGAGGCGGCGCTTGAACGGGCCGGCGCGCCCGCGCGCGCCATGTCGGCCCTGTCGATGCCGCAGGTGTGCGAGACCTATGAGCGCCAACGTGCGCTGCGTCACTTCGAAGACAACCGTGTCGTCGTGTTCGCGGGCGGCACCGGCAATCCGTTCTTTACGACCGATACCACCGCCGTGCTGCGCGCGGCCGAGATGGGCTGCGACGCGGTGCTGAAGGCGACCAACGTCGACGGCGTCTACAGCGCCGACCCGAAAAGGGACCCTAAGGCCAAGCGCTACGACCGTCTGAGCCCTCAGGACGCGATCGATCGCGACCTCAAGGTTATGGATGCCACCGCCTTCGCGCTTGCCCGGGAAAACCGTATGCCTATCATCGTGTTCTCGATCCGCGAGCCGGGCGCGATCACGGCAGTCCTGAGCGGCAAGGGACGCTCGACCTTGGTCGGCTGAAAACGGCTTGACGGCCGCCTGCCGCGCTCGGCGTCGACGGGCAGAAGAGGACGCTCTCGGGGGGAAAAGCCATGGCCGCGCCCACGCACAGTCTCGACGAACTTAAACGGCGCATGCAGGGTGCCTTGCAGGCCCTCAAGCAGGAGCTTGGAGGCTTAAGGACCGGGCGCGCCTCGGCGAGCCTCGTCGATCACGTCCAGGTGGAAGCCTATGGCAGCCATATGCCGATGAATCAGGTCGCGACCATCAGCGTGCCCGAATCCCGGATGATCTCGGTACAAGTGTGGGATCGCTCGATGGTGCATGCGGTCGAGAAGGCGATCAGCGCGGCCAATCTGGGCTTGTCACCGCAGACCGAGGGGCAGGTCATCCGCCTGCGCATCCCGGAACTCAACCAGGACCGCCGCAAGGAACTGGCCAAGGTCGCGCACAAATACGCCGAGGCCGCGCGGATCGCGGTGCGCCATGTGCGCCGCGACGGCCTCGAAGTGCTCAAGAAGATGGAAAAGGATCACCAGATCAGCGAGGACGAGCACAAGCGCCACGCCGATCAGGTACAGAAGGTGACCGACCAGGCGATTGCCGACGTGGATCAGGCGCTCGCGACCAAAGAAAAAGAGATCATGACGGTGTGACGAGCGGGAAGGAGCTTTTTGTCACGATGCCCGAGGTCCAGGCGCCAAAGATAGCGGCGATCGCCGAGCCGAAGCGTGCGGTGCCCGCCGCCGGTTCCGACGTGCCGCGGCATGTCGCCATCATCATGGACGGCAACGGCCGTTGGGCCGCGGCGCGTGGGCTGCCGCGCGTCGAAGGCCATCGGCGCGGCGTGGAAGCACTGCGCAAGACTGTGCGCGCGGCGGGCGACATGGGCATCGCCTGTCTCACCCTGTTCTCTTTCTCCTCGGAGAACTGGCAGCGGCCGGCCTCCGAGGTGCGCGACCTGATGGGGCTGTTGCGCCGCTTCATCCGCAACGATCTCGCCGAGTTGCACGGCAACAATGTGCGCGTGCGCGTGATCGGCGAGCGCGTGGACCTCGACCCCGGGATCCGCCGCCTGCTGGAGGAGGCAGAAGACCTCACGCGCGCCAATGACGGCCTCGTGTTGATGGTCGCCTTCAATTACGGCGGGCGCGACGAGATCGCGCGCGCGGTGCGCCGCATCGCCGCCGACGTGGCAAGCGGTGCGCTCAAGCCGGAGGCGGTGACCGAGGCGCTGATCGGGCAGCATCTCGACGCGCCGGACCTCGCCGATCCCGATCTCATCATCCGCACCAGCGGCGAGCAACGGCTCTCGAATTTCCTGCTCTGGCAGTCGGCCTATTCGGAACTGGTGTTCACCCCGGTCTATTGGCCGGACTTCGACCGCGTGACGCTGGAGCAGGCGGTCGAGGAATATCGCCGCCGCGAACGCCGGTTCGGCGGCCTTGCCGCCAAGACCGGATCGTAGCGCGTGGCGGGCTCCGAAGAGGCGGCCCCAAGTCCCGATCACGGTCCGAGCAATCTCGCCTTGCGCTGGATGTCGTCACTCGTTCTGGCGCCGGTCGTCCTCGTCATCACGTATTGGGGCGGCTGGCCCTTCGTGGCGTTTTGGACGCTGGCGGCGTGTATCGTCCTTTGGGAATGGAGTGCGCTGGTCCGGGGCAGCAGTGGAGGGACGCGCACACTCGCCTCGTTTGCCGTCTGGATGATCGCGGGCCTGCTCTATGCTGGCGTTCTGCTGATCGGTCCGGTCATCCTGCGCGGCGACGCGGCGCTCGGGTTCGTGGCGATCGTCTTCCTGTTCGCGGTGGTCTGGGGCACCGACGTCTTCGCCTACTTCACCGGGCGCGCGCTCGGCGGCCCGAAGCTCATGCCCGCCGTGAGCCCGAAGAAGACCTGGTCCGGTGCGATCGGCGGCACGCTCGGCGCGGTCGCGGCGGGGCTGTTGGTCGTCGGGGTCGCCGGCGTGGCGCTGACGCTGCCGCTCGCCGGCGTTGCACTCCTGCTGTCGGTCGCATCCCAAGGTGGCGACCTCATTGAATCCGCGATCAAACGCCACTGCGGCGTCAAGGACGCGAGCCATCTCATTCCCGGGCATGGCGGCGTCATGGACCGGCTGGACGGGTTTTTGACAGCCGTTCTGGCAGCCGCCATGGTGGGTCTGTGGCGCGGAGGCCTTGCTGCCCCCGCCCAAGGCCTTTTGATCTGGTGAATTGCTTCCAATCTGGTGAGTTGATGGACCGCGCGCCGACCCTCCGTTCCAAGCCCGTAACCGCGCCGCGCACCGTTTCGATCCTGGGCGCGACCGGATCAATCGGTTCCAGCACGGCCGATCTGCTGCGGCGTGAGCGCGATCGCTTTGCCGTGGAGGCGTTGACCGCGCACAAGAACGGCGCCGCCTTGGCGCGGCTCGCGCGCGACCTGGGGGCCCGCTTCGCGGCCGTCGCGGACGAATCCGCCTATGCGGAACTCAAGTCCGGCCTCGCCCGCAGCGGCATCGAGGCGGCGGCGGGTCCTGAAGCGGTCGTGGAAGCGGCGCGCCGCCCGGCCGAATGGGTGATCGGCGCCATCACGGGGGCGGCCGGCCTCGAGCCGGCGCTCGCCGCGATCGAGCGGGGAGCGACGCTCGCGCTCGCCAACAAAGAATGCCTCGTCTGCGCCGGTACCCTGTTCATGAAGCGTGCCCAGAAGACCGGCGCGACCGTGCTGCCGGTCGATTCCGAGCACAATGCGCTGTTCCAGGCTCTGACGGCCGGTCGGCGGGAGGACGTGACCAAGGTCATCATCACCGCCTCTGGCGGGCCCTTCCGCACCTGGTCGAAGGACGAGATCCGTAAGGCGACGCTGCAAGCGGCGCTCAAGCACCCCAACTGGTCGATGGGGCCGAAGGTCACGATCGACTCGGCGACCTTGATGAACAAAGGCCTCGAAATCATTGAGGCTCATCATCTATTTGCTCTCGATCCGGATGAGATCGAGGTCGTGGTTCACCCTCAATCGATTGTCCACGGCATGGTCGAGTTCCTCGACGGCTCCGTGATCGCCCATCTCGGCGCGCACGACATGCGCATTCCGATCTCCCATTGCCTCGCCTGGCCCGACCGGATCGATTGGCCGGCGCCCCGGCTCGACCTTGCGGCAATCGGAAGCCTGACCTTCGAGAAGCCCGATCTGGAGCGGTTTCCGGCGCTTGGTCTCGCTTGGGCCACGATGCGGACCGGGGGAGGCGCGACAACCGTCCTCAATGCTGCAAATGAGATCGCGGTCGCGGCGTTCGTTGAGGGGCAGATCGGCTTTACCGGTATCCCGGCACTGGTCGAGGCTACGATCGATGGGGCGGCCAGCCGGGGCATCATGCGCGAGCCCGGTTCGATCGCCGAGGCGCTCGCGCTCGACCGCGATTCACGATGTTTGGCAAAAGATTTCTTGCCACAAATCGCCGCAAAGGCATTTTAGCTTTAATTGAAGGGCTAAGGTCCGGCGGCGGGGGACGAGAGCGTAATGAATATTATTGGTAACATCGGCTCGATGGGCGGTTGGCTCACGGGCTATGTGGTTCCTTTCCTATTCGTCCTCACCATCGTGGTGTTCTTCCACGAGCTTGGCCATTTCCTGATTGCGCGCTGGTGCGGCGTGCGCGTGCTGACGTTTTCGATCGGCTTCGGCCCGGAACTCATCGGCTTCAACGATCGGCGCGGCACGCGCTGGAAGATCTCGGCGATCCCGCTCGGCGGCTATGTGAAGTTCTTCGGCGACGAGAATGCCGCGAGTGTTCCGGATCAGGACACGCTCGGGCATATGAGCGAGACCGAGCGGCGCGAGAGCTTCTTCCATAAGCCCGTGCCGCAGCGCGCCGCGATCGTGGCGGCGGGTCCGATCGCGAATTTCGTGCTCGCGATCGTCATCTTCGCCGTGGTGGCGCTGGTCCTTGGAAAACAGGTCACGGTTCCGCGCATCGACGCCGTGACGCCCGGGACGACGGCCGAGACGGCCGGCTTCAAGGTCGGCGATCTCATCGTGTCGGTCGACGCCAGCCCGGTTGAAGGCTTCAGCGACGTCATGCGGATCGTCGCGCTCAGTCCGCGGCATCCGTTGAGCTTCGTGGTCGACCGCGGCGGCGAGCGCGTCACGGTGCAAGCGACGCCGGAGCCGCACGAGGAGAAGGACCGATTCGGCAATGTGCAGCGCATCGGCGTGCTCGACATTTCCGGACCGATCATGCCGGCGCGTGTCGTCACCATCCAGGCGGGCTCGGCTGCGGCTTCGGCCGGCTTCAAGCCGGGCGACCGCGTCCGCGCCATCGACGGCAAGGCGATCGGGAGCTTCGTCGATCTGCGCAATGTCGTCGCCGCCAATCCGGAACGCGCGCTGGACTTCGAGGTCGACCGCGACGGGAGCGCGATCCACATCAGCGCGACGCCGACCGCGCACAGCGAGAAGGATCCCGCCGGGACGGTCCGGCGCGTCGGTCAGCTCGGCATCTCCGGAGGCTACGAACCCGCGGACACCCGATCGATCCGCTACGGGCCGTTGGGAGCCTTCTCCTATGGCGTGAGCGAGACATGGTTCGTGGTCGATCGGACCATGACCTATCTCGCCGGCGTGGTGGCGGGCCGGGAATCGGCCGATCAGCTCGGTGGACCGCTGCGCATCGCCCAGGTCTCGGGCCAGGTTGCGACCGCTGGTTTCGTAGCGCTGATCCACCTTGCTGCGGTGCTGTCGATCTCGATCGGGCTTTTGAATCTGTTCCCGATCCCGCTGCTCGATGGCGGTCATCTTTTGTTCTATGCGATCGAGGCGGCCCGTGGCCGGCCGCTGTCGGACCGGGTGCAGGAGTACGGTTTCCGGTTCGGGCTGGCGGTCGTGCTGCTCTTGATGATTTTCGCCACCTATAACGACCTTCTGCGTTTGTTCAGCCTGTAACCGTGGCCGTCCGGCAACGCATTGACGCTAAAAGACGATCCGGCGGTTTGCAGGGGTGGTGAAAGAGGCTAAAAGGCGGAGTGGGACACAGATTCCGCCTAATTCGACTGCTAGGGGCGACGGAGAGAATACGGGTAGGGCAATTCGCGAATGAGACTGCGGGTGCGGGTGGTACGAGGGTTGGCTCTGGCGGGAGCCATCCTCTGCGGGGTGTTTGTCGGGTTGAGTGCCGCGTCTCTGGCGACGGCGACTCACGCCCTGGCGCAGTCTGTTTCCGAGATCGTGGTGGAGGGTAACCGCCGGGTCGAGGCGGAAACCGTCCGCTCCTACTTCCGCGGCAAGCCGGGCGAGCGGCTCGACAACGCAAAGGTCGACGAGGGCGTCAAGGCGCTGTTCGCGACCGGCCTGTTCCAGGACGTTCAGCCGCGCTGGTCCGGCAACCGGCTCATTATCACGGTGGTCGAGAACTCGGTCATCAATCGCGTCCAGTTCGAGGGCAACAAGCGCGTCAAGGACGAGCAGCTCACCGCGGAAATCCAATCCAAGCCGCGCGGCCCGCTCTCGCGCCCGACGGTCCAGGCCGACGTCCAGCGGATCGTGGACATCTACCGCCACAACGGCCGCTACGACATACGCGTCGAGCCGAAGATCATCGAGCGCCCCAACAGCCGCGTCGATCTCGTGTTCGAGATCACGGAAGGCAGCAAGACTACCGTCAAGGAAATTCGCTTCGTCGGCAACAACGCTTATTCGAACTGGCGGCTTCGCGACATCATCAAGACGGGCCAAGCGAATCTGCTCAGCTTCCTGAAGAACAACGACCTTTATGATCCCGACCGGGCGGAGGCGGACCGCGAGCTGTTGCGCCGCTACTATCTCAAGAACGGCTACGCCGATATCCGCATCGTCTCGGCGGTCGCCGAGTTCGATCCCACTCGCAACGGGTTCATTCTCACCTTCACGATCGAAGAGGGCGATCGCTACAACTTCGGTGCGATCGATGTCGTCTCGAACGTGCCTGACGTCGATCCCGCGACCTTGCGCGGCAAGCTGCGGATGTCGTCGGGCAGCGTCTACAATTCCGAGGCGGTCGAAAAGACCGTCGAGGAAATGACGATCGAGATGTCCAAGCGCGGCTACGCCTTCGCGACGGTGCGTCCGCGCGGTGACCGCAATTCCGAGGCGCGCACCGTCGGCATCGCGTTCGTGGTTGAAGAGGGGCCGCGCGCCTACATCGAGCGCATCAACATCCGCGGCAACACGCGCACCCGCGACTACGTCATCCGCCGCGAATTCGATATCGCGGAAGGCGACGCCTACAATCGCGTGCTCGTGGACCGCGCCGAGCGGCGGCTGAAGAATCTCGGCTATTTCAAGACGGTCAAGATCACCAATGAGCCGGGCTCGGCGGCCGACCGCATCATTCTCAACGTGGAGGTCGAGGAACAGTCGACCGGCGAGCTCTCCGTCTCGGGCGGCTATTCGACTTCGGACGGGTTCATTGCCGAAGTATCGGTCGGCGAACGCAACCTGCTGGGTCGCGGCCACCTGGCGCGTGTGGCGGTGACGTTCGGCCAGCGCACGCGCGGCGTCGAAGTCAGTTACGTGGAGCCTTACCTGCTGGACTACCGTCTTGCGTTCGGCATCGACTTCTTCGCCAAGCAGGTCGACGCGTCGTCCTATTACGTCTATCGCCAGGAGTCGATCGGCGGCGGGTTCCGTTTTGGCATTCCGGTCCGCGAAGATATCGGCTTGCAGCTGCGCTATTCGATCTATCGCCAGTCGATTGAACTCGATCAGACGCTACAGAACTGTAACAACGTCAACCCTGACTTCATCAACACGTTCCCGACTTTCTTCGGCGCTCCGTCGGGCAGCAATCTTTTGACGACGCCGCTGCCCGGATATACCGGCCTGGCAAGCTGCTATAGCGACGGCGAAGCGTCCGCCGCGGTCAAGCAGCAGGTCGCTGCTGGGCCCGCGATCGTCTCGCTGGTGGGCTACGGGCTGACCTACAACACCGTCGACAACAACAAGAGCCCGACCCGCGGCATCCTGGTCGACTTCCGTCAGGATTTCGCCGGTGTCGGCGGCGACGTGAACTTCATCCGCACCACTTTCGATGCGCGCCTCTACTACGAGCTGATGACCGAGATCGTGTCCGTGCTGCACCTGCAGGCCGGCCATGTAACCGGCTGGGGCGACAGTGATCTGCGCATGCTCGACCACTTCCAGAAGGGTCCGGAACTCGTGCGCGGCTTCGCGCCGGCCGGCATCGGACCCCGCGACCTCACGCCGGGGACGACCCTCGATTCGCTCGGCGGCACGATGTACTGGGGAGCATCGTACGAGGTGCAGATGCCGATCTGGGGGCTGCCGAAGGAGATCGGTATGCGCTTTGCCGCGTTTGCCGACGCTGGCGCGCTCTGGGATTATCGCGGCGCGACCCAGTTCCCCTCGACGGGCCTGTCGGTCACGACCGTCGACCCGGTGACAGGCAAGGACACCAACGCCATGCTGGTCCGCTCGTCGGTCGGCGTCGGTCTGATCTGGGAATCGCCTTTCGGTCCGATCCGAATCGACTACGCGTTCCCGCTCACCAAGGACCCGAACGATCGGGTGCAGCAGCTGCGGTTCAGCGGCGGCGCGAAATTCTGACGTTGCGTGTCCGCCTCGCCACGGCCATGGTGGCATGACCGAGCCGCTGTTCTTCGAGCGCCCGCATGGGCTCACGGTGCACGAGATCGCGACGCTGACCGGCGCGGTCGCGCAGCCGGGCGCGCCGCCGGACCGGCGCGTCGGCGGCGTCGCGCCGCTCGACCGGGCCGGGCCTGACGATCTCGCCTTCATGCAGAACCCGCGCTACGAGGCGCAATTCGCCGTGACGCGCGCCGGCATCTGCCTCGCGAGTGAGCGTTTCGTGAAAGCCGCGCCCGCGCATCTCGCGCTGCTCGTCACGCCCGCGCCCTATCGCGCCTTCGTGACGGTTGCCCAGGCGCTGTTTCCGCAAACGCGGCGGCCCTCGTCGCTGTTCGAGGCGCGCGGCGTGTCGGCGAGCGCGCTGGTGCATCCTTCGGCGCGTCTCGAAGCCGGTGTGATAATCGATCCCGCAGCGGTGATCGGGCCCCGCGCCGAGATCGGTGCCGGCACGGTCGTCGGTGCGACGGCGGTCATCGGCCCCGAGGTGCGCATCGGCCGCGACTGCGCGATCGGGTCCGGCGCCACCGTCACGCACGCGCTGATCGGTGACCGTGTCATTATCCATCCCGGTGCCCGGATCGGGCAGGAAGGCTTTGGCTTCTTGCTGGGCGCGAAGGGGCACGACAGGATTCCGCAAGTGTCCCGCGTCATCATCCAGGACGACGTCGAGATCGGCGCCAACTCCACCGTCGACCGCGGCGCGATCCGCGACACCGTCATTGGGGAAGGAACCAAGATCGACAACCTTGTCCAGATCGCGCACAACGTGCAGATCGGGCGGCGCTGCCTGATCGCGGCACAAACCGGAATCTCCGGCAGCACAGTCGTTGGCGATTTCGTCATGATGGGCGGGCAAGTCGGCGTCGCCGACAATATTTCGATCGCCGAGGGCGTGATGCTCGCGGCGAGCAGTCGCGTTGGCTTCGACCTCCGGACCGCCGGAAAGTATGGTGGCACGCCTGCGATGCCGTTCCGTGAATGGTTCAAGACCATTGTTGCCCTGCGCCGGCTCGCGCGCGGCGGCGGTGCGGCGTTTGCGAAGGACGACAAGGGAGGCGAGCAATGACCGGCACCACCGTCGATTCTGCCGGCGTTCGCGAAATCCTCGAGTCGCTGCCGCACCGCTATCCGTTCCTGATGATCGATCGCGTCGTCGGCATCCGCGGCGACGAATTCGGCATCGGCATCAAGAACGTCACGTTCAACGAGCCGCAATTCCAGGGGCATTTTCCCGGCCAGCCAGTGTTCCCCGGCGTGTTGATGGTCGAAGGGATGGCGCAGACCGCGGGCGTGATGTGCGTGGTGTCGCAGATCATCGGCAGGCCGAAGAGCGTCTACTTCCTCACGATCGACAAGGCGAAGTTTCGCAAGCCGGCGGGGCCCGGCGACGTGATCGAGTATCACATGACCAAGAAGGCGCGGAAGAAAACCATGTGGTGGTATTTCGGCGAGGCCAAGGTCAATGGCGAGGTCGTGGCCGAGGCTGAAGTCGGCGCAATGATCATCCTGTAGCGGATCAAGACGTGCTCGCGATCGACCCTTCAGCCAAGGTGGCCCCCGGCGCGGTGATCGGCGCCGATGTCGAGATCGGCCCATATTGCGTGATCGGCCCGAACGTGGCGATCGGCGACGGCTGCAGGCTGGTGGCGCAAGTGCATGTCGCGGGCCGCACCGCGATCGGGCCCGGCACGACGATCTATCCGTTCGCCTCGCTCGGCACTCCGCCGCAGTCGGTGCACTACCGTGGCGGCCCGACGCGGCTGACCGTCGGGGCGAACTGCCAGATTCGCGAGAGTGTCACGATCAACACCGGCACCGAGGATGGCGGTGGGATCACGACGGTCGGCGACAACTGCTTCCTGATGACCGGCGCGCATGTGGCGCACGACTGCCGCGTCGGCAGCAACGTCGTGTTCGCCAACAACGCCGTGATCGGCGGGCACTGCGAGATCGGCGACTACGTGTTCCTCGGCGGACATGTGGCGGTGCACCAGCGCGTGCGCATCGGCGAAAGCGTCATGGTCGCCGGCTACACGGCGCTGCGCGAGGACGCGATCCCATTCGGCTACGTCATTCAGCCGGTCGGGCGCCTCGCCGGGCTCAACGTCGTCGGGATGCGCCGGCGCGGCTTCACGCGCGAGACGATCCATGCGGTGCGTGCCGCCTACAAGATGCTGTTCGCGGACGAGGGCAAGCTCGCCGACCGTATCGATGAGGTCGAGGTGAGGTTCGCGTCTGTGCCCGAGGTCGGCAAGATGGTGGCTTTCTTGCGCGCCGCCAAGCGCCCGGTGATGACCACGAAGCCCCGCGGCTCCCACCTCGACAACGATTAGACAATGGCGAGCCTGCACAGCACGGGCCCATCGTTGCCGCAGACAGCAGGGCCCGAAGACCCGCTCGCGATCGTCTGCGGCGGCGGCGCGGTGCCGATCGCGGTCGCCGAGGCGGTCAAGCGGCGCGGCCGGCCGGTGGTGCTGTTTCCGGTGCGCGGCTGGGCCGACCCGGTCGCGGTTGCGCCCTATCGCCATCATTGGATGGCGCTGGTGCAGGCCGGCCGCTTCGAGCGCCTGGCCCGCATGGAACGCTGCCGCGACGTCGTGTTCGTCGGAACGGCGGTGCGGCCACCGTTGCTGTCGCTGCGCTTCGACTGGACGACGTTGATGCTCCTGCCGCGGCTTTACCGCAGCTATCGGGGCGGCGACGATCATCTGCTGTCGAGTATCGCACGGACATGCGAGGATCGTGGGTTCCACATTCTCGGCGCGCACGAGGTCGCGCCGGAAATCCTGATGCCGGCGGGGAATGTCGGCAGTCTCGCGCCCACGTCGCGCGACCTTGCCGACATCGCGCGGGGGCGCGCGCTGTTGCGGGCGATCGGCCCGTTCGACGTCGGGCAGGCCGTGGTGGTCGCGGACAATCACGTGATCGCGGTCGAGGCGGCGGAAGGGACCGACGGAATGCTGGCGCGGATCGCCGAGTTGCGCGCGGGGGGACGCGTCTCGACACCAGTCGGCGTCGGCGCGCTGGTCAAGGCGCCGAAGCCGGACCAGGACCGCCGCATCGACCTGCCGACGATCGGCCCGACGACCGTGACCGAGGCGGCGCGTGCAGGCCTTGCCGGCGTCGCGGTCGCGGCCGGCAGCGCGATCATCGCCGAGCCCGCCGAGGTCGCGAAGGCGGCCGACGCCGCGCGTGTCTTTGTCTACGGCTTCGACGACCGGCTGCTGCCATGACCACGCCGGCAACGGCTGTGCGGCCTCTCGCGATCCATCTGGTCGCCGCAGAGACATCGGGCGATCTGCTCGGCGCTGCGCTGATGCGGGCACTACGCCGGCTCTGCCCCGCGGTGCACTTTGCGGGCGTTGGTGGACGCCTGATGCAGGAGCAGGGGCTCGCCAGTCCGTTCGCAATCGAGGAGCTATCCATCATCGGGCTCGGCGCCATCCCGCGCGCGCTCCCGCGCATCCTGCGGCGCATCCGGCAGACCGCTGACGCGGTTATCGCGGCGCGGCCGGATGCGCTCGTGATCGTCGACAGCCCTGACTTCACGCACCGGGTCGCGCGCAGGGTGCGAGCTACGGCGCCCGACATTCCGATCATCGACTACGTGTCGCCGACCGTGTGGGCCTGGCGGCCATGGCGGGCGCGGGCGATGCGCGGCTACGTCGACGAGGTGATGGCGGTTCTGCCGTTCGAGCCGGCCGTACACGCGCGGCTCGGCGGGCCGCCCTGCACTTACGTGGGCCATCCGCTTGCCGAGAGCCTTGGCGAGCTGAGACCAAATCCCGAAGAGGCGCATCGCCGCCTTTCCGATCCTCCGGTCGTGCTGATCCTGCCGGGCAGCCGGACGAGCGAGATCCGCAAACTCGGCGCGACCTTCGGGGCAGCGCTCGGCCGCGTCGCCGCGCAGGTCGGTCCGCTCGATCTGGTGCTGCCGACGCTGCCGCACATCGCAACGCTGGTGACGGAGGCGACTGCAAGCTGGCCCGTGCGCCCGCGCATCGTGCTCGATGCGCACGAGAAGCACGCGGTGTTCCGGACGGCGCGCGCGGCGCTCGCGGCATCGGGCACCGTGACGCTCGAGCTCGCGCTGGCGCAGGTGCCCATGGCCGCCGCCTATCGCGTGCCCGTGCTGGAGGAGGTGGTGTTCCGCATGATGGCGCACATCGACACGGCGATCCTCGCGAACCTCGTCCTCGGCGACAACGTCGTGCCGCAATACCTGCAGCGCGACTGCACGCCTGAGCGGATCGCAGCCGGGCTGATCCCGCTGCTCGCCGATACGCCCGAGCGGCGACGCCAGATCGAGGGGTTCGGCCGGCTCGACGCGATCATGGGCCTTGGCGCTGCCGCACCGAGCGAACGCGCGGCAGCACGCGTGCTGGCCGTCGTCGCGGGTCGGCGCGCTGCCGCCATGGCGCGCGGGCTACCATCGATGCCGCGTTCGTGTTAACCGCACGGCATCCGGAAAAGTCATTCATGGCCACGACATCGAATACCAAGCGCGCGAAGCCGATCCGCGCCGCCATCACCGGCGTGCACGGCTATCTGCCGCCCGATTTGCTGACCAATGCTGAACTGGCGCGCATGGTCGATACCTCGGATGCCTGGATCACCGAGCGCACCGGCATCAAGGAAAGGCATATCCTGAAGGGTAAGGGTCTTGGCTCGTCGCATATGGCGGCCGAGGCGGTGCGCGGGCTCCTCGAAAAGACCGGCACGCTGCTGAAGGACATCGATCTCCTGATCTGCGCGACCACGACGCCGGATCTGGTGTTTCCGTCGACCGCGAATTTGATCTGCGACATGGTCGGTGTGCGCAATATCGGCTCGTTCGACGTGCAGGCGGCCTGCTCAGGCTTTCTCTATGCGCTCACCATTGCGACGCAGTTCATCGAGAATGGCACGGCGCGCAAGGTCGTGGTGGTCGGGGCCGACAAGATGTCCTCGATCATCGACTACACCGACCGCGCGACCTGCGTGCTGTTCGGCGACGGGGCAGGCGCGGTCCTGCTCGAGCCTTCCGCCAACGGCCACGGCATCCACGACACGCTGATCCGCTCGGACGGCGCCGGCATGGTGCACCTGCACCAGAAGGCCGGCGGGAGCCGCATGCCGCCGACCGCCGAGACCGTCGCCAAGCGCCTGCACTACGTGCATCAGGAGGGGGCGGCGGTCTATAAATTTGCGGTCGCCCGCATGGCTGAGATCTCGCAAGAGCTGATGCTGCGCAACAAGCTCAATCCCAAGACGATCGACTGGCTGGTGCCGCACCAAGCCAACCGCCGCATCATCGAGGCGACCGCCGAGCGCATGGGTCTGCCGATGGAGCGCGTGATGATGACGATCCAGAAATTCGGCAACACCACTGCGGCGACGATCCCGCTGTGCCTGTGGGACTACGAGTCCCGCCTGAAGGAGGGCGACAAGCTCGTGCTCGCGGCCTTCGGCGGCGGATTCACCTGGGCAGGGGCTTATGTGACCTGGGCGTACGGGGGGTAGCGGGGCGTTAGTCCGATCGCGTCACCGACGGATAAGCGCTCGCGTTACGTTTCGCCTGCCGTGCAACACACGTTGCACGATGACCTCGTCGTCCGCAAAGTCATAAATGACCAGATAGGGCAGAACGAGAGCGATGCGGCATTGCGGACCCAGTCCAGGGCGAGGCGCGCCAGTTGCAGGAAATTCGGCCAGCCGTTGAAAGACGGACTTGAATTCCGCGGCATAGCGAGCGGCTATTCGGTAGCTGGCGCGCCGGTTGAGATCGGAGAGAATGTGTCGGACGTCACGCTTGGCCAGCTCGGTAACGGCAACCCGCACCATCAACGCTTGAGGGTGGCGAGATGGGCGTCGATATCGGCCATTGCGTCGTCGAGCGAGGTTACCTCGCCGCGTGCGGCGCAGGCACGTGCCTCGTCCACGTAGGGCCTGGCCCAGCCGAGATCGTCATCGCCGATCGCCATAAAGTCCGCGATGGCCAACGCAACAGCGTCGTCAACAGAGCCAAACTGCCCAGCGGCGACCTGTGCCTTGAGCCATTCATCCTGTTCAGGCGAAAGCCTAATATTCATACGATAAGGATACACCGTGATGCGCGAGCTTTCCAGCGCGCGTTACGCGACCACGTCGCTGCGGCCCCTGACTCGCCGGCTCATTTCCTCCGCGAAATCGGCACATACTCCCGCCGTGTCGCGCCGGTGTAGAGCTGCCGCGGCCGGCCGATCTTCTGGCTCGGGTCCTCGATCATCTCTTTCCATTGCGCGATCCAGCCGACGGTGCGCGCGAGCGCGAACAGGACGGTGAACATCGTGGTCGGGAAGCCCATCGCCTTCAAGGTGATGCCGGAATAGAAGTCGACGTTCGGGTAAAGCTTCTTCTCGATGAAGTACTCGTCGTGCAGCGCGATGCGTTCGAGCTCCATCGCGACCTCGAGCAGAGGATCGTCCTTGTGCCCGAGCTCGGCCAAAACCTCGTGGCAGGTCTTCTGCATGATCTTGGCACGCGGATCGTAGTTCTTGTAGACGCGGTGGCCGAAGCCCATCAGGCGGAAACTGTCGTTCTTGTCCTTCGAGCGCTTGATGTATTCCGGGATGCGGTCGACGGAGCCGATCTCGGCCAGCATCTTCAGCGCGGCTTCGTTCGCCCCGCCATGCGCCGGACCCCACAGGCATGCGATGCCGGCCGCGATGCAGGCAAACGGGTTCGCGCCCGATGAGCCCGCGAGCCGCACCGTGGAGGTCGAGGCGTTCTGCTCATGGTCGGCATGCAGGATGAAGATGCGGTCCATCGCGCGCGCGAGCACCGGGTTCTGCTTGAACTCCTCGCACGGCACCGCGAAGCACATGCGCAGGAAGTTAGTCGCGAGATCGAGGTCGTTCTTCGGATAGATGAACGGCTGGCCGATCGAATACTTGTACGCCATCGCGGCGAGCGTCGGCATCTTCGCGATCATGCGGATCGAGGCGACCATCCGCTGCATCGGATCGGAGATGTCGGTGGAGTCATGATAGAAGGCCGAGAGCGCGCCGACGCAGCCGACCATCACGGCCATCGGATGCGCGTCGCGGCGGAAGCCCTGGAAGAAGCGCATCATCTGCTCGTGAACCATGGTGTGATGGTTCACGCGGAAATCGAAATCCTGCTTCTGCGACTTGGTGGGCAGTTCGCCGTAGAGCAGCAGATAGCAGGTCTCCAGGAAGTCGCCGTTTTCGGCGAGCTGCTCGATCGGGAAACCACGATAGAGCAGGATACCTTCGTCGCCGTCGATGTAGGTGATCTTGGACTCGCAGCTCCCGGTCGACGTGAAGCCGGGATCGTAAGTGAACATGCCGCTCTGGGCGTAGAGCTTGCTGATGTCCATTACGTCCGGGCCGATGGTCCCCTCATAGATCGGGAAGCGCCAACTCTTCTCCCCGACGCTCAATTGGCCGGACTTGGTGTTGCTTTTGGGGTCGGTGGCGGCGTCCATGGCGGGCCCTCGGTCGCGGTTCGTATGAAATGTGCACCCATTTATGTGTGCACTGCAAGATGCGCCGCCAACGAACGAGGCATGCATAGCTGTTAGGCACAGTTTCATGTGTGCCGGTCGGTGCTTATCCGCCTGTACGCGTCGGCCGTTACGTTGCGCCGCTCGGGAGTTCAGCCTGATCGGCAAGCCGGGCGAGGCTCTCGTCCTTGCCGAGCACGGCGAGCACATCGAAGATGCCCGGCGAGGTCGTCCGCCCGGTGAGCGCGGCGCGCAGCGGCTGCGCCACCGCGCCGAGCTTGACGCCGGCACGATCCGCCAGTGCGCGCACGGCCGCCTCCACCGTCTCCGCGCTCCAGGGCTCGATCAGCTTGAGCTCCCGCGCAAGCGCGCCGATAAGCACGCGCGCTTGCGGGGTCATCAGGGCGGCCGCCTTGTCGTCGAGCCGCAATGGCCGGTCGGCGTAGAGGTAGCGCGCGCTCTCGATCAGCTCGATCAGGGTCTTGGCGCGCTCCTTGAGACCTGGCATCGCGGCGATCAGCTTTGCGCGCAAATCCGCGGTCAGCTTGCCGGCCAGTTCGGCGCCGTTCGCCGCGTAGGGAAGCACACGCTCGATCTCGGTGACGAGCTCTTGGTCCGGAGTCTGGCGGATGTAGTGGCCGTTGAGGTTATCGAGCTTGGCGAGGTCGAGGCGGGCGGGTGCGCGGCCGATCGCCGGCAGGTCAAATGCCGCGATCATCTCGTCGGTCGTAAAGATCTCCTGGTCGCCATGCGCCCAGCCGAGGCGCACGAGATAGTTGCGCATCGCGGCCGGCAGATAGCCCATCGCGCGATAAGCCTCGATCCCGAGCGCGCCGTGGCGCTTGGAGAGCTTGGCGCCGTCCGGCCCATGGATCAGCGGGATATGCGCCATCACCGGCACGTCCCAGCCGAGCGCGTTGTAGATCTGGCTCTGACGCGCGCCGTTGGTCAGGTGATCGTCGCCGCGGATGATGTGGGTGACGCCCATGTCGTGGTCGTCGACCACGACGGCGAGCATGTAGGTCGGCGTGCCGTCGGAGCGTAGCAGCACGAGGTCGTCGAGGTTCTCGTTCTGCCAGACGACGCGGCCCTGCACCTGGTCCTCGATCACCGTCGCGCCCGTAAGCGGCGCCTTCAGCCGGATCACCGGCTTGACGTTCGGGCGTGCGTCGCCGGGATCGCGGTCGCGCCAGCGCCCGTCATAGAGCTTGGAGCGGCCTTCGGCGCGGGCCTTCTCGCGCATCTCGGTGAGCTCTTCCGGGCTCGCGTAGCAGTAATAGGCTTTGCCGGCTGCGAGCATCTGCTCAGCAATTTCTTTGTGCCGAGCAGCGCGTGAAAACTGATGGACCGCTTCGCCGTCCCAGTCGAGGCCGAGCCATTTGAGACCGTCGAAGATCGCCGCGATCGCGGCGTCGGTGGAACGCGCCCGATCCGTGTCCTCGATGCGCAGCAGAAATTTGCCTGCGCGCCCGCGCGCGTAAAGCCAGTTGAACAACGCCGTGCGTCCGCCGCCGATATGCAGGAAGCCGGTGGGCGAGGGGGCAAAGCGGGTGACGATGTCGGGCATGTGAGGCGACTAGCTCTGGTCCTCATGCTGAGGAGCGGCCGAAGGCCGCGTCTGGAAGCATGGAGCCCAGCCGCCATCCTTCGAGACGGCCGCTGCGCGGCCTCCTCAGGATGAGGTTGGGTTGCGTTTCGGCGCCCGTGTACCACAGCTCTACGCAATTCAATACGTTTGGCATTGCAGGCTGATTTGCCTATATCCGGCGCGTTGCATGCCGGTGGCCAGAGCAGGATTCGTATGTCAGTCGTCGAAAAGACCGAGACCGAAGCCGGGCGCGATTTCATCCGCGACATCGTGGCGGGGGACCTCGCAGCCGGCCGCCACAAGAGCGTGGTGACGCGCTTTCCGCCCGAGCCGAACGGCTATCTGCATATCGGCCACGCGAAGTCGATCTGCCTGAACTTCGGGATCGCGCAGGAGTTCGGCGGGCGCTGCAATCTGCGCTTCGACGACACCAATCCCACGAAAGAAGAGCAGGAATATATCGACGCGATCCAGGCGGACGTGCGCTGGCTCGGCTTCGATTGGGGCAACGGCCTCTATTACGCGTCGGATTATTTCGAGCGCCTCTATGGCTGGGCGCAGGACCTGATCCGCGCAAGTTCAGCCTATGTGGATGACCAGTCGCAGGATGAGATGCGCGCGGCACGCGGTACGCTGACCGAGCCGGGCAAGAACAGCCCGTTCCGCGATCGCTCGATCGAGGAGAACCTCGACCTGTTCGGCCGCATGCGCGCCGGCGAATTCCCCAACGGTGCGCGCGTCTTGCGCGCCAAGATCGACATGGCGTCCGGCAACATAAACCTGCGCGACCCGGTGCTCTATCGCATCCTGCATGCGAGCCACCCGCGCACCGGAACGCAATGGACGATCTATCCGAGCTACGATTTCGCGCACGGCCAGTCCGACGCGATCGAGGGCGTGACGCATTCGATCTGCACGCTCGAATTCGAGGATCATCGGCCGCTGTACGATTGGTTCATCGAGAGCCTGAGCGTTCCCTCCAGGCCGCATCAGTACGAGTTCGCGCGGCTCAACCTCACCTACACGGTGCTGTCGAAGCGCGCGCTCAATGGGCTCGTGAGGGGCGGTCACGTCTCGGGCTGGGACGACCCGCGCATGCCGACGCTCGCGGGCCTGCGCCGGCGCGGCGTGCCGCCGGAAGCGCTGCGCGATTTCATCAAGCGCATCGGCGTCGCCAAGGCGAACAGCCTGGTCGATCTCGGCGTGCTGGAATTCTCGATCCGCGAGCACCTCAACAAGACCGCACAGCGCCGCATGGCGGTGCTCCGCCCGCTGAAGGTCGTGATCGAGAATTATCCGGAGGGTAAAAGCGAGGAGCTCGAGGCCGTCAATCACCCGGACGATGCAAGCGCCGGCACGCGGCCGGTTCGTTTCGCGCGCGAGATCTTCATCGAGCGCGACGACTTCATGGAGACGCCGGTCAAGAAGTTCTTCCGCCTGTCGCCCGGCACGGAGGTGCGGCTGCGCTATGCGTTTTTCATCACGTGCCGCGAAGTCGTGAAGAACGCGGCCGGCGAGGTCACCGAGCTGCGCTGCACCTACGATCCGGCGACGCGCGGCGGCAACGCGCCGGATGGGCGCAAGGTAAAGGCGACGATCCACTGGGTGTCGGCTGCGGACTCCGTGCCGGCGGAAGTGCGGCTCTACAATCCGCTGTTCTCGAAGCCTGAGCCCGACGTCGCGAACTTCGCGACCGAGCTCAATCCGAAGTCGCTCGAGGTGCTCGCCGATGCGCGGCTTGAGCCGGTGCTCGCGGGCGGCAATTCGCCCGAGCCGGTGCAGTTCGAGCGTCAGGGCTATTTCGCGCGCGATCCGGACTCCAAGCCCGGCCGGCTGGTGTTCAACCGCACGGTCGGCCTGCGCGATACCTGGGCCAAGGTGTCGGCGTCGGGCTGAGCATCGGCCGCCCAAGGCAAGCTTCCAAATTATGCCGAGCGTTCACGGCTCGTTCCGGGCGCGAGCCAACCCATAGTAGCATTATCGCGGATTAGGGTTGCGTCTGGGCTGTCGCGATGGCGGGCGGGGGTAGAGCGCAAGGGCGCTCGGAAACATTCGATGCACGCCGGCGCGGCGTCGTCGCGTGGCCGGTCCGCATCGACCTGTTTCCCGGCGCGCGCGATGTCATACGGCGCTGGCTCGCCGCCGAGGTCGCCGCCGGGCGGCTGATGCCGTGGCTGCCGATCGCCTTCGGCTTCGGCGTCGTCCTCTATTTCACGGCGGAGACCGAGCCGAACCTCGCCGTCGCCGTCACACTCGCCGCCGTGTGCGCGGTGATCGCGTTCTTGGCGCGTACATGCGCAACCTCGCGCTCTCTGCGTTGGGCGTGCTGGTGCTGCTACCGGAGGCGGTCGCACATCCGAGCTTCCAGATGTCATTCGCGGCGACGCTTGGGTTGATCGCCGCCTATGAGCGCGGGATTCCCTGGATGCGGGCCGGCGCCGATACGCCGATGGGTGCGCGCATCGCGCTATGGGGCGGGCGCGAGATCGTCGCGCTCGTCGTCGTTTCGCTCGCGGCCGGGAGCGCCACGATTCCCTACGTTGGCTTTCACTTTCATCGCATCGGACCGTATGGCGCGCTTGCGAACCTGCTTGCGATGCCGATCGTCTCGGCCTGGGTCATGCCGGCCGGTCTGCTTGCGCTGCCGCCGCGCCACGCTCGTCGTCAGCCAGCGCACGGTCGCGCCGGGTTGCACCGCGACCGCGGTCGACCGCACGGTCTGGCCGCGTGGCGGCACGACCGCGCTCTATCGGACCGCCAAGGGGTGGGACGTGGTCGCGGCGCGGCCGGCGGGCCATGACCGGCCCTGGGCGCTGACGCCACGTCCGGCCGCCGCGAGGCCAACCGCCAAAACGCTACGCGCGCCTCCGCAACCTGACGTCACGCCGGATCCGGGCGATCTTGCGCCGGAGGAGCAGTAGCGCCGGTCAGTATTTCCGGAACAGCCCGACCAGCTTGCCCTGGATGCGTACGCGGTTGGGCGGCAGGATGCGCACCTCATGGGCGCTGTTGGCCGGCTCGAGCGCGATCGAGGCGCCGCGGCGGCGGAAGCGCTTGAGCGTCGCCTCTTCGTCGTCGATCAGCGCCACCACGATGTCGCCGGTGTCGGCGCCGTCGCCTTTGCGGATCAACACGGTGTCGCCATCGAGGATGCCGGCATCGATCATGGAATCGCCGCGCACCTCGAGCGCGAAGTGCTCGCCGGTCGAGAGCAGATCGGGTGGGACTTGAATGGTGTGGCTGCGCGTCTGGATCGCCTCGATCGGCGTGCCGGCAGCAATGCGGCCCATCACCGGAACCGAGACCGGGCGGCCGCCTTCGTCCTCGGAATTCGCGCGCACGCGGCCGAGAGTTCCTTCGATGACCGAGGGCGTGAAGCCGCGGCGGCCACCCATGCCGTGACCGACCGGCTCCGGCAGCTTGATGACCTCGATGGCGCGGGCGCGGTTCGGCAGGCGGCGGATGAAGCCGCGCTCCTCCAGCGCCGTAATGAGGCGATGGATGCCGGACTTGGACCGCAGGTCGAGCGCGTCCTTCATCTCGTCGAAGGAGGGCGGGATACCGCTTTCCTTCAGGCGCTCGTGGACGAAGCGCAGCAGCTCGAATTGTTTCCGCGTCAGCATCGCAGCCCCTTCTTCTCGGTTGACGCCCGGTTAGGGCGACGCAGACTCATTCGAAACAAATCATGAACGGACACTATATGTTCCATATGTGTNNGAACGGACACTATATGTTCCATACTTGTTCCGCAACCCTTTAATTTGACGTGAAGAAGCCGAGGGGTCGCGGGAACGCCCGCTTAAGCGTCCAAATTAAGCACGGCATTTGATTTCCTTGGGTTTTTGCCGAGATGTTTTACAAGTTTTACAATCCGGCGTTCTTGCGGCGCTCGGCCAAGGCCACGACCGCCGCCTTGCCTTTCGCCTTCTTGTCGGCGAACCGGCAATACCGCTCGATCATCGCCGGCGACATGCCGACTTGGTCCTGAATTTGGAGCGTGGTCGCCCCGCGCTGGCGCAGTTCGATCACCCGGGTGGCCCGCAGGCCATGGAAGGTGACGCCAGCAAGTCCCTCGCTGTCGGCGCGCGCGTCCCGGAAGTGCTTCTCGAACAGGGCCTTGTTGTAACCTTGCCGTCCTCCTGCCGCACGTAGGGGCTCGGGACGCGCGTCCAGGTCGCCATTTCGGCCGCCAGCGGCTCCTCGATCGGACACCAGATGTCGCCGATCTTGCCGCCGGTTTTTTTCTGCAGGATGCGGAAGCCGCCCTCGTCGACGAACGTCTCGCCGAGCCGGATCACGTCGGAGCCGCGCTGCCCCGTATAGCGGGCGAGGAAATAGGCCCGCCGCAGGGCGCCGGTCAGGCCGGCCTCGGCCGCGCGCTGCTGGTCGAGCGTCCAAGGCTTATGGCCCCCGCCGGTGACGTAGCGGGATACGCCCTCGACGATCGAATGCGTGAAGTGCCCGCGCGCGCGTCCCCATTTGTTGAACGCCCAGAGGAAGCTGAGGATGTTGTTGGCCTTGCCGGGCAGGTCCACCAGCTCATCGATCAGCGCCTGGACGTGCTTGGGCTGGACGCCTTCTGCCGGCAGGTCGCCCCACGCTAGGCGCACCGTCTTGATCGAATGCTCGTATTGGAGCTGCGTGCCGCGGCTGAGTTTGCGAAGTGGAGGCCATGCCAGATACAGGTCGCAGATCGCATTGAGGGTGATGACGACCGGCGTCGTTACTTCGAACCCCTGCAGTCTGCGGACCTCAGCCCAGAACGCGGGTGCGTGCGGATCCTTGGGCAGCGCGTTGCGCGGATCGTCGATACTGGGGATTATCTCTACCTGCTGACAGACACTCGGCTTTACGTTCTGCGCGATGACGCGCTGCACGCTTTAGTCGACACCTTCGACGGCGGCGACTTGATCGTGGCGCAGACCGGCTTCGGCCTTCTTGAAACAAAGCGGGAACGCTGGTTCCGCGAGGATGGGCGCTATCTCGGGAGCATTGTGTCAAAAGACCCCATCCGCCGGGTCTACTCGGCGGGCGACCGGACAGTCGTGGAGACACGCCTGCGCCGGGTCGTCGTCGCGGGGGTTCCGCCGTGGTGCGAGTGACTAGCGCAGTTTTGGAGGGCCGACATCACCTCCTCTGAGTGGATCTGGCTGGCTATCGATGGAATTTCTCCTCGCTAGCCAGACATTGAGCAGCATGGATGGTAGGTCCGAGATGGGCCAGGGAACGCGACCGCTCGCGCGGTAGGGCGCTTCGCGCAAGGCGGATCCAGTGGCATCAATGGAATGACCAGGTAAGCGGGACAGGGTGACAGTGCAAACGTTGAAGGTAGGGGTGAACTATCAGCTTCGCTGATCTTATCCGACTTTCTCCAATTATCGGGTTATTGGACACGGGAGAAGGCGGCTGGCTGTTGAGCCTACAGCTCGACTTGCTACCTTACAACCCCTACCTGGCCTTACTCGCGTTAGTACATTTAACCGAGAAATGGCCAACGGGATCATCACGTGTAGTACCCACGCTGTCGGTTTTGATAAAAACCGCATCACTGGTATTGGCCGGGACAACATAGGTGATTGAGCGAAATGACATCTGAACAAGCTCCTTGCCGTTCGGCCAGTCGGTAAAGGCTCCGAGTGCAACACTTCCAATTGGGTCACTATTAGCATAAGTCCTATGGGTTGATACAGATACAATTATTTTATCACTTTTGCTAAAACCGGCCCATGGATAGCGAGATAAATATTCACTCGAACTCTTGGCACTTTTGATGTAGTTATCGAAACTTTCATTGCTAAGGTTCATGGCATCGCACCCAGGTGATGCGTATGCGTCGTGGCTCGTCCCTCCAATCAGTGCGGCGAACGCTACTCCGATCAGGCCCGCTGTACGAAATATCCTGCGTCGTTGTTATTATGTCATTCGATTTTCTAAGGATTGTGACCGCTCATCATATAGTCCGGGATTCCCGGATGACTTCCGAACTGAGACTTGAACCGACATCCCCCAGATGACATGCGTTCTGCGCACGGGATGCCTCCCGGCGTTGCTTCGCCAACCCTCTCACCTCTCACCAGTCCCCCGCGTCGTGGATGAATTCAGTCGACCTTCACACTGGGAATAATCCAGCCGGCATCTTTGCCAGACGCTTTCCGTCGCCCTAGGCTCTCGGCCGTCATCCAGTTTTTCGGGTCAGCCGCGTTAACGTACCAAAACCCTGGCTGACCGTCAGGGCGACCTTCGCCTTCGACTTGAATGTAAACGGCGATGTTGCCTTCATCGTCGTACTGCCGTTCCACCTCATACATTGCAATCGATCCGGGAGGGATCGCCTGAGGAGTATTTGCGTGTTGCTGCTCCACCCTTCTACCCAGGTGAAAGTGCAGCCCGCACAAGCTGAAGTCTAATGCACTGAAGTCGGACATTGCCAGAGCCTCTATTGGGCACCTCAAACAATCGCGACTTTTGACCGCGATTGTTCGAGGTGCCCTCTATTCAAATCGGCGTTATTCCTTTCTAGGACATCGAGCTGCCGCAAGATGTCAGAAGTCGATTGTGCGGATGCCGGATTGCAAGCGACCAGGATCGCGATTGCCGCGACCGCAGGATAGGAAAATCTCATGACATCCCCCGAGCTTTTTTTATGAGGCCTGGATGAGGCCGCGGGGGACGGTAACACACTGATGTGTGCTTACCGAGCAACACTTGATGAGAGCTTTCTTGCTAAAGCGGCACACACTGACCGAGGGTAATAGCGTCCGCGTGCATCCGTATTCTGCGGATGGTCGGCCCATGGATTTTTGCTGTTGCCGCTCTTGATGTCATCGGTCTCCGTCGCGCGAACGCGCCGCGTGCCGCCGACGCCATTCAAACCGTAGCGTTGCGCAATGCGGTTTGCTTCAAGCTCGCCGACTTGCTTGATTAGCTCGCCGCGAGCCGAGAGGTTGCCGTCAATGAATGCACGATCCGCAAGGCTAGACTCGAATGCGCGCGACGCAACGCGTGCGGCTTTTCGTCTTGCATCGTTCGCTTGAATGCCGACACGTTGTCGAGCGGAACGTCGTGGCTGTTTTTGTCGTTATAGAAAAACGAGCCGCCCTTTTCGGTGACGCGGATGCCAAGCACTAGCACGGCGTCGGCGAGTTGCTTGTCGTCGCTACCGCACGCGCGCAAGGCGCTTAGGATTGCTTCATCTTTCGTGCTCATGACTTGTTGCTCCCTAGTTCTCGCAATGCGTCCTCGATTTCCGAGCGCAACAGATAAACGCGCCGCCCGATGGGGACGGTCTTAAAGACGCCTTCCCGGATCATGCGCCGTAGCAATCGCTCGCTTAGCGGCGGGTCGAATGCCTTGGCGGCGGCGCGGGGACTGTATGCAATCGGATAGCTCAGAGGTGGCCCCGGTTGTCTGAACAGATTTTCCGCGTCGCTAAGTGGAGCCTCTGCCGGG
>PLJS01000145.1 GCA_003140315.1 Hyphomicrobiales bacterium
GGCTGGAAGGCGATGGGCGGCCGCATCGGCTACTCGGCGGCGACCGGCGTCATGGTGATCATCCTGGCGTGGTTCGGCGTCATCGCGGTGATGTCGTCGCTGATCCCGCTGGTCGCGATCTCGCCGATCCTGCTTTACATCGGCATGCTCATCGGCGCGCAGGCGTTCCAGGAGACGCCGCATCGCCATGCGCCGGCGATCATCCTCGCGGTGATTCCGAACATCGCGGCCTGGGGCAAGCTCCTGATCGACAGTTCGCTCGGAGCGGCGGGCACCAACGCGGCGACGGTCGGGCTCGACAAGCTCGGCCAGGTCGGCGTGCTCTACCACGGGCTCGAAGTGCTGGGCGCCGGCGCCATCCTCGCCGGCATGGTGCTCGGCGCGATCGGCGCCTTCATCATCGACAAGAAATACGCCGAGGCGTCCTACTTCGCGGCCGCCGGCGCAGTGCTGACGTTCTTCGGCTTCATGCACGGCGAGGCCGTTGGCTTTGCAGTCACACCTTCGGTCGCGCTCGCCTACGCGATGGTTGCGGTGTTCCTCTACGCCTTGAGTCTCGCGCCGGCCGAAGCGAGGGCCCCGGCTATGAGTTCTGACCATAACGCGGTGCCCGCCGAATAGGCTCCGTCGACAGTCGAGTCGAGGCTCAGCGGCGCGCCCCCGGGCGCGCCGCGCGGCGTTTTCCGGCACCCATCAAAACAATCCGTATCCCCAATTCGTTTCTATCTATCAATATCTTACACAAGATGCGGCGGGCCGCCGCACGCCGCATTATTGACTTCGTGACCATTCCCAATCTAAGTGCGAATGAACGTTCGCTCTATTTTATTGCAGGGCACAATTCATGCGTCGCGCCAACGTGCAATTGCAGGCCGACCGCCGCGGCGAAATCCTTGTCGCGGCGCAGTCGTGCTTTGCGCGGTCGGGTTTTCACCAGACCTCGATGCAGGAGATCTGCGCCGAGGCGGGCATGAGCCCGGGCAATCTCTATCGCTACTTTCGCTCCAAGGAAGACATCATCGCCGGCATCGCGGAGCGGGACCGCGCGGAGACTGCACGGCAGTTCGCCGCGGTCGGCGAGGGTAACTTCTTCGATGGGCTCGCGGCGCTGGCGCACCATCATCTGGTCGAGCGCAGCCTGGAGGAAGTCGCGCTCTGCGCCGAGATCATGGCGGAGAGCCGCCGCAATCCCGCGGTTGCGCGCATCTACCAGGACATGGAGGCCGATGTGCGAACGCGCTTCGTCGCGCTGCTCCGCAGCGCCGCCGAACGGGGCGAGATCCGCCGCGACCTCGATCTCGATGGCGCCGTGACGGCCCTGTTCGCGCTCGCCGACGGGCTGTCGTGGCGGCGCGCCGTTCAGCCTTCGTTCGATGCCGCAGCCGTCATGCCGCTGGTGCTCGGCATGGTGCAGCAACTTCTCAATCCTGCATTGGGTCATGACAAGGTCGGGGGTACGCGATGAAAGCTGCTCGTATCGCGGCGGTCGGCATCGTGGTCGCGGCGGCCGCCTGGATCGCGTCCGGCCATCTGTTCCCGCGTGACAGCGCGGAGAGCCGCGCGGCGGTTCGTCCCGGCGAGGCTGGGCCTGTGAAGCTGTTCCGCGTCGCGGTCAGCGAGGCGAAGGTCGAGCCGCGCAGCCGCAAGCTGGTGCTCTCCGGGCGCACCGAGGCGGATCGCAAGATGATGGTCACGGCGCGCGGCGACGGCATTGTCAGCGAACTGAAGGTGAAGCGCGGCGATATCGTCAAGCAGGGCGACGTGATCGCGATCCTCTCCGACGAGGCGCGCGAATCGCGCGTCACGCAGGCGCAGACCATGCTGATACAGCGCAAGACCGAGCTCGAAGCCCGCATGAAGCTGGTCGCCCAAGGCACGTTGCCGATGCTCGAGGCCGTCAATCTCGAGACCCAATTCAAGGCCGCCGAGGCGGGTCTTGCCGCAGCCCAAGCCGAACGTGAGCGCGGCGTCATACGCGCGCCGTGGTCGGGCGTCGTGAACGACGTTCCGGTCGAAATCGGACAAGCAGCCTTCTCGTTCCAGGGCCGCGAGATCGCGCAGATCGTCGCGCTCGATCCGATCCTCGCGGTGGTCGAGGTGGCGGAGCGCAAGCTCAATGGCATCAATCTCGGCGATGCGGCTGAAATCCGCCTCGTCACAGGTCGCACTGCGAGCGGCAAGATCCGCTTTATTTCCAGGATGGCGAGCGCCTCGACGCGCACCTACCGGGTCGACGTCGAGATACCCAACGCGGACTTGACCATCCCGGACGGAATCACCGCCGAGGTGACGATCCCGCTGTTGGCCGTGCCGGCTGCGCACGCGCCGCGCTCGGCGCTGACCTTTTCCTCCGGCGGCGACCTCGGCGTGCGCATCGTCGATGCCGCCGGCACGGTCGCGTTCGTCCCGGTGAGCGTGGTCGAGGACGAGCAGCAGTTCATGTGGGTCGGCGGCATCGCCGATGGAACCCGCGTGATCGTGCAGGGCCAGGATTTCGTGCGTGAGGGCCAGACCGTCGAGGCGGTCGAGGCGCAAGCGCCGAAAACCGCCACGCGCTGACGCCACACGGGTGACCGCCTGATGTCCACGCCCGTCGATTACGCCATCGACCATTCGCGCCTGACGATCGCGGCGCTCGTCTTCCTGCTGATCGCGGGCCTCGTCGCCTATGTGACGATCCCGAAGGAGGCCGAGCCAGACATCAAGATCCCGATCATCTATGTGCTGCTGACCCAGCGCGGTATCAGCCCGGAAGACGCCGAGCGGCTGCTGATCAAGCCGGTCGAGACCAAGCTCAAGTCCGTCTCCAACGTGAAGGAAATGCGCGCGACCGCCTACGAGGGTGGCGCCTACGTGCTGCTCGAATTCGAGGCGGGCTTCGATTCCAAGACCGCGCTGGCGGACGTGCGTGCCAAGGTGGACGAGGCGAAGCACGACTTGCCGAAGGACGCCGACGAGCCGACCACGCAGGAGGTGAACCTCTCGCTCTATCCGGTGATCGTGGTGGCGCTGTCCGGCGACCTGCCCGAGCGCACGCTTCTGCGCATCGCGCGCACCGCCAAGAACGCGATCGAGCAGGCGCCCGGCGTGATTTCCGCCGAGTTGCGCGGCGCGCGCGACGAGGCGGTCGAGATCGTAGCCGAGCCGATGCTGATGAAGAGCTACGGCGTCTCGCTCGAGCAACTCATCGCCATCACGCAGCAATCGAATAGCATTGTCGCCGCGGGTGCGCTCGAGGGTCCGACCGGGCGCTTTGCCGTCAAGGTGCCGGCCCTGATCGAGCACCCCGAGGACATGCTGAAGATCCCGGTGGCGGCGAGCGCCGGGGCGGTCGTGACGCTCGGCGACATCGCGCAGGTGAAGCCGACCTTCAAGGACGCGACCTCGATCACGCGCGTCAACGGCCGGCCCGCGATGACGATCGAGGTTTCCAAGCGCACCGGCGCGAACCTGATCGAGACGGTCGACGGCGTGAAGAAGGTCGTCGAGCAGTTGCGCGCGACGTGGCCGGAAGGGTTGCAGATCGCCTACAACCAGGACAAGTCGAAGGTCATCCGCCAGATGCTCTCCGATCTGCAGAACTCGGTCGTGACCGGGGTCCTGCTGGTCGTGGTCATTATCCTGTTCGTGCTCGGCTTTCGCGCCTCGCTGTTCATCGGGATCGCGATCCCGGCCTCGTTCCTGGCGGGCGTGCTCGGCCTCCAGCTTGCCGGGTTGACCGTCAACATCGTGGTGCTGTTCTCGCTCATCCTCGCGGTCGGCATGCTGGTCGACGATGCGATCATCGTGTCGGAATTCGCCGAGCGCCGGATGGCCGAAGGCATGGCGCCGCGCGCCGCCTATTCGCTCGCCGCCAAGCGCATGGCCGGACCGGTGACGGCCGCCACGCTGACGCGCGTCGCGGCGTTCTCGCCGCTGCTGTTCTGGCCGGGCGTCGTCGGCGAGTTCATGAAATATCTGCCGATCACCCTGATCGCGACGCTGTCGGCTTCGCTCGTGGTCGCGCTGTTCTTCACGCCGACGCTCGGCGCGCTGCTCGGCCGCTCGGCGCCGGTCGTGCACCACGAGCGCACCGCCGATCGCGGCTTCTACATGCGCACCGTGCGGCTTGCGCTGCGCTATCCAGGCTCGACGCTGCTGCTGGCGCTCGCGCTGCTGGTCGGCGTGCAGATGGCTTATGGCAAGTTCGGCAACGGGGTCGAGTTCTTCCCCAAGGTCGAACCCGACTACGGCCAGGTCGTCATCCACGGCCGCGGAAATATCTCGCTCGACGAGAAGGACCGCCTGGTGCGCGCCGTCGAGGAACGCGTGCTGAAGTATCCCGGGCTGCGGACCGTCTACACGCGCTCCGGCGAGCAGCCGCGCCAGTCGAATGAGCTGAGCGAAGACACGATCGGCGTGATCCAGTTCGAGTTCGCGGATTGGCGCGCGCGGGCCCCGGCGCACGAGATCATGGATGGGATCCGCGCGCAGACCGCCGATATTCCCGGCATCATGGTCGAGGTGACGGCTCCGCGCGCCGGTCCGCCGACCGGAAAGCCGATCCAGGTCCAGCTCTCCGCGCTCGATCCCGACCTGCTGCCGGCCGCCGCCAAGAAAGTCGCCGCTATCCTCGCCGCGCGTTCCGATGTCCGCGACGTCGACGACGGCCTGCCGTTGCCAGGCATCGACTGGCGTATCGAGGTGAACAAGGGCGAGGCCGCGAAATACAACACCAATGTCAACGTCGTCGGCACCGGCGTGCAGCTTGTCACCAACGGCGCGAAAGTCACCGAGTATCGGCCGTCCGACAACGACAAAGCCGTCGACATCATCGTGCGCTTTCCGGCCGAGCGGCGCAGTCTCGACCAGATCGACGAGTTGCGCATCCAGACGACGGTCGGCCACGTGCCGATCGGCAATTTCGTGTCGCGCGTGGCGGCCCCGCGCGTCGGCAACATCAATCGCGTCGGGGGCGCCCGCGCGATCACGGTCTCGTCCAACGTCGCCGAGGGCGTGCAGAGCGCGCAGATTCAACAAGAGCTAGCGGCAGCTCTCGCCAACACCGATCTTGGTCCGGGCGTGCTCTTCAAGCTCAAGGGAGAGGACGAGGAGCGCGCGAAGGCGGGCGCGTTCCTGCTCAAGGCGTTCGGCACCGCGCTGTTTCTCATTTTCGCGATCCTGCTCGCGCAGTTCAACAAGTTCACGTCCGTTCTGCTCGTGCTCACGGCCGTGATTCTGTCCACCATCGGCGTGCTGCTTGGCCTCATGATTATGGGACAACCATTCGGCGTGGTCATGACCGGCATCGGCGTGATCGCGAATGCGGGCGTGATCGTCAACAATAACATCGTGCTGATCGACACTTACGACCGGCTGCGGCGCGAAGGGGTCGCGGCGTTCGACGCGATCCTCGAGACCTGCTGCGAGCGCGCGCGGCCCGTCGTGCTCACCGCCGTGACGGCGATCCTCGGCGTGCTGCCGATCGCGTTCGGCATGAACGTCGAGTTCCTCAGCCGCGAGATCACGATCGGCGCGCCGGCGACGCAATGGTGGATCAATCTGTCGACCGCGATCGTGTTCGGCCTCAGCTTTGCGACCGTGCTGACGCTAGTGGTGACCCCGGCCGCCCTGATGGGCATCGCCAACCTCGCGGACTGGCGCGAGCGGCGCAAAGCGCTACGCGCCGAGCGCCGGGCCGCGCGCCTTGCAGCGGCACAGCCAGCGGAATAAGACGGGCGCATGTTCGATCCGACCTCTCTCGTCTCGCAAACGCCCGTCATTCCGGTCCTCACCATCGAACGCGTTGCCGACGCGGTTGCCTTGGCGCGCGCGCTCGTCGCGGGCGAATTGCCGGTGATCGAGGTGACGCTGCGCACCAAGGCGGCGCTCGACGCGATCAAGGCGATCGCCGCGGAGGTGCCGGACTGCATCGTCGGCGCCGGCACCGTGATCGGTGCGTCCGATATCGCACGCGCGATCGTGGCTGGCGCCAAATACCTCGTCAGCCCCGGGACGCCGGCTGACCTTGCCGTTGCTCTCGCCGAAGCGTCCGTGCCCGTCCTGCCCGGCTGCGCGACGGTGTCCGAGGCGATGGCGCTCAGCGCGCGGGGCTTCAAGGTGCTGAAGTTCTTTCCCGCCGAAGCCTCCGGCGGCGTCGCGTGGCTCAAATCCATCGCCGCGCCGCTGCCGGGGATCAAATTCTGCCCGACCGGCGGCATCGATCACCGCAACGCAGCAACCTATCTCGCCTGCCCGAATGTGCTCGCGGTTGGCGGCTCGTGGGTCGCGCCGAAGGATGCGCTCGCGGCCGGTGACTTTACCGCCATCACCGCGCTTGCGCGCGCGGCCGCCGCCCTGCGCCGCTGATCTTCCAAATCCATGCCGGTCCGTCATTCCCGCAGCCCGTTCGACTGGTCGGCCGCCGTCATCGCGGCGCTCGCAGTCACGGCCGGCGTGACGGTCTATCTGCGCGACGGTAGCGCGCGCTTTCTCTCCATCCTCACCGACGATATCGGCCTGTTCGGCACGATGCTGCCGCGCATGCTCGCCGGTTGCCTGATGGGCGCGTTCGTGACGCTGCTTCTTCCCCGCGAAGCGGTGGCGCGGTGGGTCGGGGCCGACTCCGGCATCCTCGGCATCCTGATCGCCACGGCGGTCGGCGCGATCCTGCCGGGCGGCCCGTTCACGATCTATCCGGTGGCGGGGGCGCTGCTCGCGGCCGGCGCGGATGCGGGTGCCGCTTGCGCCTTCGTCATCTCGTGGACGCTGCTCGGCTATGCGCGCGCGATCGTGTGGGAACTGCCGTTCTTCGGCCTCGACTTCGTGACCTGGCGCATCCTGTTCTCGCTTCCGCTGCCGATCATCGCGGGGCTGACGGCGCGCGTGGTCTGGAACCTGTTCATGAAGCGCGAGGGAGGCGACGCATGAGCCTCCTGGTCGATCTCGCGCTGTGGGTGATCGTCGTGATCCTTGGTCTCGTGGCGGCATCGCGGAGCCAGTCGCTGTGCATCGATGCGCTACGTGGTGGCCTGCGCGACTTCGTGCAACTGCTGCCGCGCATCGCGGTCGGCGTGATCGGCTCGGGCTATCTCGCGGCCCTCTTGCCGCAGCCGCTGATCGCCGGATGGCTCGGGCCGAATTCGGGGATCACCGGCTTCGTGCTCGCCGCGATCGCGGGCGCGCTTACCCCCGGCGGACCGGTCGTCGGCTTCGCGCTCGCGAGCACGGCGCTCAAGAGCGGCGCTGCCACCCCGCAGGTGATCGCCTATACGATCGCATGGGCGCTGTTCGCGCTGCAGCGCGTCGTGATCTACGAGGTCCCGATGATGCCGCCGCGGGTCGTATGGTTGCGCGTTCTCGTCTCGCTGCCGCTGCCGTTTCTGGCGGCTTGGGTCGCGTTGATGGTTGGCAAGCCCTGAGTTAGTGCATCGCGCCGGCGCGCGGCATGATGGCGCCGCGATGCTGGATCACCTGGCCGGCGAGGCTGTGCGCGGCGGCGACCGCGGCGGCCGGCGTCTCGCCATTGAGCCGCGCTGCCAGATAGCCCGCGTTGAAGGAATCCCCCGCCGCCGTGGTGTCGACCGGCACCACGACCTCCGGCACCGGGACGCCCTCGCGCCCCGATCTGTCGGCGATGAGCGCGCTTTCGGGTCCGTTCTTCACCACGATCTCGGCAATGCCGAACGCCTGCAGGCGCGCCACCGTCGCCTCCGGATTGGCGTCGCCCCATAGCAGCGCCTCGTCATCGAAGGTCGGCAGCGCGATGTCGGCGCGCTTGAGCGCCTCCGAGAACACCGTGCGCGTGCGCGCCACGTCGCCCTTCCAGCCGCGCGGACGGAAGTTGCCGTCGAACGCGACGACCGCGCCCTGCTTGCGCGCGAGCTCGATCGCGGCGAGGAAACGGCCGAGCCCGGTGTTGGAATAAAGCGACAGCGTCACGCCGGAGAAATAGATCATGCGCGCGGAGAGCAGCGCCTCGGCAAGCGTCGCCCAGTCGGCCAGCTCAAACAATTCGCGCGCCGGCGACGTGTCGCGCCAGTAATAGAATTTGCGCTCGCCCTTGCCGTCGGTCTCGATCAGATAGAGGCCCGGCATGCGCCCCGGCACGCGCAGGATCAATTCGCTGTCGACGTTCTCGGCACTCGCGAGCGCCATCAGTTCGTCCGAATACGGATCGTCGCCGAGCGCGGTCGCGTAGGCGGTCGGGATGCCGGCACGCGCCAGATAGACCGCCGTGTTGAAGGTATCGCCGCCATAAGAGAGCCCAAAGCGTCCCTCAGGGCCGCGCGCGAGCTCCACCATCACTTCGCCGACGCAGACGACGCGGGGTTTTTTGTCGGCCATGCACTCACCAATTGTCCAGATTTCGGACCAAAGCACGGCCCACGCGATTTGTCATCGCGCCCTCACGCGCGCGCCTTCTCGACATTCGCGATGCGCGTCGGTACGCCGAATTCGCGGCGGCACACTTCGGCGAGGATTGCGACGCCGTCGCGGATCTGCGCTTTCGTCGGGCTCGCGAAGCAGAGCCGCAGGCGCGCACCCGCGTGCTGCTTGTCGGTCGACCATTCGGGGCCCGGATTGATCGCGACGCCTTCCTTCAGCGCCGCCTGATAGAGCTTCATGCTGTCGACATTGTCAGGCAGCTTCACCCAGAGGAAGATGCCGCCCTTTGGGTCTTCGAACTCGGCCGCCGTGCCGAACTGCTCGTTCAGCGCCTCCATCAGCGTCTCGACCTTGCCGCGCAGCGTCTTGCGCAACGCCGGCACGTGCGTGGCGAAATGCGGCGCGCAGTATTCGGCGAGCACCATCTGCTCGAGCGCGCCCGATCCCGCGTCGGTCTTCAGCGGAAGCATGCGCGACATGATCGACCACGGCGCCACCAGGAAGCCGACGCGCAGCGCCGGCGCGATCGACTTCGAGAACGAGCCGCAGTGGATGACGTTGTGGCTTTTCGAGAGCGCGTAGATTGCGGGCGGGCGCTTGCCGTCCCAGATCAGGTCGGAATAGCAGTCGTCCTCGAAAATGGGGGCGCCGTATTGCTCGGACAGGCGGATCATCTCGAGCCGTAGTGCCTCCGGCATGATCGTCGCGGTCGGATTCTGCACCGTCGGAATCGTATAGATCATCTTCGGCTGCACGCCGTGCGCCTTGCAGTCCTTGAGCGCGGCTTCGAGTGCGTCCATGCGCATGCCGTTGCCATCGAGCGGCACGCCGATCATCTTGACGCCGAGCCGCGTGAAGCGGTTGAGTGTGCCCTGGTAGTTGTCCTTCTCGCAGATGACGGTGTCGCCGCGCATCAGCAGCGCGCCATTGACGAGGTCGAGCGCCTGCAGNNCCGGAGACGATCAGGATGTCGTCTGTCGTGCAGGCGATGCCGGCATCGCGCTTGAGCTTGACGGTGAGGAACTCGCGTAGCGGCCGATAGCCCTGCGGCCCATGCGCCAGCCCGTAGGTCGCGAGCGTACGGCCCTCGCGGCGGAGCACCGCATCCGCGGCCGCGACCAGCCCGTCGANNGCCGCCGGTGAAATTGTATTTCGCCAATCCTGTCCAGCGTACGGCCGGCGGCGGCAGGCTCGCCGGCAGCAGGGCCGAAAAATCGAATGTTTCCTGGTCCATGAATCCTCCGGTTTCGGCAGGGATAGCATGCGGCGCGGCGTGGGGCAGGGGGGCCCGGCGCAGACGAGGTGTGCGGATCTCTTCTTCCCCCTCTCCCGCAAGCGGGAGAGGGGAAGAAACCCAACGCTCCGCCGCCCGCTTTTATCGGCGCGCGGGCTGCGCCTCG
>PLJS01000331.1 GCA_003140315.1 Hyphomicrobiales bacterium
TGCAGTTTTTGGGGGAGGAAAAATGTTTTCACACGGCCTGGCTCGTAAGCGGACTCATTGTCGACCGTAGTGTCGTACTTGCCCCGCACGGGGCTCTTGTCCATCACGGCCTTGCGCTCCTCCGGCGTGACCGGGCCGACGCGCGCGGACGGCGGTCGCACCATGCAGCGCTCGACGATCTCGGGCGTGCCGTTGCCTTCGAGGAATGAGACCAGCGCCTCGCCCTTGCCGAGTTCGCTGATGACGGTCGCGGTATCGAGCTTGGGGTTTGCGCGGAAGGTGTCGGCGGCGGCGCGCACCGCCTTCTGGTCGCGCGGCGTGAACGCCCGCAAGGCGTGCTGCACGCGGTTGCCCATCTGCGCCAGCACATTGTCGGGCACGTCGAGCGGGTTCTGCGTGACGAAGTACACGCCGACGCCCTTGGAGCGGATCAGACGCACCACCTGCTCGATCTTGTCCATCAATGCCTTCTGGGCGTCGGTGAACAACAGATGCGCCTCATCGAAGAAGAAGCAAAGTTTCGGCTTTTCGGGATCGCCAATCTCGGGGAGCTGCTCGAACAGCTCGGACAGGAGCCAGAGCAGGAACGTCGCGTAGAGGCGCGGACTCTTCATCAGCTTGTCGGCGGCGAGAACGTTAATGAAACCGCGCCCGTCGCTGTCGGTCCTGATGAAATCCTTGAGCGCGAGCGCGGGTTCGCCGAAGAACTTGTCGGCGCCCTGGTTCTCCAATACCAGCAACTGCCGCTGGATCGTGCCGACCGTCGCCTTCGATACGTTGCCGTACTGCGTCGTGAGTTCGTCGGCGTGGTCGGCGATGAAGCCGAGAATCGCGCGCAGGTCCTTCATGTCGAGCAGCAGCAGCCCCTGCTCGTCCGCGACGCGGAAGCAGATGTTGAGCACGCCCTCCTGGACGTCATTCAGGTCCATGAGCCGCGACAGCAGCAGCGGACCCATCTCGGAGACCGTCGCGCGGATCGGATGGCCCTGCTCGCCGAACAGATCCCAGAACACGACCGGGAACTCGTCGGGCTGATAGACAAAGCCCATGTCCTTGGCGCGCGCGACGAAAGCCTCCTTCGCGTCGCCGACGGCCGCGATGCCGGAAAGATCGCCCTTGATGTCGGCGGCGAACACAGAGACGCCGGCGCGCGACAAGCCTTCGGCGATCACCTGCAGCGTCACGGTCTTGCCGGTGCCGGTCGCGCCGGTCACGAGGCCGTGTCGATTGGCGAAATGGAGGGTGAGATATTCGGGCTTGTCGCTCTTGCCGACGAATATCTGGCCGTCAGGGTCGAGGTCCGCCATCGATTAGTCCTCTGTCGCGGCTGTTGCGCGCGCGCCGAACGGTTATAGGCTCCGCCACGACGTTTATAGAGTGCACGTGGCACGGTTTCCACCCGGCGCATCGCCTCATGGGCCGCTGTGTCCTCGCGGTCACGCACGATGACGAATGCACGCGCCGCCGAACGACAGTCTCGACGCTTGCCGCGTCTCGTGCTTGTCTTGATCGACATCGTTGCTGAAGATCATGCCAACCTGCCGGCAGTGCGGGACATGAGGGGTTGATGAACCGATCTGGAGGGCGCCGCCTCGCCGGCGTGATCGCAATCGCTGTTGCGGCGCAGCTTTCTCAATTCACCTGACAGTCTACAACGTGCGGCGCAAGTCGGGGCGGCAACCGACCGCGCGCCGAGGGAACAAACGCGAGGAGGCGTTGAGTGTCCTATCCTCTCAGAGCGATCGCCGGCATCGGTCCGGCGATGGTGGCTAGATTGAAGACGCTGGGCATCCGCACCACGGAGAAACTGCTTGAGGCGACCAAGAGCGCGAAGGATCGCAAGAAGCTGGCCGAGAAGCTCGAAGTGGACGAGCAACAGGTGCTGCGCTGGGCCAATCTCGCCGACCGCATGCGGATCAAGGGCGTGCGCGAGCCTTATGCCGTGCTGCTGCAACATGCGGGCGTCGACACCGTCAGGGAATTGAAGCACCGCAATCCCGAAAAGCTCGCGCAGGCCATGAAAGATGCCAACGCCAAGCGCAAGCTCGTCCGCCTGCTGCCGTCGGAGCGGCGGGTTCGGCGCTGGATCGCGGACGCGAAGGGGTTGCCGCCGAAGATCACGTATTAAGGTCGACTTTACTTGACTCCATAGAGCGCGCGCCGCAAAGCGGCGCGATGACGCCCGCCACCGACGTGACAGAGGCTTCGCGGCTCGATCGGCTGCTCGCGCGCGGCCCGCCGGTCGTCATGGGCATCCTCAACGTTACGCCCGACTCGTTTTCCGACGGCGGCGAATTCTTCGATCCCGCCGTGGCGGTCGCGCACGCGCGGCGCATGGCGGATGAGGGCGCCGATATCCTCGACATCGGCGCTGAATCGACGCGCCCCTATGGCGGCATGCAGCAGGTCACGCTTGAAGAAGAGATCGCGCGCCTGTCGGCCGTGCTGCCCGAAGTCGTGCGTCTCGGGCTTCCTGTCTCGATCGATACCGTCAAGGCCAAGACCGCCGCCTGGGCGCTCGACGCCGGCGCGCAGATCGTCAACGACGTCTGGGGCCTGCAGCGCGATCCCGACATGGCCCGCGTCGTCGCCGAACGCAAAGTGCCGGTGATCGTGATGCACAATCGGGACGCCGCCGATCCCGCGCTCGACATCATGGAGGACGTGCGCGCCTTCTTCTCGCGCTCGCTCGACATCGCCGCCAAGGCCGGTATCGCTCAACGATCGATCGTGCTCGATCCCGGCGTCGGCTTCGGCAAGACACCGGAGCAGAGCATCACGGTGATCGCGCGCCTCACCGAATTCCGAGCCTTCGGATTGCCGCTGATGATGGGCCTTTCGCGCAAGCGCTTCATCGCCTCGGTTTCGCCGTCGCAGCCGCAGCAGCGCATCGGCGGGTCGATCGCGGGAAATGTCCTCGCGGTGCTGGCCGGCGCCGACATGCTGCGTGTGCACGACGTCGCAGAGACCGTGCAGGCGCTGCGCGTCATGGCGGCGATCGAGAAGGCGCGCTGACCGTGGCGCAAGCGCTGCTCGGGCTCGGCGGAAATGTCGGCGACGTGCGCGCGACGCTCGATGAAGCGATCGCCCTGCTCATTAACGGCAAGGACGTGACGCTTACGCTTCGCTCGTCCGACTATCGAACGCCGCCCTGGGGCGTCACCGACCAGCCGCCGTTCATCAATCTCGCGATCGCCGTCGAGACCACGCTGTCGCCGCGTGCCCTGCTCACGCATGCGCTCAACGTCGAGCGCGCGCTCGGCCGCAATCGGGTCGGCGCGCGACGCTGGGGGCCGCGGCCGATCGACATCGACCTGCTCGCCTATGATGACGTGACGGTCGACGAGCCGGGTCTCACGCTGCCGCATCCACGCCTGTTCGAACGCGCCTTCGTGCTGGTCCCGCTCGCCGAGATCGCGCCGGATCGCGTGGTCGCCGGCAGGAGGATTGCCGAGGCACTTGCCGGCATGGACACGACCGGCATCGAGAAGCTCTCCGCTCGCGGCTAATTCCGCGGCAGCCCTTGCGCCCATGGCATCTTCGTTGCATTCGATAGACATGACGGTCGAGAGGCGCGTCTGATGGCCGACACCGAAACTATTGCGTTTGCTGGAGAATTTCCTACGGCGACGCGTGAGGTATGGCTGAAGCTGGTCGACGGCGTGCTGAAAGGCGCGCCATTCGACAAGCGGCTCGTCGTACGCACTTATGACGGGCTTGCGATCGAACCGCTCTATCCGCGCGCCGTGGGCGCCCGTCCGGTCGCGGGGCGCGCGCCCGGCGCGCCCTGGACCGTGATGCAGCGCGTCGATCACCCCGATCCGACCGCCGCGAATGCCGAAGCGCTGCACGACCTGGAGAACGGCGCGACCGGGCTCACGATTGTCTGCAAAGGCTCGGTCAACGCCAACGGCTACGGTGTCGACAGCTCGCCCGAAACGCTGGAGCGCGTGCTCGACGGCGTCTATCTCGATGCCGGTGTCGTCATCGACTTCAATGTCAGCGCCGCGACGCGCGACGCCGCGAAAAACTTCGCCGCGCTGGTGAAGAAGCGCGGCATCGATCCAAAGACCGTCGAACTGCGCGGCAGCCTCAATCCGCTCGGCCACAACGCCGCAACCGGGACTGCTCTGCGGCCGTGGAAGGAGCTTGCGCCCTATTTCGCGGGCCTTGTGAAAGAACTGGCCGATGACGGTTTCCGTGGACCGTTTGCGGTGGCAGACGGACGCGTCATTCACAATGCGGGCGGCTCGGAGGCGCAGGAGCTTGCGTTCACGCTGGCGAACGCCGTGACTTATCTGCGCGCGCTCGAAGCCGGCGGCGTTGCGCTCGATGCGGCGCGGCGCATGATCTACTTCCGGCTTGCCGCCGACGCGGACCAGTTCCTCACCATCGCGAAATTCCGTGCATTGCGAAAACTCTGGGCGCGCGTCGAGCAGGCGTGCGGCCTTGCGCCCGAACCCGCTTACGTCACGGCCGAGACCGCGTGGCGCATGATGACGCAACGCGATCCTTACGTGAACATGCTGCGTGCGACCGTCGCGGTCGCAGCGGCCGGCTTCGGCGGCGCCGACAGCATCGCGGTGTTGCCGTTCACGATGGCGCTCGGCCTGCCCGACCGCTTCGCGCGCCGCATCGCGCGCAATACCCAGCTCATCCTCCTGGAGGAGTCGCATCTCGCGAAGGTCGCGGATCCGGCGGCCGGCTCGGGCGGCATCGAGGATTTGACGCAGAAGCTCTGCGTGGCAGCGTGGGCCTTGTTCCAGGAGATCGAGCAGGCCGGCGGCACGGCCACGGCGCTCGAAAAGGGATTGATCCAGGACAAGGTCGCGGCCACACGCGCCGAACGCCTGAAGAACGCCGCGCGGCGCAAGGACGCGCTCACGGGCACGAGCGAGTTTCCTGATATTTACGAAGCCACCGTGCACGTACTCGACGTCGCGCCTCACGCCGTCACGGCAGCAAAGGAGACGGCAGCCTTCGCGCCGCTGCCGCGCATCCGCCTCGCCGAACCGTTCGAGCAGTTGCGCGATGTGTCCGACCGCGCTTTCGCGGCGAGCGGCACGCGACCGAAGGTCTATCTCGCCAATCTCGGCAGGCTCTCGGATTTCACGGCGCGCACGTTGTTCGCGAGGAATTTCTTCGAGGCCGGCGGGATCGAAGCCGTGACCAATGACGGCTTTGCAAGCCGCAACGGCATGGTCGCGGCGTTCAAGGCCTCGGGCGCCAAGCTCGTATGCCTGTGCTCGTCGGACAAGGTCTATGCGGCGGAGGCGGCCGATGTCGCGACGGCGTTGACGGCGGCAGGCGCGAGCCATGTTTATCTGGCGGGGCGCCCCGGCGATCTGGAAGCCGCCCTGCTGGCCGTCGGGGTGCGCGATTTCATCTATGTCGGCTGCGACGTCGTGGCGACGCTGAAGGCGGCCCATGGTATGCTGGGGTTAGATCATGGATGACTTGATCGTGGACGACTTGATCGTGGGCGATTTGGCATGACCCAAGTTCCGAACTTCGCCGATGTGGCGTTCGATGACGCACTCGGCGCGCCGGCTGCATCCGGCGCCGCGCCTTGGATGACGCCTGAAGGCATCCCGGTGAAGCCGGTCTACGGACCGGACGATCTTACAGGCCTCGACTTCCTCGACACCTATCCCGGCATCGCGCCCTATCTGCGCGGCCCCTACCCGACGATGTACGTCACGCAGCCCTGGACCGTACGCCAATATGCGGGGTTCTCGACCGCGGAGGACAGCAACGCCTTCTATCGCCGCAACCTCGCGGCCGGGCAGAAGGGCCTCTCGGTCGCGTTCGATCTCGCGACCCATCGCGGCTACGACTCGGACCATCCGCGCGTGTCCGGCGACGTCGGCATGGCGGGCGTCGCGATCGATTCCATCTACGACATGCGCACGCTGTTCTCCGGCATCCCGCTCGACCAGATGAGCGTGTCGATGACGATGAACGGCGCGGTGCTGCCGGTGCTCGCGCTCTACATCGTCGCCGCCGAGGAGCAGGGCGTGCCGCCGGAGAAGCTCTCGGGCACGATCCAGAACGACATCCTCAAAGA
>PLJS01000265.1:0-1482 GCA_003140315.1 Hyphomicrobiales bacterium
TCGTCGGCGCCGAAGCCGAGGCCCTTGACCTTGTCCTCGATGCCGGCGAGGCCGGAAAGGATCAGGATCGGCGTCTTGACCTTGGACACGCGCAACGTCCGCAGGACCTCGTAGCCCGACATGTCGGGCAGGTTCAGGTCGAGCAGGATGATGTCGTAGTCGTAGAGCTTGCCCAGATCGACCCCTTCTTCGCCGAGGTCGGTCGTGTAGACGTTGAAACTCTCGGATTTGAGCATCAACTCGATCGATTGCGCCGTCGCGCCATCGTCTTCAATCAGCAAAACGCGCATGCCAGTCCCCTTCTACGCCCTTTGGGCTCAGGTCGGCAGGCCTTGGGAGGCCCTGCAAAACGCCTTGGGACAATCCGACTCGGCACGCTAACGGCCAATGGTTAACAAAACCTGATTCTCGTGTCCAAGCATTTACTGGGCGAAAAGGATCGAATCGCCGTAATATGCTGGAGAGAGTTGGTTTTCCTGCCATAGACCGGTTCATGCTCCACGTTAAGAGTCGGCGTTAACCGACTCCCGCGACTCGCCCCTCCGTCCTGGCCGGGCAAGTGCGCGGAAAGTCCCAAGGACGGTGAGGCAATGATTAACGAAGCAGGTAAAAGGTCGGTTAAGGCCGAGCCGCTATCTTTCATGAACATGCGGATTTCATGAAGGCGCTGGCCGAGCAGATCGCGGAGCTCGACGGCGTCGAAGTCTATGGCCGGGTGGTCGGCGTGCGCGGCCTCATGGTCGAGGTCGCTGGCCCGATCCACGCCATGTCGGTCGGCGCGCGCGTGCTGATCGAGGCGGCGGCCGGCCGGCCGATTCCCTGCGAGGTTGTGGGCTTCTCCGGGGCGAACGCGCTGCTGATGCCGTTCGCGGCGCTCGAAGGCGTGCGGCGCGGCTGCCGCGCGGTCGTGAGTTCGCTCGCCGGCACGGTACGCCCGTCCGCGGGCTGGCTCGGGCGGGTCGTCAACGCCATGGGCGAGCCGATCGACGGCAAGGGGCCGTTGCCGGGCGGGCCAGCGCCCTATCCGTTCCGCGCCTCCCCGCCGCCGGCGCATGCGCGCCGCCGGGTCGGCGCGCCGCTCGACCTCGGCGTGCGCGCGCTCAATACCTTCCTCACTTGCTGCCGCGGCCAGCGCATGGGCATCTTCTCCGGCTCGGGCGTCGGCAAATCGGTGCTGCTCTCGATGCTGGCGCGCAACGTCAAAGCCGACGTCTCGGTGATCGGGCTCGTCGGCGAGCGCGGCCGCGAGGTGCAGGAGTTCCTGCAGGACGACCTCGGCGCCGCAGGCCTTGCGCGCTCGGTGATCGTGGTCTCGACCTCGGACGAGCCGGCGCTGATGCGCCGCCAGGCGGCCTATCTGACGCTCGCGATCGCGGAATTTTTCCGCGACGACGGCAAGGACGTGCTGGTGCTGATGGACTCGGTCACGCGCTTTGCCATGGCGCAGCGCGAGATCGGACTCTCGGCCGGCGAGCCGCCGAC
>PLJS01000265.1:1538-14381 GCA_003140315.1 Hyphomicrobiales bacterium
CGCGCGATCGCCGAGCGCGGGCGGTATCCGGCGATCAACATCCTCAAGTCGGTCTCGCGGACGATGCCGCGCGCGGCCGAGCCCGCCTTCCTGGCCGTCATCAACCGGGCGCGCGGTGTGATGGCGACCTACGCCGACATGGAGGAGCTGATCCGGCTCGGCGCCTATCGGGCGGGCTCGAGCGCGGAGGTCGACGAGGCGATCGGCCTGCACAAGCCGCTCGAAGCCTTCCTCGGACAAGGTAAGGAAGAGTCAACAAGTCTTGCCGAAGGGTATCGGCGGCTTGAGCAAATCGTCGGCCGCCCGGAAACCGAAAACTAACGTTGTGCTGCCACACTTGGCACCAGTTGGGAAACGGGGCCGTCAGGCCGCGATGGGTTGCGGGTTTTGCCGATGGCCAATGGTTCCGGGGCTTCTGGGGAGTACGAGTCGATGAAGTCGCGTGAGACGCTCATTCGCCTGAGGAAGTATCAGGCCGACGAGAAGCGGCGCCGGGTCGCGCAAATCGAGGGCATGATCGCCGACTTCGACCGCATGGCGGCCGATCTGGAACGCGAGATCGGTGCCGAGCAGGACCGCGCCGGCATCCACGATCCGACGCATTTCGCCTATCCGACCTATGCCAAGGCCGCCATCACGCGGCGCGACAACATCAAGCGGTCGGCCGACGAGCTCAAGGTCCAGCTCGAAGAGGCGCGCATGGCGCTGGCCGAGGCGTTCGAGGAGCTCAAGAAGGTCGAGTTGCTCGATGAGCGCGACCAGATGCGCGAACGCGCGAGCGAAGCCGCGCGCGAGCAGACCGAGCTCGACCGCATCGGCGCGATGCGCGCAAGCGTCGGCGCGCGGATCTAAGCTTTCCACCCTCCAGGAGAGGCGGACGCGCCCATCCCGGGGGCGCAAGCCTCATATCCGATGAGCCGGGCCGAAGCGGCGCGGGCCGGTTGCAATCCCATCGCGTCCCGGCCATCGTTCGCCAACGGGGCAGGGGGCAAGACGTCCGCGATGCTGACGCCGGCGGAATTGGTTTGGCTGATGGCCGGCGTCGCCCGTGGCGACCAGGCGGCGTTCGAGCGGCTTTATACCGCCACGCGCGCGAAACTGTACGGCGTGGTCCTGCGTATTTTGCGGCGGACGGACCTCGCCGAAGAGGTCGTCCAGGAGACCTATCTGAAAATCTGGAACAATGCCGGCAGCTTCGATCCCAAGATCGCGACGCCGATCACCTGGATGGTGGCGATCGCCCGCAACCGGGCGCTGGACGTGGTGCGCCGCAAGCGCGAGCTTTCGATCGAGGACGAGCCGGAGGCGATGGAGACGGCCAGCGAAGAGCCCAATCCGCTGGCGCGGCTGGAGATGACGGACGAGCTCAAACGCCTGCTCGGATGCCTCGGCCGGCTCGAAGAGGACCGGCGGCGGCTGGTTCTGCTCGCCTATTATAGCGGCTGGAGCCGCGATCAGCTTGCGGCCGAGTTCGAGACGCCGGTGAACACGATCAAGACCTGGCTGCGCCGCAGCCTGTTGGAGATCCGGGAGTGCCTCGGGTCATGATGGACGAAGACAGGGACGCGATCGCCGCCGAATATGTGCTTGGCACGCTCGATGCCGACGAGCGCGCGCAGGCCGAAGCCCTCGTGCTGTTCGAACCGGCCTTCGCCGAGGCCGTGGGGCGCTGGGAGCGCCGGCTCGGCGAACTCAACGTCCTGGTGACGGCGGTGGAGCCGCCGGCGGCGGTGTGGGAGCGGATCAAGGCGCAGCTCCCGAACGTCCCGCCGAGCGAGGCGATCCGGCTGCCAGCCATCGAGCCGCCAAAGCCGCCCGCGCCCGAAACCAATGTCGCCGGAGCCGAAGTCATCGACCTGACGCAGCGAATGCGGCGCTGGCGCGGGCTGACCGTGATGACCGGGACGCTCGCGGCCTGCCTCGTCGCGCTCGTGCTGGCGCAGGAATTCCGCCCCGGCCTGTTGCCGCCGACATGGCGGCCGACGCCGCAGGTGGTCGAGCGCGTGGTGGAAAAGCCGGTCGAAGTCGTCAAGGAGGTCGTGCGCGAAGTCCCCTCGGCGCGGGCGGCCCAGTTCGTGGCGGTCTTCCAGAAGAGCGAGCAGTCGCCCGCCTTCCTGCTCTCCGTCGACACCGACAAGCGCACCGTCACGGTGCGTCAGGTCGCCGCGGACCAACTCGCCGACAAGTCCTACGAATTGTGGATCGCCACGCAGCCGGGCGCCGCACCCAAGTCGCTCGGCATCATCAGCAAGGAAGACTTCACGGTGCGGGCGACGCTCGCGTCCTATGACCCCTTGGTGATCAACAACGCGACCTATGGCATCTCGCTCGAGCCGCTCGGCGGATCGCCGACCGGGGCGCCGACCGGGCCGGTGATCCACGCGCGGCTGGTGCAGGTCACCCCGCCGCAGGCTCCTTGACGCAGATCGGGTTTTCTTGCGCCATTGGGAATTGCGCAGGGTCCGACGCTATCGTTTGACCCGGCACGCAATCAGCACGGGTACGTCACGATGCCTCCGAAGCGGGATACCCAGGACGTCCTCGTTTCGTTTTTTGTGATGTCGACGGCGTTGTGCGCCCTCATGCTGTCATGGTGCAGGTCCACCTCGCCCAAATGCATAATCGACTGTCCACTGAGCCCCTGATCAACATCGGCAGCGCGATGGCAGGGCCTGAGGCTCAGGTCGTCGCGGACGGGGAGGAAGGGATCTACCTGCGCAACAAGGGCCTCGGACCCGGGCGCGTAGCGTCGGTTGCGTATTTTCTCGATAGGGCACCTGGCGCAACCGGGACCGCGGACGCCGTGGCATTCGACAAGATCGCGGACGCTCTTGTGAAGACGGGAATCGTGAACTCACTGGTCACCGACGCTCCGGAAATGGACGAGTACATCAAGGAGAACGAGCAAATCAAACTGCTGTTGGTCAGGAGTTCGAAAGTTATGAAGCGCGAGGAATGGATCGCCTTCCTGGACAAACGGTTCGGGATGACGATCACCTACTGCTCGATTTACGACGACTGTTCCACGGCCTGCTATCGCAACGGTCGGTCGTCAATCGGCAAAGCCTGCAAATAAAAAGAACGCGCCCGAAAGGGCGCGCGGAGGGGGGGCTTGCGGAGGTTACTATCAAAAAATTCAAGTCACTCAGCGGATCGCGGTACCGTCGCGGAGCGTAACCGCTGAAGGCTTGCCGGCCTTGATCACCGGGCCGTGAGCCTCGAGCCGCCCGTTGGCGACGTCGGTGTCGGTGACGCGAGCCGTGATACCGACCAGGATCACGGCAATCGCCGCGATCAGCGACAAGGCCACGATCTTCAGATGGGTGGTGCGATCGGCGGTAACGAGTGAGTGGTTCATGGGATCTCTCCCCGGTTCATCCGTTGGTCGCTGCAACCGGGCAACAGGTTCAAACAAACAACGCGGTTCCCTCACGAAAGTTTCGTGTGCGGTAGCCGGAGACGCTTTCCGGGAGGCGGAACCCGTCCTTTGCATCCGCCTATGTGCTTGACGGATATAGGCTCTCGACCCCGTTCCGGTTAGACAATCCCGGTCACAACCCCGTGGCGGGGCATCAAGGGCCAATCGCGCCGCCGTGATCCAGGACGGCCCGGATTCCCTGAATTTAGGCTCCGCAAGCGTCCTCATATGCCGCCAACCGTCTTGAGCCGGGCGCGCGGGTGGATCTCGGACTGGGACAGGACCGCGGTCTGGGTGCGGAAGCGCTCCACGATCGAGCGCACGAACGGCCGCACGCCGGGCGACGTGACCAGCACCGGCGCCTCGCCCTGCCGAGCGGCCTCCTCGAAGCGCTCGCGCACCAGCATGATGAATTCGGACAGGCGCGAGGGCGCCATGGTCAGGCTCTTGTCCTCGCCCTGGCCGACGATCGACTCGGCGAACGCCTGCTCCCATTTGGCCGAGAGCGCGATCAGCGGCAGATAGCCCGCGGGGGAGGAATGCTGGGCGCAGATCTGCCGGGAGAGCCGCGCGCGCACGTGTTCGACCAGATAAGCGGGGTTGCGGGTGACGGAGAGCGCATCGGCGATGCCCTCCAGGATCGTCGGCAGGTCGCGGATCGAGACCCGTTCGGCGAGCAGCAATTGGAGGACACGCTGGATGCCCGACACGCTGAGCTGCGAGGGCACGATGTCCTTGACCAGCTCGCCCTGCTCCCTGGGAAGGTCCTTCAAAAGCTTCTGCACCTCGCCGTAGGACAGCAACTCCGCCATGTTGGACTTGAGCACCTCGGTCAGGTGCGTCGCCAATACGGTCGCCGCGTCGACCACCGTGTAGCCCTTGATCGAGGCTTCCTCCTTGAGGGCGGCGTCGATCCAGGTGGCCGGCAGGCCAAAAGTCGGCTCGGTGGTGTGTAGGCCGGGCAGGTTCACCTGCGCGCCGCCCGGATCCATGACCATGTATTGGCCCGGCCACACTCGGCCATTGCCGGCATCGACCTCCTTGAGCTTGATCAGATAGCCATTGGCCTCGAGCTGCACGTTGTCGAGGATGCGCACCGCCGCCATCACGAAGCCCATTTCGCCCGCGAGCGAGCGGCGCAGCGCCTTGATCTGCTCGGTGAGGCGGTCCGAGCCGTCCGGCGCATTGACCAGCGGGAGCAGTGCGTAGCCGAGCTCGATCTTGAGGTCGTCGATCTTGAGCGAGGCCGAGATCGGCTCCTCGTGCGGCTCGGCCTTGGCGGCGGCCGCGGCCTTATCCGCCACATCGGCGGCGGCGAGATTGGTCTTCTTCTTGATCATGAAGGCGAGCGCGGCGGCCCCGCCGCCGAGCGCCAGGAACGGCAGCATCGGGATGCCGGGAAGGAGCGACATCACGATCATCACGGCGCCCGACATGCCGAGCGCCTTGGGGTATTCGGAGAGCTGCCGCAGCAGCGCCTTGTCGACGCCGCCGCCGATGCCCGCCTTGGAGACGAGCAGGCCGGCCGCGGTCGACACGATCAGTGCCGGGATCTGCGTGACGAGGCCGTCGCCGACGGTGAGCAGCGTGTAGGCGCGGGCGGCCTCCGAGAACGACAGGCCCTGCTGCGCGATCCCGATGACCATGCCGCCGATCACGTTGATGAAAACGACGAGCAGGCCCGCGATCGCGTCGCCGCGCACGAACTTCGAAGCGCCGTCCATGGCGCCGTAAAACGCGCTTTCGTCTTCCAGGTTCTTGCGGCGCGCGCGTGCGTCGTTCTCGTTGATGAGCCCGGCCGAGAGATCGGCGTCGATCGCCATCTGCTTGCCCGGCATGGCGTCGAGGTTGAAGCGCGCCGCGACCTCGGCGATGCGCCCGGAGCCCTTCGTGATGACCACGAAGTTCACGATGACCAGGATCGTGAACACGATGATGCCGATCACGAAATTGCCGCTCATCACGAAGTTGCCGAACGCCTCGATCACGTGGCCGGCCGCGGCCGGACCCTCGTGGCCGCGCGACAGGATCAGGCGCGTGGAGGCGAGGTTGAGCGCGAGGCGGAGCATGGTCGCGATCAGCAGCACGGTGGGGAAGGCGGAGAATTCAAGCGGCGCGTGGATGAACAGCGACGTCATCAGGATCAGCACCGACAGGATGATCGAGATCGCCAACGAAAAGTCGAGCAGCACCGCCGGCAGCGGCAGGATCAGCACGACCAGGATGGTCATCACGCCGATCGCGAACGCGATGTCGCCGCGCCGGAACAGGTCGATGAGGCGTCCCAAACCCGGGATCGAGAAGCCGCCTGACTGTTCTGCCGTGACGTCGGTCATGTGTGCTCGTTGCCGGGCGCGCGCGCAGGCAGGCGCACGTCCCCCGTTGGGCAATTTTTGCCCAGTTCATGGTTAGCGGTTGGTTAACGCCGGTTCCCGGATCGGACGGTTGCTTGTTCGCCAGTCGGACGGATGGCAGAACGGGGGAGAACAAGGGTGGAAATGATGCATTTTTCGCGATGTCTGGCGGCGTTCCTGGTGTTTTCGGCTTGGCCCGCGCTCGCGGAAAGCCCGGCGCCGACCCTGCCGCCCGGCTATATGCCGGTCGAAAAGAGCCGTCCGCTGGTCGAACGGGCCGGCCCGCTGCGGGTCACGACCGACATCAGCGACCTGTCGGCCGGCGAGAAGGCGGCGGTCGCCAAGCTGCTCGAGGCCGGAGCGATCTTCCAGACGCTTTATGAGCGGCAGCTCCACCCGCAGGCGGAAGCCGCGCTCGCCAACCTGAAGGCGCTCGACGCGCGGCTCGGCTCGCCCGAGGCGACGCGCAACCTGCTTCTCCTTTACCGTCGCGTCCAGCAGCCGACCATCTCGCTGCCCGATGGCGGCAACGTCGCGTTCCTGCCGGCGGACCCCATGGTGCCCAGCCACAATTTCTATCCATGGGGGATCACGAAGGCAGAAGTCGACGCCTACCTCGCAGCGCACCCGGAGGATGCCGCCGCCATCCTCGGCACGCGCACGATCGTGCGGCGCGCGGTCTCCGAAAGCCTGCGCGCCGACCTCGCGCAGCTTACGAAATATCCGGCGCTCGACACGCTGCATCCGGGGCTGCGCGCCGCGCTCGAACACAAGCTCGCGGCGCCGGACCCGAAGATGCTCTACGGCGTGCCGTACGCGCTTGCCTATGCGGACGAGATGATCCGAGCGCACGCGCTGCTCAACGAAGCGGCCGACGCCGTGCAGAAGGACGACGATGAGTTTGCGCGCTACCTGCGCAATCGCTCGCGCGATCTTCTGTCGAACGACTACGAGTCGGGCGACGCCGCCTGGGTGACGAGCCGCTTCAAGAACCTGAACGCGCAGATCGGCGCCTACGAAACCTATGACGACGAGCTGTTCGGCACGAAGGCGGCCTTCAGCTTCAGCCTGCTGCGCGTGCGCCGGGCCGAGACCGATGCGCTGCGCGAAGCCCTGCACGGCCTGCAGGGGATGGAGGATTCGCTTCCCTACACGGCGCACAAGACGGTGCGGAGCGACATCCCGATCGGGCTCTACGACATCATCGCGGATTTCGGCGAGTCGCGCGGCGAGAACACCGCCAGCATCGAGCCGAACGATGCCGACTTCGCGCGCCGCTACGGCCGCACGATCCTGCTGCGCGGCAGCATCATGCTGAGCCGGGCGATCGAGGCGAACGTCCGCCCCGCCTGGGAGGCTGTGGTCGCGCCGGCGTTCCACGCCGACTACACGGTGCGCGGTCACTCGAACCGGACCATGTGGCACGAGGTCGGCCACTATCTCGGCGTCGACCATACGAAGGACGGCAGGCCGGTCGACGTTGCGCTGCTGGAGAACCACAACACAATCGAGGAGCTGAAGGCCGATCTCGTCTCGCTGTTCGTCGCCGACGGGTTGCAGAAGCGCGGATATTATACGGCCAAACAACTGCGCGGCGTCTACGGCGCCGGCGTCCTGCGCGTGCTCAACGAAACAAGACCGCAGCGCGAGGATGCTTACCAGATCATGGAGCTCATGCAGTTCAACTACTTCATGCAGGGCGGGGTCATCACGTTCAACAAGGCGACCGGCACTATCAGCATCAACTACGGCAAATTCCACGATGTCGTCGCCGCGATGCTGCGCGAGGTGCTGGAGCTGCAGTATCAGGGCGACAAGCCGGCGGTCGATGCGTTCATCGCGCGTTACGCGGTGTGGAACGACGACCTGCACGGCTTCATCGGCAAGAAGATGCTCGCCGCCGAGAAGTACAAACGGTGGCTCGTCGATTACACGGCGTTGGGTCAGTGACGGAGCCTTTGATACAGATCGGGATCGTCGGCCTCGGCCGCTCGTTCTGGAAGGACGACCTCGCGCGCGCCGCCGCGCTCAAGGAGCGCGGCATCCACTATCTCGATGTCGGCACCAGCGCGATGCGCAAGGGATTTGGCGGCCACGAGGAGCCGAAGTCGTCGATGCGGGACGCCGCCACGGGATTGCCGCCATCGCCCGGGCCGCGTCTGCGCGGGCTCCGATTGCGGGTTGCTTGTCCGCCGGCGACCGGGGTGCGACAAGCGGGCGCGGCAGCAGAAAATGGCGGTCATGATGGCGTTCGGACGGGTTTTGCGCTCATTTCTGCTCCTGGCGTTCATTTCCCCCGCCTTTGCGCAGGCTCCGAGCCTCACCTTACCGCCCGGCTACTACCCGCTCGAAAAGAGCCGCCCCATCATCGAGAAAATGGGCACGCTGCGGCTTGCACCGGATCTCGGCGATCTCGGCGCCGGCGAGCGCACCGCGGTCGCAAAGCTCCTGCAGGTCGGGGCGATCTTCCAGACGCTCTACGAGCAGCAGCTCCATCCGCAGGCCGCGAAGGCTTATGCGGAGCTCCAGGCGCTCGACCGGCAGCTCGGCTCCCCCGAGGCGACGCGCAACCTGTTGGCGATCTACCGGATCAATTCCGGCCCAATCGCCGCCACGCTCGACAACCAGCGCGAGGCCTTCCTGCCGGTCGAGCCGGCGCAGCCGGGCTGCGCTTTTTATCCCTGGGGCATCGACAAGTCCGAGGTCGAGGCCTGGGTCGCGGCGCATCCGGACGATGCCGACGCCATCTTCGCGCCGCGCACCGTGGTGCGCCGGGCTGACGCCGCGAGCCTGCGCTCCGACCTCGCGCATCTTTCGGCTCATCCCGTGCTCGACACGCTGCAGCCCGGACTGCGGCAGGGCCTCGAACGCCGGCTGGCGGCTCCCGACCCCAAGGCGCTCTACGCGGTGCCGTATGCGGTCGCCTACGCGGACGAGATGATCCGCGCCTACACGCTCATCAACCAGACGGCCGACGCTGTCGCGAAGGACGATTTCGAATTCGCACGCTTCCTGCGCGACCGCGGCCGCGATCTTCTCTCCAACGACTACGAGTCGGGCGATGCCGACTGGGTCACCAGCCATTTCAAGAACCTCAACGTCCAGCTCGGCGCCTACGAGACCTATGACGACGGGCTGTTCGGCGTGAAGGCGTCGTTCGGCATGAGCCTCTCGCGCATTCGCCGTGCCGATACCGACGCGTTGCGCGTGGCGTTGCGCGGCCTGCAGGCGCTGGAAGACTCGCTCCCCTATGCGACGCACAAGAGCGTGCGCGCCGACATCCCGATCGGCCTCTATGACGTGATCGCGGATTTCGGCGAATCGCGCTCCACCAACACGGCGAGCATCGAGCCGAACGAGACCTACATCACGCAGCGCTATGGACGCATCATCCAGTTGCGCGCGAACATCATCGAGGACGCCACGCTCCGGGCGGCCTATCGCCCCGCCTGGGAGGCGATCGTCGCGCCGCCTTTCCGCGCCGACCTCACCGCGCGCGGCGGACTCAATCAGGTCATGTGGCACGAGGTCGGCCACTACCTCGGCGTCGACACCACCAAGGACGGCCGTCCGGTCGACGTGGCGCTGCAGGAAGACCACAACGTGCTGGAGGAGATGAAGGCCGACCTCGTGTCGATGTTCGTCGCCGACGCGCTGCATCGCCGCGGCTACCACACCGATGAGGAACTGCGCGCCGTCTATGCCTCCGGCATCTTCCGCACCACCAACGAGGCGAAGCCGCGGCGCGATCAGATCTACGAAACCATGGAGGTCATGCAGTTCAATTACTTCCTCGAGCAAGGGCTCGTGCGCTTCGACGCCGCGACGGGCACGATCAGCATCGACTACACGCGCTACCATCGGGTCGTCGGCGACCTGCTCGCCGCCGTGTTCGAGCTGCAATATCAGGGCGACAAGGCCGCCGCGGACCGGTTCATAGCGCGCTACTCGGACTGGAAGGACGACCTGCATGGCGTGCTCGGAGCCAAGATGCTTGCCGCCGAGCGTTATCGCTTCTGGCTCATGGACTACGCGGCGCTCGGACAATGAACGCCTTGATCCGATCTTCCGCGCACTCAGCCCCGGGCGGGGCGACATCGCGGCGAAAGTATAGAACTTTCGCCGTCACCCTGAGGTGCCCGTGCGCAGCACGGGCCTCGAAGGGCGACGGCCGCGACCGATCATCCTTCGAGGCTCGCTCCGTTCGCACCTCAGGATGACGGATCGAGAGATGCGTTCGTTCAACGTTGCACAATCAAGGCCGAGCCGATGCCCCAACATCCCACGCATATCGCCGCCATCGTGGTGATGGGCGTGTCGGGTGCCGGCAAGTCGACGGTCGGCAGACTGATCGCGGCGCGTTTGCGCTGCGACTTCCGCGACGCCGACAGCTTTCACCCCAAGGCGAACATCGAGAAGATGAGCCGCGGTGAGCCTCTGACCGATGACGACCGCTGGCCGTGGCTGCAAGCCATCGCGGACTGGATCGCCGAGCGCCGGTCGGCGGGCGAGACCGGGGTCGTCACCTGCTCGGCGCTCAAGCGGCGCTACCGCGACCTGATCACCGAGAAGCAGTGCGCCGACGTGCGGCTCGTCTATCTTAAGGGCGATTTCGACCTGATCGAGGCGCGGCTGAAGGCGCGCAAGGGCCACTTCATGCCGCCGGAGCTGTTGCAAAGCCAATTCGCGGCGCTGGAAGAGCCGGGCGCGGACGAGAATCCGATCACGGTGTCGATTGATGCGAGCCCGGAGGAGATTGCCGAGAGGGTGATTGGAAGTTTGTAGGGTGGGTTAGCCGAAGGCGTAACCCACCATCTTTGCGGCGGGTTACGCTTCGCTAACCCGCCCTACTCCACCTTCGTTCGGTAGATCACCGGCCATTCGTCGGAGACGAGCCCGCCGCAGGTCGGCATCGCCTGATAGCGCGTGAGGCGGAATTCCTTGCCGTCGAACACCCACTCGCCCGACGAGCCGCAGTCGCCCGGACCGCGGCTCTTGGCGAACATCGTGACCGCCAGTGTCTTCTCGTCGAAGCCCGCATTGACCAGGAGATGCTTCTCGATGCCTTCGATGGCGACTTCGCCGGGCGGGTAGGGGAGTTGCACGACACGCGCGGCTTCCGGCTTGTCGCGTGGCGCGATCACGAGGCCGTTCCACGCATTGTAGGCGCCGTTCATCGCCCGGCACTCGAACCGGTAGGCGAGGAGATTGCCGCTGAGCGCGTTGATGTCGCCGGGCTCGGGGTGCGGATCGTCGGCGCCGCAGATGGTGCGGCCCTTGGCGAGAACCGCTTTCGGGAATGTCTTCTCGGTCGGCGCGGCTCCGGGTGCCGCCCGATGAACCACCGGCAGCGCGGGCGGCGCCGGCACCGCGCTCGCGGGCTTGGCTCCGCGCTTGACCAGCGCCGTCACGGTATCCAGCCGCTTCTGCTGCTCGTCGATCCACAACAGGGTCGCGACCGCGCCGGAGAGCGAAATCTCGCCGATGACGCTCTCCTCGCCCGCCTTTGGCTCGACGCGCGACACGACGATCTTGGTGGCCTTGTGCAGCGAGGCGATGAAGGGCTCGACTGCGTCCTGCGCGATCTCGATGTGGATCAGGTCGTTCACGGGCTTTACGGCGATCGGGCTCTTCGGCAGGCCGCCAAGCGTCTTGTCGTCGAAGGCAAGCTCGATCCTGGCGCCTTCTTCGGCGTCGATCAGGACCGTGAAGCGCGGCGCCGCTGCGCCCGCGCCGTCGCGATCGAGCCGCAGGAACGCGCCGCTGGAGTTTTCCGTGAGCGCAAAGGCGCTGCAGTTTCGGACATTGTCGCAGGCTGCGAGCCAGTCGTGGAACGTCTTCACTTCGGCGCGGGCTGGCGCGGCAGACAGCGCGAGGACAAGTGCTGCGGGGACCAACCGGATCATGAGCCGCACCATAGCGACCCGATCCGGAATGTCACCCCGCGACGACACGCAGCGCCGGACGCGCAGGGACCGTGTGATCGTGCAGCGAGCAGCCGAAGGAGCGTTCGATCGCGCTCCAGCCGATCGGCGTGATGGTCAGCGCGCGGCCGTCGCGCTTGCGCGCGATCCAGTGTAGCTCCGTCAGGCGGCGCGCGATCGCAGCGCCGACCGCGCCGGCCAGATGCGGCCTTCGCTCGCTCCAGTCGAGGCAGGGGCGGCAGAATACGCGGCGGCTTTGACGCGCACCGTCAAGATCGATGCCGAGCTTGGCGAAGAATGTCTCGCCGGAGGGCGTCACCAGGCCGCCGTCATCGGCGAACTCGACGTGATGGTTTTCGCGCAACGCATCCGCGAGCGTGACGCCGAGCCGGCCCGCGATGTGGTCGTAACACATGCGCGCGTTGCGCATGTCCTCGCTGATGCGGACCGCACGGATGCGCGGCTGCGCCACCGCGACCACCTGCGAAATGCTCTCCATCATGGCGGCGACGTGCCGGCCGGCGAGGCGGTAGTAGCGATGACGGCCCTGCTGCGTCACGTCGATCAGGCGCGCGTTTGCAAGCTTGCCGAGGTGGCCGCTCGCAGTCTGCGGCGATACATGCGCCGCATAGGCGAGCTCGCCCGCGGTCAGCGAGCGCCCATCAAGCAGGGCGCACAGGATGTTGGCGCGTGCCGGATCGCCGACCAGCGCCGCGACGGTCGCCATATCGAGGGCTTCGCTCATGTGTGGACTATAGCGTGCGTGAGCCGCGGCGGCACGGCCGATCAGTTCGGCCGCCGCCGAAGCATCCCGGTACCCAATTCGGCGGCGCCCGAAACATTCCCTTGCGACGACGGCCATTCTCTCGGCTCAAACGAGAGGAAAAAGCCATGCCGACATTCGATCTGTTCCTGCCGCCGCAGAGCTATACGACCTGGCGCCCGAAGCGCACGTCGATCCGTCCATTCGCCGCGGCCTGGACGTTGATCTCGCGTTGGATCGATCGTGCGCGCCAGCGCCACGCGCTGGCCGACCTGGACGATCACATGCTGCGCGATATCGGCATCACGCGCGTCGAGGCTGCGCGGGAATCGGAAAAGCCGTTTTGGCGGTGAAAACCTCCGCCGTCATCCTGAGCGACCGTCA
>PLJS01000225.1 GCA_003140315.1 Hyphomicrobiales bacterium
CCTTGGCCGCCTTGGCCGCCGCCCTGGCCGCGCCGGTTCTTGAAGAACTCCTCGAAGAATTCCTCGAACGGCGAACCCGGCGGCAGTTGCGGCATCGCGCCCCTGCCCTCAGCCCCACCACCGCCCTTGGCCTCGACGGTCTGCGAGGTCGAGATGTTGACCACGGCGTCGATCACCGCCTCGGCGACGTCTGCGATGTTGTCGGGGCCGCGCGCGAGCGCGAGCGAAGGCGCGAGTGCGAACGCGATCGCCGTGGCGGTCGCTGCCGCAAGCGCGGGACGGCGCAGGCGCGCGAACAAAGCGAAGGGGCCGGCCATGGGCGTGAGCTCTCCTGAGAACAATTCGCCGGACACTGCCCCCGTCCCGCATGGGACGCAAGCACGGCGGCGCCGCACCGCACTAGGAGGTGAGATTTGGGCGGAAAGGCGGCTGCGGGAGCGGGTGCTTTGGGCGCGTAGCCCGGATGGAGCGCAGCGCAATCCGGGACCTGTCCGGCCGCGATGTCACCCCGGCTTTCGCTGCGCTCACGCCGGGCTACGGAGCTACCCCCGCACCAGCCACACCAGGATCACGCCGAGCACCGCCGAGGCGACGCCGACGATGCGCAGCGTGCCGTCCGCGGTTTCCATCACATGCGCCATGGCCCGCTTGGCCGCGCCCGGATTGGCGGCGAAGATCAGGCCTTCGATCACGAACACGAGGCCGAGCGCGACGATGAAATCCGCCATGAGGGCAACCGATGTCACGCCGCGAGGAGCCGCGGCGCGAGGCATGATGTCCGTTATTTCTTGACGTCTTCTTTCGGCTTGCCGCTGGGATTGGCAAAGAAGCGGAAGAAGTCGCTGTCCGGCTTGAGCACCATGCGGGTGTCGTTGGCTTTCAGGCCGTTCTCGTAGGCCTGCATGGTGCGGTAGAAGGCGAAGAAATCCTGATCCTGGCCGTAGGCTTCCGCGAAGATGCGGTTGCGCTCGGCATCGCCCTCGCCGCGGGTCTGCTCGGCCTTGGACTGCGCCTCGGCGATCAGCACGGTTACGTCACGATCGGCCTTGGCGCGGATCTCCTGGCTCTTCTGCGAGCCGTTGGCGCGGAATTCCGCCGCCTCGCGCTGGCGTTCGGTCTGCATGCGCTGATAGACCGCCTGGCTGTTCTGCTCCGGCAGGTCGGCGCGGCGGATACGCACGTCGACGATGGTGATGCCGAAGGCGGCGGCCTCATGATCGACCTGCTCGCGCACCCGCGCCATCAGCGCCGCGCGCTGGTCGCGCACCACATGGGTGAGCGTCGCCTCGCCGAGCACGCGGCGCAGCGCGCCGTTGAGCAGCGTCGAGAGCCGCGAATTCGCGCCCTCGATCGAGCCGACCGACTGATAGAACTTCAGCGCGTCGTTGATGCGGTAGCGCGCGAAGGCGTCGACCACGAGCCGCTTCTGGTCCGACGCGATCACCTCCTGCGAGGAGTTCTCCAGGTCGAGGATGCGCTTGTCGATATAGATGACGCTGTCGATTAGCGGAATCTTGAAGTTGAGCCCGGGCTCGGTGACGACGCGCACCGGCTGACCGAGCCGGACCACGAGCGCGAGCCGTGTCTGATAGACGGTGAACAGCGAACTGTAGCCTATGATGACGAGGACGACCGCGAGAACCGCGAGAACCCCGCCGGCGATGCCGAGTTTCATCATTTCACTCCCGGCGCCGGCGCACGGCGCGTCAATTCGTTGAGCGGCAGGACCGGCACCACGCCCTGGATGCTTCCCGGCTGCTGCGTGCCGCTATCGAGGATGATCTTGTCGGCGCCGCCGAACACGCGCTCCATCGTCTCCAGATAGATGCGCTGGCGCGTCACGTCCGGCGCCTTCTTGTATTCGTCAAAGACCTTGAGGAAGCGCGATGCCGCGCCGCGCGCCTCGGCGACGGTCTGCTCGCGATAGGCCTCAGCCGCCTGCGTCACCTGCGCGACGCGGCCGCGCGCCTCGGGGACCACGCGATTGGCGTAGGTCTGGGCTTCGTTCTGCGCGCGCTCGAGGTCGGCGCGCGCCGCCTGCACGTCGCGGAAACTGTCGATCACCTGCGCCGGCGGATCGACCTTCTGCATCTGCACCTGGGTGATCTGGATGCCGGCCTGATAGCTGTCGAGCGTCTTCTGCATCAGCTCCTGCACCGGGGTCTCGATGTTCTGGCGCAACAGGATCGGCTGGATATCGGAGCGGCCGACGATCTCGCGCATCGCGCTCTCGGCGACGGCCTTCACGGTGCCTTCCGGGTTCTGGATGTTGAACAGGTAGTCGCCCGCCCCGCCGGTCTTGACCAGCCAGAACACCGACACGTCGACGTCGACGATGTTCTCGTCGCCGGTGAGCATCAGGCTCTCTTCCGGCACGTCGCGCATGGTGGTGCCGCGGCGCGGGTCGTCGATCACCCGCATGCCGATGTCGATGCGGTTGACGCGCGTGACCTTCGGGGTCAGCACGCCCTCGATCGGGTAGGGCAGATGATAGTTCAGCCCCGGATAGGCATCGGTGCGGTACTTGCCGAAGCGCAGTACCACCCCCTGCTCGTCCGGCTCGACCCGGTAGAAGCCCGAGAAGCCCCAGACCACCAGCGCGGCGAGCGCGATCAGCAGGATTCCGCGGCCGCCGAGATTGCCGCCCGGCAGCACGCTTTTGAGCTTGTCCTGGCTGCGCCGCAGCAATTCCTCGAAATCGGGCGGGGTCGGTCCGGTGGACTGCGGCCCCGAGCCCCAGGGGCCCTTGGGACCGCCCGTGCCCCAGGGTCCGCCGCCGCCTTGGTTACTCCATGGCATAAAGTCTCTCCTCGCTCCCCGGGCACACCGAAGCGGCGCCGGGCGCGTTGTGGTGCGTGTTTCGAAGCACGTTTCGAACTGCGTTTCCTGGCGGGGGTTATATGGGACCGGCCGGTTGCTTTCAACGCAATGCGTCGCTGCGGCCGAGCGTCGCGGAAAAGGTTAACGGGCAGCGCTTTGGGCCGCCCGCTACGCCCGGATATAGGTCACGATCGTGTATGCCGCATCGTCATCATGCCCCGCCACATGGTCGTGGCGCTCCGCCTCCTGCCAGATCGCCGGATCGATCGGCGGGAAAACCGCGTCGCCCTCGACCTTCATGTGCACTTGCGTGATCTCCAGCCGCGTCGCGAATGGCATCGCCTGGCGGTAGATTTCCGCGCCGCCCATCACCATGATCGCGGCCGCTCCGCGGCGCTGCGCGTCGGCGCGCGCGGCGCCAAGCGCCACGTCGAGGCTCGCGGCGACCAGCACGCCCGGCGCCGTAAAGCCGGGATCGCGGCTCACCACGATGTTGGTGCGGCCCGGCAGCGGCTTGAATGTGAGCGAGAGATAGGTCTTGCGCCCCATCACGACCGGCTTGCCAAGCGTTGCCTCGCGGAAATGGCGCATGTCGGATTTCAGCCGCCACGGCATCGCGCCGTCGCGCCCGATGACGCCGTTCTCGGCCACGGCGGCGATGAGGACGATCTGCATCGGGCGCACTCTTATCACGTTTTCGCGGCCAGTCTTGCCAGCGCCTCGCCGCTGATGCGCACGCCGGTCCATTCGTCCAGCATGACGGCGCCGAGCGATTTGTAGAAATCGATCGAGGGCGTGTTCCAGTCGAGCACCGACCATTGCAGGCGAGACCAGCCGTTGGCCGCGCAGCGACGCGCGAGATGCACCATCAGCGCCTTGCCGATCCCCTTGCCGCGGTGCGCGGGACGCACGAACAGGTCCTCCAGATAGATGCCGATCCGCCCGCTGAAGGTGGAAAAATCAAGAAACCAGAGCGCGAAGCCGACCGGCGCTCCGTCCCATTCGGCAAGATCGCAGAACACGCGCGGCTGCGCGGCGAACAGCGCGGCATCGAGCATCGCTTCGGTCGCCACGACCTCATGGGAGCGATTCTCGTAGTCGGCGAGCTCGCGCACGAAGGTGAGCACAAGGCCGGCCTCGCCGGGACGCGCGGGGCGGATGGAGAGAGACATCGTTGATCGATTACCGCAACTGAAGAGACTTTAGGCAGGAACAAAATCAGTCTGCGGTACGCTCGCTACCAGCGCATATTCAATAAATAGACCCTTCCACATTGTATCGCGTATCAGTGCCGAAGGACCGCCCAGACGACGCGTGTATTCGATAATTCTGGCGGCCTCCGAATCCGCTGCGGTGACAACATCGAAACGAATGCCCAAATCGACCTGCGGAAGCAGGCCTTCGCGGCGCAATTCAACCAACTTATAGATCATCTGGCGTTTCAAGTCGGGCGTTTCACGGTCGACAATCAGCCTGATGATCCGTTCTTCATATCCGTCATTGCTTGTCAATTTGATCAGATAGACGCCGGAGACAGGCAATCCCTTCGATCGGAACGCATTTGCGATCCGATTCAAATCCGTCGTGCCTCCTTCTACCAATACATCTTGATCCATTGGAGGATTCCATGGTTCTCGTCTCGTAGCGCTTCAATCAAGGGCTTTGCCTTGTCTTCCTCGACCAACTGGTAACGCACGCTCTCGGACCACTCTGCAATATACTCCCAATGCTGGGCGAAATCAGCATCGACTTGCGCCTTGGCTTTCAGGTCAGCCTCGAGGCCTGCGACCCTGATCAATGCCGTCAAATTGTCGTCGTAGATGCTGTTGACGAACTTCCGATCCGGAATGGCTCCCTGCTGGAAGACGTTTGCAATACATGCCTTGATTGCGAGTTCGACAACGTATCCACCGAGATAATAGGCGCCTGAAAAGTGCTTCGCGTCGAAAAGACTTATGGCTTCGGCAAACCTCGCTTCGACGAGCCTCTCGATCGCGGCTTTGGTCAGCATACCGCGCTCACACCGCCACCTTCGCCTTGATCAGCGGATGCGGGTCGTAGCCTTCGAGCGTGAAATCCTCGTAGCGGAACGCGAACAGCTCCTTCACGTCCGGGTTCAGCGTCATCACCGGCAGCGCCTTCGGCGCGCGCGAAAGCTGCAGGCGCGCCTGCTCGACGTGGTTCGAATACAGATGCGCGTCGCCGAAGGTGTGGATGAACGCGCCGGGTTTGAGCCCGGTCACCTGCGCCACCATCATGGTCAGCAGCGCATAGGAGGCGATGTTGAACGGCACGCCGAGGAAGATGTCGGCGGAGCGCTGGTAGAGCTGGCACGAGAGCCGGCCTTCGGCGACGTAGAACTGGAACAGGCAATGGCACGGCGGCAGCGCCATCTTGTCGACCTCGGCCGGGTTCCAGGCCGACACGATCAGCCGGCGCGAATCCGGATTTTTCCGGATCATCGCCACCACGTTCGCGATCTGGTCGATGGTGCCGCCGTCCGGCGAAGGCCACGAGCGCCATTGCTGGCCGTAGACCGGGCCGAGGTCGCCGTTCTCGTCCGCCCACTCGTCCCAGATGCGGACGCCGTGCTCCTGCAGATATTTGACGTTGGTATCGCCGGCCAGGAACCACAGCAGCTCATGCACGATCGATTTGACATGCACCTTCTTGGTCGTGACGAGCGGAAAGCCGTCCGCGAGGTCGAAGCGCATCTGGTGCCCGAACACCGAGCGCGTGCCGGTGCCGGTGCGGTCGCGCTTCTCCACGCCGTCAGCGAGGATGCGCTCCATCAGGTCGAGGTACTGGCGCATGGGGTTATTGTGTGACCGACTCGGTCACGGAAGATAGTGGCTCCGGGCAGCACTCAACAGGCCTGCCGGTGGACTAAGCCGGGTTCCGCTTGAGGTGCGCCAGCAGAAGTTCGCTCACCTTCTCCGGCACCTGATCCGCCGCGAAATGCCCGACGCCGTGCAGCACGGCGAACTGATAGGGCGCGGCGACGAACTCGGCCGTACCCTCCGCGGCCACCCGCCCGACCGTGTCGTCGGCATCGCCCCAGATATAGAGCGTCGACACGCGGATCGCGCCCAGCGGCGAGCGGATCGCGCCGCGCGCGCGATACCAGGCGAGCGCCGCCTCCATGGCGGCCGGATTTCCGAGCACCGAAAGATGCTCCGCCATCGCGGCCGGCGGCACGCCATTCGCGTCCCAGCGCTCGCGCAGCCAGCGCGCATCGTCGGCGAGCACCACCGACGCGGCATCCGGTTCGAGAAACGCGCGATGATGCCGCGAGCGGTGCTTCTGCGCGCCGTCGGGCAGCGCGAGCGCGCGGTTGAAGGCGTTGGGATGCGGGCGCGACAGGATTGTGAGCGAGACGAGCCGCTCGGGGTACCGGTCCGCGATGCCCCAGGCGATGCTGCCGCCCCAATCGTGCCCGACCAGATGGAAACGCGCGCCTGCGCCGCACGCCGCCGCGATCGCCATCGCGTCGTCGACGAGGCGGTCGAAATGATAATGCGCGGTCTCGGCCGGTTCGGGTCGCGCGCCGACAGAATAGCCGCGCTGGCCAGGCGCGATCGCGCGAAACCCCGCGTCCGCCAGTGCCGGCATCTGACCGCGCCACGTATGCAGCGATTCCGCAAAGCCGTGCAGCAGCAGCACGAGCGGCGCGCCCGCCTCGCCCTCGTCAAGCGCGTCGAACACAAGATCGCCGATCGCGATGTGGCTCACTACGCGCGTCATACCAGCCCCACATAGCCGAGCACGCCCGCGGCAGCGAACATCCACAGCGGGCTGATGCGCGTGAAATACGCGACCGCCGCGGTCGCAAGCGTGATCGCGACGGCGACGAGATTATGGTCGGCGGCGCGCGCGATGACGAATACGCCGGCCGCGAACAGCCCGACCGAGACCGGCACGAGCCCCGCCTGCGTCACGATGCGCCACTCGGCGTCCTTGAAGCGGTCGAAGATGCGGCTGACGTAGAAGGTGATGACGCAGGTCGGCCCACACATCGCGAGCGTCGCGACCAGCGCGCCGAGAAAGCCCGCCGCCTGATAGCCGATCAACGTCACGATGATGATGTTCGGGCCCGGCGAGGCCTGCGCGATCGCGAACAGGTCGGCGAACTGGCGGTCGGTCATCCAGTGCGCGACGTCGACCGCTTGCCGGTGCATCTCGGGGATCACCGCCATGGCGCCGCCAATGGCAAACAGCGACAGGAGCGCGAACTGCACGGCCAGCACGATCAGCGTGTCGACGAGCTTCATCGCCGCGTCCACCACACGAGCGCGATCGAGATCGGCGCCATCACGATGAGCACGAGCGGCAGGGGAAAGCGCATCACGCCGACCGCCACGAACGCCGCGGCGGCGACGAACGGCGCGGGCGAGAGCCGGCGCAACAGCGGCAGCGACATCTTGATAACGGTCGCCGCGATGAGGCCGGTCGCCGAGGCCGCGACGCCGGCGAGCACGCGCTGCAGCGCTTCCGCGTCGCCGTAGCGCGCATAGAGGACGCCGAGCGTGAGCACGATGGCGCAGGGCGGGATCAGCAGGCCTGCCAGCGCCGCCACCGCGCCGGCCGCACCATGCAGCCTGCCGCCGAACACGACCGCGAGGTTGACGATGTTGGCGCCGGGCAGGAACTGGCTGACCGCGAAGGCCTCGTTGAACTCCTGCGCCGTCATCCAGCGCTTGTCTTCCACGATCGCGCGCCGCGCCCACGGCAGCACGCCGCCGAAGCCGTGCAGCGCCATCGTGAAGAACGCGATGAAGAGCTCGGAGACGGACGGATGCGGGGCGGGCGGGACGGCGGAGGGGGGCGCGATCGGTGGCGCTTCGGTCGACGGCTCAAGCATGGCCCAAGTGGTAGCGCCGGAGCGGGCCGAGTGCCAGCGCGTCTGCCGCATGGCCGGGGCTCGCGAGCTATGCGTGAGATTGGGTGACGAGGTTGATCAGGCGGCGTGGTGAGCCGGCATTTCAGTGACCTCGATTCCATTTTTAAATTTGACGCCTTGGACGACTTTCGGCAACTGGTTTTCGCCATTTAATCGCCGCCATGTTTTCGCGGCGGCGTTAACGAGTTTGAACACCATGAGCTTGGCGGTCTTCGCCGACAGGGCTCCCTTGGTCCGCACGGTTCGATGACGCACGGTCGCGAATACGCTCTCGATCGGGTTTGATGTGCGCAGATGATCCCAGTGCTCGGCAGGGAAGTCGAAGAAGGCAAGCAGAGCTTCCCGGTCCTTGGTCA
>PLJS01000038.1 GCA_003140315.1 Hyphomicrobiales bacterium
AGTGGTTTTTTTGCGCCGCAAAACTATTTACACGCGACAAATACCACAATTACCGTCATTAAATCATACAATTAGTAATTAACAGAGGGTCTCTGTGTAAAATTTCGTCCTGCGACAAATTACACCTATAGCGACTATTCCGCTTGGCATACTTTATAAGAGCTTGACGGTGGCGCCGGGACCATGGGGTGGGCAGGCGCCATCAAGGCGGCAGCGCAAACTGCCGGACGACAAACAAGAGGACGCCCTTATCGGGCGCGGGGAGAGAAGGCGAATGACCGTCGCAACAAATGCGTCCGCGCGAGAGCACGCCACCAGCAGCGCCGCGACACGCTGGGGACAGTTGATCTTCTGCGTCATCTGCATGGTGATGATCGCAAATCTGCAATACGGATGGACGCTGTTCGTCAATCCGATCAATAAGGCGCATGGCTGGTCCATCGCTTCAATTCAGCTTGCGTTCGCGATCTTCATCGCTCTCGAAACATGGCTCACGCCGATCGAGGGCTGGATCGTGGACAGTCTCGGCGCGCAGCGTGGACCGAAGCTCGTGGTCGCCGCCGGCGGCGTGCTCGTGGGCATCGGCTGGGTGATCAACGCCTATGCGGACACCCTGACACTGCTCTACGCCGGCGCGGTGGTCTCCGGAATTGGCGGCGGCGCCATCTACGCGACTAGCGTCGGCCAAGCGGTAAAGTGGTTTCCAGACCGGCGCGGCCTTGCGGTCGGCCTGACCGCCGCGGGCTACGGAGCCGGCGCGGCGATCACGGTCATTCCGATCCAGCACGTCATCGCTGCTTACGGATATCAGGAAGCGTTTCTCTGGTTCGGCATCATTCAGGGCGGGGTCGTCTTTCTCCTTGCCTGGCTGCTGCGAGGCCCGGAGCCCGGAGAGCTCGCCGGCGCACCCACTCCGAAGGTCGCGCAATCGGCGCGCAGCTTTACGCCCAAGGAAGTGCTGATGACGCCGGTGTTCTGGCTGCTCTACGTCATGTTCGTGATGGTCTCCGCCAGCGGACTGATGGCGACCGCGCAGATCGCCCCGATCGCGAAGGACTTCAACGTCGGCGACTCGATCATCTTCTTCGGTGCGACGACCCTGACGGCGGCGCTCATCATCGACAACATCGCCAATGGTACGGCGCGTCCGTTGTTCGGCTGGGTCTCGGATAATATCGGCCGCGAATACACGATGGCGATCGCCTTCGGCCTCGGCGGGGTTTCCTACTGGCTGCTCGGCACGCTCGGCACGGCCCCTTGGGGCTTCGTGATCTTCGCCGCACTGATCTTCCTCACCTGGGGCGAGATCTTCAGCCTGTTTCCGTCGACCTGCACCGACACCTTCGGGGCGAAATTCGCGACCGTGAACCTCAGCCTTCTCTACACCGCCAAAGGGACATCGGCGTTCCTCGTTCCGGTCGCCAATCTCATCAAGACGTCGACCGGAAGCTGGCACGCGGTGTTCGCCGTGACGGCGCTGATGAACATCGCGGTGGTGGCACTGGCGCTGTTCGTGCTCAAGCCGATGCGACGGCGAATGATGGCGCAAAGCTAAGGACAACAGGCCCGTCGGCGCGGCGACAACCAATGTTGCCGCACGCCGGCGGCGACCAGCCTCGCTTATTTCTGTTCAAACGCGAGCAGTCGCCCGCGGGGCCGGCTGCCTGACATCGGCATCCGTGGACAGAGCGACGATCATGAAGCAAACGCCGAGAAGCGCCGCCACGCCGTTCACGAGAAGCATCGGCACCAGGTCGGGGTCCAAAATGGCTTGGAGTTCACCGATCATCGCGATCCTCCGATCCAAGTGCTGGAAGTCGGCCCATGAAGTTTGTCGTGACGCAATGTGAGTTCGTTCAAGTTTTCGCACGGTTTGTGCGGTGCGTCACGAATCTTATGCAACGCAATATAACAGACGTTCGGAAGATAATCGACTCTCTTGGTATAATTTATTATACTTGCCGACAAAGCGGCCGGGGAGCCATGGGTGGGGAACGTCTATGAGCCTGATTGACCGTCGCAATTCCGGCTCAGGTGCAACCCGGATCGTGCTCGCGCCGCTCGGCGATACCTCCACCTTCGCGGACCGCGCCTATACGGCGCTCAGGGATGTGATCGTCTCGCTCGACGTCTATGACCAGGCCGGCGAAGTGCGGCTCGACGAGCGCCAGCTTGCGAGCGACCTTGGCATCAGCCGCACCCCCGTGCGCGAGGCGATGGCCCAGCTCGAGCGCGAGGGCTTCGTGCGCTCGGTGCCGCGCCGCGGCATCTATGTGGTGCGCAAATCCAAGATCGAGGTGATCGAGATGATCACCGCCTGGGCGGCGCTGGAAAGCATGGCGGCGCGCCTCATCACCACCAATGCCACGATCGAAGAGATCGCGTCCCTGCGCACGATGTTCGCAACCTTCGAGAACGGCGAGGCGCGCGCACACCTCGACGAATATTCCGAGGTGAACATCGAGTTCCACCAGACCATCATCCGCATGAGCAAGAACAGCGTGCTGATCGATCTGGCGGCGAATCTGTTCACCCACATGCGCATGATCCGCCGCAAGACCATCGGCGAGCAGGATCGCGTCGACCGCTCGATCCGCGACCACATGAACATCATCGAGGCGCTCGAAGCGCGCGAGACCGCGCGCGCCGAGGAACTCGTCCGCAACCACGCGCTCGGTCTTGCCGATCACGTGGCGAAATACGCCGACTATCTGGACTGACACGTCGTCAGCGCCACAGCGCGACGACGCAAGAACGATTGGGAGAACGCAAATGGCCGAAGCCGCAGTGAAGGAAAAGCCCGCTGACGCGATCGCGGAAGAGAGCGAACTGACGGATGGCTTTCATCTCATCATCGATGCGCTCAAGCTCAATGGCCTCACCACGATCTACGGCGTGCCCGGCATCCCGATTACGGACTTCGGCCGCATGGCGCAGGCCGAAGGCATCCGCGTCATCTCGTTCCGCCATGAGCAGAACGCCGGTTATGCGGCCTCGATCGCCGGCTTCCTGACCAAGAAGCCCGGCGTGTGCCTGACGGTGTCGGCGCCCGGCTTTCTCAATGGCCTGACTGCATTGGCCCACGCCACCACCAACTGCTTCCCGATGATCCTGATCTCGGGCTCGTCCGAGCGCGAGATCGTCGACCTGCAGCAGGGCGACTACGAGGAGATGGACCAGCTCGCCATCGCAAAGCCGCTGTGCAAGGCGGCCTTCCGCGTGCTGCATGCCGCCGACATCGGCATCGGCTTGGCGCGCGCGATCCGCGCGGCCGTCTCGGGACGTCCAGGCGGCGTCTATCTCGATCTGCCGGCCAAGCTGTTCGGCCAGGTGATGGACGCCGAGGCCGGCAAGAATTCACTGGTGAAGGTGATCGACGCGGCGCCGGCCCAGATCCCGGCACCGAGCGCGATCAAGCGCGCACTCGATGTCCTCAAGAGCGCCAAGCGCCCGCTGATCAT
>PLJS01000189.1 GCA_003140315.1 Hyphomicrobiales bacterium
CGCGAGCACGTAGCAAGCCGAAGTCATTTCTCGCACTTGCTACCCCGCTTGTTAGCTTTCGACGGAAACCAGATCGCGCAGCAGCACGCCAAGATTAAGCCGGCGGTAGTTAGTGCCCGTTCTAAGCGGTCCTTCATCAAGGCGGTATCGCTCCGCCAGGGCTTGAAGCTTCTCCTCGTCCAGAGCTCCGTCCGCGCCTCTGACCTGCGCATCCAGCCAGCGATTGAAGGGGTCTCCGCTGTTCTTCCTAATCCAATCATGCCGTTCCTCCGGCGTCNNACCAGCAACAGGTCGGTAGCGCGCGCCGCTAGTGAACAAGCCGGGTCGTGTAATGCGGAGCCCAGAGGCGTCGAGCTCGTACCCTGCGGCGATCATGATCTGACCGACCATGTGTCCGATCATCTGCTTAATGCGATCCTCAGCAAGTTCGGAACCGAATTCGGCCAAGAGAACCGGTGACAAAGGTTCGATCGCCGGACGATTCAGATAGGTTGCCACTTGCATCCGAAGAACGTTCTCCGGCCTTTTCAGGAAGCGCCAGAGCGCCTGGCCAAATGGCATCCGAGCAAACAGGCGGAAATTGCTGGGCTCGTATGGCAAGTCTAACAACGGGCAGCCCTGGGTTCGAAGCGACATGTCAAAATTGCGGGGCATGTCAGTCAACTGCAAATCTCGCTGTTGCAGTTGACTGCAAAGGCTAGTGGTCTTTGGGTTCGTGGATCGTGTCCTCATGGCTGCATCGTTTGGGAGGGTTGGGAGGGTTTTTCGTATCCGTCCTACGGGATCAGATAAAGACGTAGCGAAAACTGTATTTTATAGACCTATGCTGCAAACCCTCCCTTTCCTCCCTGAAAGTTACGCCAGCGAACCACACTTCTTCTTGCATACTTTCGTAGAGCGACCGAAAACAGTCAGGTGGTTAATGTTGACCGGATTGAGTCGTTTCACCCGGTCGCCACCTTCAGCTTGAGACCAACATAAACGACCGAGCCGCTTTTCATCTTTTGAAAGCCGCGCTCAGTTAGCATGGCGGAAAATTCCTTCGAATTTCCGGTATCTTCACCGTTTGCCGCCGCGAAGGCGCTCCAGGAGCCATACAGCGCTGACGCAGGTGCTTTCAAACCCGACCCCTGCACACAGCACTCTTCCAGCCACCTGCCGCACAAATCCTGCTCTTCGAAGTAATCACAGGTGGCTTTCAGCACACTGGCAGGCTTGATTAGGCCGCTAGCCTGCCAATCGAGGCAGCCAGATATCATCCAACGCAAGATAGCCGGATATTCCGCGCGCAATTTGATCGCGAGCGAGTGGTCGGGCTGCGCCGGCTTATGCACGAAGGGCACGATCAAAATACGGCGCCGGGCCGCTTCGTTCACCGTCCTAAGCTGGGGCCGGTGATTGCCGACCATGAGAAGCTTGAATTGCGGGCGGAAGGTGAAGTTGTTCTCCCGCATGAATCTAGCGGTCACCGAATCGCCGCCTGTGAGTTGATTAATCCGAGACTCGGACCAAGCGTGGCCCTTGTCGGTCTCAGACGCGACAACCAGACGGGCGCCGTGGAGCATGGCAATGCCCGTGGAATGACTTTGAAACTTCGACGCGACGAATGTGTCGGTCTGCGCGGCGGTAGAGTACTCAGCAAGGATTTCATTCAGAACATTCTGAAAGACTGATTTACCGTTGCCACCTGGCCCGTACAGGAACAGGAGCGCCTGCTCAGCGGTGCTGCCGGTCAAGCAGTAACCCGCCCACTGCCGAAGAANNGGAATTTCGTGAAAATCGGATGGGTCGCTTCAGTGGTTGCCGGCGCAATTTTCGTCACTCGCGTGATGTAGTCGTCCGGCCGCGCCTCTCGCATCACGCCTGTTTTGAGCTGCACGGTTCCATTGGGCGTACCGAGCAGGAACGGGTCCAAGTTCCAAATATCCGACGTTACGGCCAATCGTTGATCTCGACGGGCAATTTGTTCAACGCCTTCAGCGGCCTTCTTGCTGCCCATGCGGTGTTGATCGCGGCGGTGCTGACGACAGAGGAGACGCGCGAAATCAAACGCCATCTCCGTCTTATTGAGATTCCAGCGATTCCCGTCCCAAACAAACCACCGCCGGACGTCATGATCAAAGCGGAGTTGAAGAGCATACTTTTGCGCGAAATCCTCGGCAACGTCGTCTTCAGTCAAATTCACCTGGTTAGCCGGCAATGCAACTGAATCAACGACCGAGTAATTGAGGACACACCCCGGCAGGCTGCCGAGCCCCGGGGCTGTTTTCGGCAGCGAGTGCTTTTTGATCTGACTTTTTTTAAGCAGCATGGTTCATTCTCCGTGACGCAACCAGTCGTTCCAATCGGTTCCCTCAATTACGGGGTAGCGCACTGTGACGTTGATTCCGGCCCTTTGATAACGGCGAGCGCACTGCTTCGCTGCTGTCAGACCGGCTTGATCGTGATCTGCACAGACAGTGAGATGCTTCACGCCGGGAATCACGGGAATATTCGCGATGCCGCCCGCTGAGAGCGTGGCCCACACTGGGAGATTGAAGATCCTAGCCGCGCTTAGCGCGGTCTCTATACCCTCAGCGAGGCCCATATGCTGTGCCGCATGCCCAAGCATCACGACCGCGCCTTTGGCGATGCCACGCATCCTCTTCGCCGACGCGCCGTCTGCCATGATGCGCTTCCCCGATCCGTCATCTTTGAGTGCCGTGCGGTGAATGCCCGTCGGTTTGCCCGAGATGACATCCGCCATCAGCGCCACCAACGCGGGAACGCGTTCCGACCCAAACGGACAAAGGGGGTGAAAACGCAAGGCGCCGCCAATCGTTGCGACGGACGCTGGCCAACAACGCCGCCCAGCCAGATATACCTCGCCGATGGTGCACGGTATCGCGAATGCGGAGTCCCAGACAGCCGAGGCCGCCTTTACACGGATAAGATCGGTCAAAGCTTTCTTCAAACCGAGATCACTTTGCGAAAAAATCGCAAGACCTTGCTGCATCTTAGCGAGCAGGCTTTTGACATACGCATGGTCCTCATGCTCGCAGCCGCCATAGTGGGAAAATGTCCGAAAGCCATCGGGCGCATTCGGGTCGAAAAACACGATGAGCCCGGGATTCTTCTTTGAATGTCCCGGACCAGCAATTCGGATACTATTGTGCCCGCTGACCGAACCTCCGAGTGCTTGAGCTAATCCGATTAGGTTCATGACGTCGCACGCAATTTTCGGCTTGAAGCTCTGAGCACTTTTTGCTTAAGGATTAAGTGAGCTCAGAGGTATGCTGGCGCTTGCTGCGAGCAGCCCAACTCTCCAAGTCACCGACGTCGTAGACGACGCGGCGGCCTGCCTTGATGTATGTGGGACCGTCGCCGCTGATCCGCTTTTTGTCGAGCCAGCTCTTGCTCACGTTGAGGAAGCTCGCTGCCTCCTTCACGCAGAGCTTGCGATTGAGGGTGCCAAAGGCGGTCATTGAACGTCCTCCACGTCTGGAACACGAGAGAAACCCCGTGCAGAGTGGAGATAACTAATGTGATGTTATCAGAATTGTCAGCAACAGCTTAGTCGGCCCATTCGCGATTTATTTGGATTTTGTTGGGGCGGGGATGCCATGCCTCTTCATCCTATCGGTCACTGTTGTTCGGGGCTTACGGGCTCGTGTCATAACTTCATGTATGATAGCTTCCTTTTTTGCCCCGGGGTGAGCTGCTAGCGCCTCCCTCAGGACCAAGTTCCACCCAAAATCCTTCTCTGCAGTGGTTAAGCGGTCCCTCGTCGTCCCCGCATGTGGTGCGGTCAATTTCAGTCGCCAATAAAAGCCTTTAGGCGAGAAAGCCTTGGCATCAAACAGATCAGCCAAAAGATTGAGCCGTGTACCTTGAAGAGACT
>PLJS01000287.1 GCA_003140315.1 Hyphomicrobiales bacterium
CTCATTTTGAGTCAGACTCTTAAGTTCATCGTCTGAAGGACGTTGCGCGCCGGTCCCGCTATGCCTCAGCGATGATCCGATCAATTCGCGGGCAATCTCTGCTGCGGCGCCCCCTGAGCCACCAAGTGGAACCAAGGCAGCACCGGCCTCACGCGCCGCACGGTATTCGTCAAGTACTCCATCAGCTGCCGCTAAACTGCCGGCGACCAGCTTGGCTCCTCCAATGAAAATCACCGTACCTGCGAGCCGCGCCATTTCTGTTCGCAAAAGACGCCATTGTGTGGGGTCAGGTGTGTGTCCGCCCGATGGTTGGGGAAACCCGTCTTGGCTTCCTTAGCCCCTTCGACAATCGCGGGGGCCGCGCCGCGTGGCGGGCGGCGGCTCACGCCATGGATGTCGTTGACAAGTTGAATGATGTCCGCGTCGCACGTGATGGCCGGCGAATGCATGCCGGATAGGAGCGGCGGCAGCGCGGACGAGGGAAGGTCCCACCGAACCGGGAGAAAGCGGCACTGATCGTTGAGCTTGCGGACAAGACCTGCGTCCATTTCCTGATTGACCCAAGGCTTGGTGATTGATTGCGGTGTGAGCAACGCTAGGAAATGCGTGCAGCCGCCAATGCCTTCGTCGATTTTTTGACGCAAGCTGTCGCCGGGATAGATGCACCATTTATCCCACCAGGTTTCGATGCCGTTAGCCTCCAAGGTCTCGGCGATCTTCTTCGCGCGCTCAAGATCGTCCGAAGTGTAGCTGAGGAACACGCGCGGCGCGGTTTCGACGAGCGTGCCGGAGCCATTGTCTGGCTCAAGACCCAACCGTTCGTTGACCAGCGCGACCAGTTTGGGCGAACCCTCGACATGCAGGCTGAGATGTTCGATGTCGTCGCCACGAATAACCACGGTCGGAAACTCGCCCGTGTCGGGATCGCGGATGCTTCGGATTTTCTCACCGATGGTCGTGCGCAAATCGTCCAGTACGGCGGACATCAGAGCATCTTTTAGATTGTTGGGGTCGATGTTCTTGCCGCCGATTGAGAACTTGATCATGGCCGAGCCTCTCCCGTGAGGCATAGAATCTGTTGTTATAGCTCACAATAGCTGGCAATATGAGCTATAGAAAGGAATTCTATAACTCATGATCTGGAACTGGCAACAGCCCGGTTGGCCTGAATTCACATATGATTCCAAGGCATTGGAGCCTCTGGAACAGCAATTCCTATTGCAATCCGGCGAGTTCGTTGGTGCCTACAAGCATATCGGCGCGGATGACCAGGAAACCCTCAAGATCGAACTCATCAGCGAGGAAGCGGTTAAGACCTCCGAGATCGAAGGCGAGATTCTCAATCGCGACAGCGTGCAATCCTCGCTGCGCCACCAGCTCGGCCTCGGCGCGGAAGCGGCAGGCGTGAGGCCCGCCGAGCGCGGCATCTCGCAGATGATGATCGACCTCTATCAGAACTTCGCCGCGCCTCTCGCCGACCGTACCATGTTCGAGTGGCACAAGATGCTCTTGAGCGGCGACAGGGAGATCAAAGTCATCGGCGGCTATCGCACGCATGCCGACGCGATGCAGGTGTTGTCGGGCCCGATCCACAGGCGCACGGTTCATTTCGAAGCGCCGCCGTCCGATCGCATGCCTGCGGAGATGCAACGCTTCATCACCTGGTTCAACGACACCGCGCCGGGCGGCAAGAGCCCGCTGCCGGCGCTAACTCGCGCCGCGCTCGCGCATTTGTCCTTCGTGTGCATCCATCCCTTCGAGGACGGCAACGGGCGCATCGGCCGCGCGATCGCGGAAAAATCACTCGGGCAGAATCTCAGCCAACCGAGCTTGATTGCGCTCGCGTATACGATCGAGCGCAAACGCGCGGACTACTACGCCGCGCTGGAGCGCAACAACAAAGACCTCGAAATCAGCGGTTGGATGAAGTACTTCGCCAACACGATCATCGAAGCGCAGACCAACACCATCAAGCGTGTCGATTTCTACGTCGCCAAAGCGAAGTTCTACGAGAAATTCCGAGGCCAGCTCAACGAGCGCCAAGACAAGGTCATCGCGCGTATGTTCCGCGAGGGGATCGACGGGTTCAAGGGCGGCTTAAGCGCCGACAACTACATCAGCATCAGTCAGACCTCGCGCGCGACCGCGACGCGCGACCTGCAAGACCTCGTCGAAAAAGGCGCGCTCACCAAGACCGGCGAGCTGCGGCATACGCGGTATCATTTGAGACTCTCTGACGGCGAATGACCCATGGGGTATTCTATCGGAATTGCGCGAGGGGATCGTCATCGGACAGACAAAAGGCGGGCGCGGCTCAGGAAGCGTCAGCGGATACGGCCTGGCCGGCGAGACCCAATGAAGCGGAAAGGCGCGATAGGCGGTGCTCTCGTAAAGGTCGGTCGAGGTTATGAAAAGGCGACCTTGCATAAAACCATAGCGTGTGCTGCGGTTCAGCCTCGGAAAGAAAACGTATGCCTTCCTTAAAGCCAAATCTGGTCAAGCGTATCGAGCGGCTGCCGAAACCTACGAACACAGCGGCGGCGCTCCAACCATTGTTCGAGGCGATCAGCAACTCGATACACTCGACGCAAGCCAAGTTCGGCGGTCACGTCGCCCAGCGAGTTCGAATCGTAGTCGATATCGTCCAAGATCGGAAAAAAGAGAATACGTCGATCACAGTAGACGACAACGGCCTGGGCCTTGATGACGATAACTTCGAGGCGTTCGAGACAACCGATACCGATAATAAAATCCAGATTGGCGGAAAGGGTGTCGGACGACTGCTATGGTTGGATTGCTTCGATAAGATCGAAGTGACCAGCGTGTTCAAGAGCGGCAAAGCGTTCAAACGTCGTCGCTTCGATTTCGTCCTAGCCCTGGAAGATCAGTTCAAGAACTATAAAGTCTCTGCTTCGACCGAAGCTACTGCGAGCGGGTTCTACGTCAAATTTTCAGGGCTGCGGGACAACGGTTACCGAGCAAAGTTCCGGGTAGAGGCTCATACATCATACAACATGTCATCTCACAGTTTTTGCCGACTTTCATCGGTGGACGATGCCCGCGACTTAGCCTGCATGTCGGAGGCGAAACGCGCGAGTTCCCCGATGCGATAACGGAGATCGTCTACAACAAGTCGGATGAAATAGTCATAGAAACCGAAGACTACGGCACGCTGCGGTTGACGCTCATGGAGTGCAACAAGACCGCAAGCGCCGATCTAAAAGGCTCGCATTTTGTTCATTTCATCGCGCATGATCGGACCGTCGTCTCGCAGAGCATCGATGGGAAGCTTGGACTGAAGTACTTCGGTGACCAAGGCGATCGCGTATTCCATGCGGTTCTAACGGGTAAGTTTCTCGACGACAACGTGAACCAGGAACGCACGACGTTCATGTTTGATGATGCGGTAATCGAGAGAATCATCAACGAAGCTTGTACGGAGCACATCGAGCGCTTCCTTGCCGAGCCTTTGGCCAAACTTCACGGCAATCAGCGAGAGACAATCGAGGAAATCACGGAGTCCTATCCCTCGGTAGCTTTCGGCGATGTCGAAGAACTTCAGTCCAAGCTTCCAACCGGCGAGTTAAATCCGGATGCGATCTATGGCCATTTGTCGCGGGAGCGCTTTAGGCGCGATCAGAGACAGGCAGAGAAAATTCGTGGCGTGCTGTCGCGCCTCAAGAACGAAGACCTGGATGTCGAGACGTTTTCGGCGACGCTTCGGGAGGCTGGCAAGGCCATCGAAGAAGCAGAGCAGCGCAGCCTCGCGGAATACATCGTGCGCCGCAAAGTCGTCTTGGATTTCATCGAAATCTTGCTTCAGAAAGTGCGCGACGATACCCGCAATAGCTCGTATCAACGCGAGGATGTGCTGCATTCGTTCATTTGCCCATTGCGTGTGAATACGCTTGCAGGCGGTGGGAAGAAGGTCGAATCCGCAGCCTCGCACGATCTTTGGATCGTCGACGAGCGACTCACATTCGCACAATATTTCAGCTCGGACAGCGAGTTTTCCAAGCTCGCCGCGGCTGCCGGAAGCGAAGATCGACCAGACGTTCTCGTGTTCGATCACGTTCATGGTCTGCGACAAACCGATCAACCGTCCAAGGTTCTGCTCGTCGAGTTCAAGCGACCGGGTCGTACAAACTACGCGGACGACGAGAACCCGCACATGCAGGTCGAGCGCTACGTGAAGCAACTCCTGGCGGGTGGGCTTAACGACGCGAAGGGGCGGCCGATCAAGCTAAGCAGCGACACCGTCTTCTATTGCTTCATTGTGGCCGACATTGTGGGCAAGGTGGACGAATGGACGTACTCTTGGCAACGTACCGTGGATGGTCGTGGCCGGTTCTTCCAGCCGCAAGCAGGATTCCGCGGGTCGATAGAAGTGATCGGCTGGGATGCGCTGTTGAGCGACGCGCGGGCACGCAATCAAGCATTCTTCGACAAAGTGGGTATTTCCGGCCGAAGCTATTTTAGCGGCTAGGGTCGTGGCAGGTCGTAAGCAACATCACATTCCGCAAATGGTCTTGCGTGGCTTCTCTGCGCCAAAGACCGAAAAGAAGGATCAGGTATCCGTCATTGTGTTCCTTTGCTTTGCCTAAGGGAGCGGGGCGTTTCTTTTTCAAGGCAGCATCGCCATCGGTTGATCCAGCAGGGCATGGCGCGCGGCCGATGCTCTCTCGAACTACTGGCGGGTGAAGCTCGACTTTTTCGACGCGGTGTCGCGCGCGCACCAACACGACTTGAAGGACGCGCGCGGCCACGCTGAAACCAGCCGTGAGGACCGATGGGTGATCTTGGAGAGCTACCGCGAAGCGTGCGGCAAGCATCTGCTCACTCCCGCACCAGACATGGCGGCGGTGACGTGGAAGCGCCAGCAACTCGGCAAGGCTTATCTCG
>PLJS01000083.1 GCA_003140315.1 Hyphomicrobiales bacterium
GATCTTCTGCGTCGCCTTGGTGGAGGCGATGCGGACCCGCATGTCCTTGAGTGAAGCCATGGTCTAGCCGCTTGCTCCGGCGGGCTCCCCTCCCCCTTGTGGGGAGGGGTTGGGGGTGGGGTCGAGAGAGTGGAGAGCGCTCTCGCGACCCCCACCCCGCCCGCCTTCGCTGCGCTCGGCGGTCGACCCTCCCCGCAAGGGGGAGGGTAACAGCCGCATCAGCGGAGTGCGCTACTCCAGCACCCGCATCACCGCCTCGATCTCCACCGTGATCTGATTCGGCAATGACCCCATGCCGACCGCCGAGCGCGCATGGCGGCCGCGCTCGCCGAGCACATGCACGAACAGGTCCGAGCAGCCGTTGATGACCTTCGGCTGATCAGTGAACTCCGGTACCGCGTTGACCATGCCGAGCACCTTGATCACCTCGACCTTGTCGAGGCTGCCGGCCGCGGCCTTGGCGGCGGCGAGCAGTTGCAGGCCGACGATCTTGGCATGCTCATAGGCCTGCTCGATCGTCACGTCCTTTCCCACCTTGCCAGAATGAAAGCCGCCGTCGGCTTTGCGCGGCCCCTGCCCGGAGCAATAGATCGTGTTGCCGTCGCGCTTCCACGGCACGTAGTTCGCGACCGGCGTCGGGATCGCCGGCAATGTCAGGCCCAGCTTCTTGAGGTTCTCTTCGGCGCTCATGCGGCCTTCTCCAGTTTCGGAAACTTCGAACCGTCGCTCGGATGCCACCATCGGCCCTTGAGCACGACGCCTTCCGAGAAGATGCGCTTGTCGCCGGTCATGTGCTCGCCGACGACGTCGACATAATCGAACTGCCCGTCCCTGATCGTCAGGATCGTCGCGTCACCCGCACTGCCCGGCTTGAACGTGCCGAGCTCAGGCCGCTTCAACGCCATCGCGGCATTCACCGTCGAGGCCGCGATCACGTCGCTGAGCGGCATGCCCATGCACAGGAATTTCGACAGCGTCGTCACCTGGTCGTAGGCCGGGCCTTCGATGCAAAGCACATGCACGTCGGACGAGATGGTGTCGGGATAGAAGCCGTTCGCCAGCATCGCGCGCGCGGTCTTGAACGCGAACGAGCCCTTGCCGTGCCCGATGTCAAACATCACGCCGCGCGCGCGCGCCTCGCGCACGACCTCCTTCACCTTGCCCTGATGGTCGTACGGCGCGTTCGGGAACGGGCGGAACGCGTGGGTAAGCACGTCGCCCGGCCGCAGCTTCTGTACGACTTCCTCATAGCTCGGCGGCGGAAAGTCGATGTGGCACATCAGCGGCATGCCCACTTCATTCGCGGCCTGCAGCGCGATGTCGAGCGGCGCGGCGCCATGAATGCCGCTCGAGCCGCGCCCGACGCGCACCTTGATGCCGACGATGACGTCGCGATTGGCGTCCGCGACCTGCACGGCCTCGATCGGCGCCATCAGCCGCATCTCTTCGCTCTCGCCGACCATCACGGTCTTGGAAAAACCGAAGATGCCGGCGAACGAGATGTGCAGGTAGGCGAGGATGCGCACTTCGCTGCGTTCGATCACATGCTTGCGGAAGCCCGCGAAATTTCCCGGCCCCGCGCTGCCGGTGTCGATCGCGGTGGTCACGCCCGAAGTGCGGCAGAAATCCTCCGCGTCGATGCCGAGCGAGGTGCCGCCCCAATAGACGTGCGTGTGCAGGTCGATCAGGCCGGGCGTGACGATGTAGCCTTTGACATCGCGCACCTCCGTCGCATCGCTCAGGTCATTGCCGACCTTCGCAACCTTCCCGCCCGCGAATGCGACATCCGTGACGCGGTCGATATTCTGCGACGGGTCGATCACGCGCCCGCCCTTCAGGATCAGATCATGCGGCATGGTATCTCCCGGAATGGCGCGCGCCTCACCGCGCGCAGAGCGCGATCAGCTTGCCGAGAAACGCGTTGCATTTCTCGAGCTCGGAGATCGCGATGAACTCGTCGGCCTTGTGCGCCTGATCGATCGAGCCCGGTCCGATCACCACCGAGGGAATGCCGGCGAGCGCAAACAGGCCGGCTTCCGTGCCGTAGGCGACCTTGCTGTGGCCGTTGCGGCCGGAGAGGTGCTTGGCAAGCTGCGTGACCTCCGCCTCCGGTGCCGTGTCGAGTCCGGCAAATTCCGAGCGGTCCTGGAAATCGAAGCCCGCTTCGGGCGCGACCGCCTTCATCTCCGGCTCAAGCACGGTCTTGGCGTAGTCGATCACTTCCTTGACGAGTACCGACGACTTGTCCTGCGCGATCACGCGGAATTCGAACTCGAAGGTCGCGACATCCGGCACGATGTTGAGCGCCGTGCCGCCATGCAGATAGCCGGTATGACCCGTGCTGAACGGGATGTCGTAGAGCTCGTCGCGCACGCCGGTCTTGGCCATACGATCCGAGATGTCGCGGATCTTCGTGATGACCCGCGCGGCGTATTCGACGGCGTTGACGCCGAGTGGCGCGAGCGAGGAATGGCAGGTGCGCCCGTGCACGATGACCTTGAACGACCGCTTGCCCTTGTGGCCGATCACTACGTCCATCCCGGTCGGTTCGCCGACGAAGCAGGCGATCGGCCTCGCGACCCCCTCGATGATTTTCGGGATCATGCGCCGCACGCCCCAGCAGCCGACTTCCTCGTCGTATGACATCGCGAGATGCAGCGGCTTCTTCAGATTGCCGCCGAGCATGTCCGGCACGGCGGCGAGGCAGCACGCCACATAGCCTTTCATGTCGGTCGAGCCGCGGCCGTATAGCTTGCCGTCGCGCTCGGTCAGCTTGAACGGTGAGTCGGTCCACGCCTGGTCGTCGACCGGAACCACGTCGGTGTGGCCTGAGAGGATGTAGCCCGGCACGTCCGCGGGCCCGATCGTTGCCCACAGGTTCGACTTCTGGCCGGTCTCGTCATAGACGCGCGCGTGCGCGACACCGAGTCGGTCGAGATAGCCCTCGACCCACGCGATCAGGTCCAGATTGGAGTTGCGGCTGACGGTATCGAAGCTCACCAGCGCTTCGAGGACTTCTTTTGTTCGCTCAACGTTCATCCAGGTACCTCTTGCCAGCGTACATCATGCATTGCGGGCGGAAGGGATCAAGGATGGATAAGCTCCGTCATGGCCGGGCTTGTCCCGGCCATCCACGCCTTTAAGCTCGAAAAGCAAGACGTGGATGCCCGGCCATCAGAGCGTTTACGCCCGTCTTCGACGGGCTATGGCCGGGAATGACGAAGCGAGCGATCATGCCCGACATTAAATCCCTCACTGCCGCCGAACTCCTGCGCCTCTACCACCGCCACGAGCTTTCCCCCGTCGAGGTGACGCGCGACCAGCTCGACCGCATCGAGAAGTTCGAGCCCGCGATCAACGCCTTCATCATCGTCGACCGCGCCGGAGCGCTCGACGCCGCCAAGGCCTCCGAAGCGCGCTGGCAGAAGGGCGAGCCGCTCGGCCTGGTCGACGGGCTCGGCGCGACGGTCAAGGACAATGTCTGGCTGAGCGGCTTTCCCTCGCGGCGCGGCTCGCTGACCAGCGATCCCGCGCCGGTCAAGGCCGATGCGCCGGCGGTGGCACGATTGCGCGAGAGCGGCGCGGTCATCCTCGGCAAGACGGCGCTGCCGGAATTTGGCTGGATCGGCGTCTGCCACTCGCCGTTCAGCGGTATCACGCGCAATCCGTGGAAGCTCGATCGCACGCCCGGCGGCTCGTCCGGCGGCGCGGCTGCGGCCGCGCTCCTCAACCTCGGCCACCTGCACATCGGCACCGACGGCGCGGGCTCGATTCGGATTCCTGCCGCCTTCACCGGCGTATTCGGCATCAAGCCGAGCTACGGCCGCGTCGCCGCATACCCGGCTTCGCCGTTCAGCATCCTGGCGCATGTCGGCCCCCTCACGCGCACGGTCAGCGATGCGGCGCTGATGCTGTCGGTGATCGGTGAACCGGACGGGCGCGACATGACGGCCTGGAACACGCCGACGCCGGATTATCGCATAGGCCTCGACGACGGCGTGCACGGACTGCGCATCGCCTGGAGCCCCCGCCTCGGTTACGTGCAGAAGCTCGATCCGGAGGTCGAGGCCGCGACGAAGAAGGCAGCGCAAGTCCTCGGCGACCTCGGCGCGATCGTCGAGGAAGCCGACCCCGGCTTCACCGAGCCCTACGAGATGATCATGACGCTGTGGGGAGCGGTCTCCGCCATGATCGTCGACGCTGCGTCGGAAAGCGACCGTGCCAAGATGGACCCCGGCTTCCTGCGGATGGCCGAGGACGGACGCAAATATTCGCTTGCCGACTATCTTGCCGCCTACACGGCGCGCGCCGATCTCGCCAACACGACGCTGCGCTTCCACGAAAAATACGACCTGCTGCTCACCCCGCAGATGCCGATCCCGGCTTTTGAAGTGAGCCACGTCACGCCGCCGGACGGCAGCTATGGCGATCGCTGGATCGCCTGGTCGCCCTATACCTATCCGTTCAACCTGACCCAGCAGCCGGCGGCCTCGGTGCCGTGCGGCTTTACCTCCGACGGATTGCCGATCGGCTTGCAGATCGTCGGCCCCGCGCATCGCGATCATCTCGTGCTGCGCGCCGCGCGCGCCTACGAGAGCGCGCATCCGTTCGCCTCGATCGACGCCCCGCGACAAATTTGACCTGTTCCAGACTGCCATAGGCAGTCCCCGCCCCTTGCGCTAAGCTCCACTTGGTTCACGGCAACGGCTGCGGTTGATGAATCGCGGCCGATAAAACCTTGAGGGACGCTCATGGCCAAGCTCAACATCAATGGAAAAGTGCGCGACGTGCAGGCGGAGCCGGACACGCCGCTCCTCTGGGTGATCCGCGAGCATGTCGGTCTCACCGGCACCAAATACGGCTGCGGCGTCGCGCAATGCGGCGCCTGCTCGGTGCACATCAACGGCGAAGTCACGCGCTCCTGTCAGGTCCCGCTCAATTCGCTGAAAGCCGGCGACAAGATCGTCACCATCGAGGGTCTCTCGGCCAATTCCTCGCATCCGGTGCAGAAAGCCTGGGCCACCGTCGACGTGCCGCAATGCGGTTACTGCCAGTCCGGCCAGATCATGGCCGCGGTGTCGCTGCTCAAGAAGAAGCCGAAGCCGACCGACGCCGACATCGACGAGGCGATGACGAATATCTGCCGCTGCGGCACGTATCAGCGGATCCGCGAGGGCGTGCATCTCGCGGCCGGCAATCCCACGACTGGCCGCGCGGCCGACCGCGCGCCGAACCGGACGTAAGGGGGCAGCCATGAAAAAAATGATTTTCGGTAACGGCCAGAAGCTCTCCCGCCGCAAGTTCGTGGTCGGCGCGGCCGCAGCCGCCGGCGGCACGCTCGCACTCGGCTTCAAGGCTCCGTTCGTGCGCGATGCGTTCGCCGAGCATGGCGCGACGGAAGTAAACATCTGGGTCGCCATCAAACCGGACGACACGACCGTCATCCGCGTGGCGCGCTCTGAGATGGGCCAGGGCACACTCACCGGCCTCGCGCAATTGGTCGCCGAAGAGCTCGAATGCGACTGGAAGAAGGTGACGACCGAGGGCATCAGCCCCGAGCGCAATCTCGCCAGCAAGCGCGCCTGGGGCGAGATGGGCACCGGCGGCTCGCGCGGCATCCGCACCTCGCAGGACTATGTCCGCCGCGGCGGCGCCGCAGCGCGCATCATGCTGCTCCAAGCTGCAGCCGACCAGTGGAAGGTGCCGGTCAGCGAGCTAATCGTGTCGGATGGCGTCATCACGCATGCGGCTTCCAAGCGCACCATCAGCTACGGCAAGATCGCGGCCGCTGCCGCAAAGGTCATGCCCCCGGACCCCAAGGCGATCACGCTCAAGAACCCGAAGGATTGGAAGATCGCCGGCAAGCCGCTGAAGCGGCTCGACACCGCCGACAAGCTCAACGGCTCGAAGATCTATGCGATCGACGTGAAGCTGCCCGGCATGCTGTGCGCCGCGATCAAGGATTGCCCGGTGTTCGGCGGCAAGCTCGCGAGCTTCGACGACGCCAAGGTCAAGGGCATGCCCGGCGTGAAGAAGGTCGTGAAGGTCGGCGACAGCGCGGTCGCGGTCGTCGCCGACACCTGGTGGCGCGCGAAGACCGCGCTCGATGCACTGCCGATCACCTGGGACGAGGGCGCGAATGGCTCCGTGTCGAGCGCGACCATCGCGGACCGGCTCATGGATGGCTTCAACGCCCCGATGAACAACGGCGACCGGGCGAACGGCGATGCCGCCGCCACGATCGCCGGAGCCGCCAAACGGATCGAGGCGACCTATTCGACGCCGTTCCTCGCGCATGCCTGCATGGAGGTGATGAACGCGACGGTGAAAATCTCGGCCGACAAGGCCGAGGTGTGGGTGCCGACGCAGAACCTCGAAGCGTCATTGGCGGCGTTGTCGGAAGGCTCCGGCGTTCCGCTCGCCAAGTGCGAGGTGCATCGCCACGACCTCGGCGGCGGCTTCGGCCGGCGCGGCGGCACGCAAGACTACGTGCATCAGGCGGTCATCATCGCCAAGGAATTCCCCGACACACCGATCAAGCTGATCTGGAGCCGCGAGGAAGACCAGGCGCACGATTTCTACCGCCCGATCTCGATGTGCAAGATGTCGGCCGGCCTCGACGAGAAGGGTAACCTCATCGGCCTGCACGTCCGTTCGTCGGGACAGTCGATCAACGCCTGGCTCAATCCCTCCGGCATCGTCGGCGGCAAGGACCAGCGCCAGCTTCAAGGCTGGTACGCGGAGCCGGGCGACGCGCAACTCGGCTACGACGTGCCGAACCTGCTGATCGAATACGTGATGCGCAACACGCACGTTCCGGTCGGCCCATGGCGCGGCGTCAATACCAACCAGAACGGCATCTACATGGAGTGCTTCATCGAGGAGTGCGCGCGCGCCGCCGGCAAGGACTCGGTCGAATTCCGCCGCGCCCTGATGGGCAAGCATCCAAAGCACCTCGCGGTGCTCAATGCGGCGGCCGAAAAGGGCGACTGGGGCAAGCCGTTGCCCGCGGGCGTTCACCGCGGCATCGCGCAGTTCATGGGCTATGGCAGCTATTCGGCGGCCGTCGCCGAAGTCTCGGTCAGCGACAAGGGCAAGCTGAAGGTGCACCGCATGGTGCTCGCCTTGAATTGCGGCCACCCGGTCAATCCGGGCCAGATCGCCGCGCAGGTCGAGGGCTCGGTCGCCTATGGGCTATCGGCCGCGCTCTACGGCGAGATGCCGGTCGAGAAGGGACGCATGACGAGCCTCAACTTCGATAGCTACGAGGTCATGCGCCTCGCCGAGATGCCGAAGGTCGAGACCGTGATCGTGCCGACCTACGATTTCTGGGGCGGCGTCGGCGAGCCAACCATCTGCGTGGTCGCACCCGCCGTGCTCAACGCGATCCAGGCCGCGACCGGCAAGCCGGTGCGCAGCCTGCCGCTGAAGAACGTGAAGCTGGTGTAGGGCTGCGCGGACCGCCTTCGGGGCGGCCGCGCGTCAATGCGGCGGCGCTGCCGTCAATGGCAGCGACAGCGCGTAGCCGGCCGCCGCGACGAAGACCACGACGATGGTCCAATGAACCACGTCGATGACGCGGCTGTAGGTCGAGCCTCCGGGCGCGCATTGCCCAGCGGCCTGCGCGAGCTCGATTTCGGGAAGCTCCGCGCGGCGCGCAAGCCGCGCCTGGGTCGCGATCATGCCCTGCCGTCCGACGTCGATAAGCTGGCGCGTGCGCACATCCATCCGCCGGAACCAGAAGGCGAGCCACGCGCCGAGCAATGCAACGACGACCGCAGCCGGGCGATACTCTTTCAACAACGAGCCGTAGGCCGAGAACAGGAACGCGGTCGCGACCAGGAAGTAGTTGAAGGTCTGCATCCGCTGATTCGCATGCAGCACGAACCAGCGCCAGGCGTGTTCCTGCGTTTCCCGGGCGACGGGATCTACGACGAGCGGAACGTAGGCGAGCGGATCCTGCGAGGTATCTGACATTGCGTGTCCCGGTGCGCGGATGACGAGGAGGATCGGACATGACCCGCGCCATGCAAGTCAAGATGTCATCCGGGCGGTGCTCCGACAGCCACGATCGATGCGGTCGCGCATCCGCCGGTCATTCGCACGCGCGCCTCGTAGGATTGTCAGTCGGAGGCACACAGCGCCTGAGGTAGCAATCCGGTCCGCGCCGCAGCCTCATATTCGGCGCGGCTGCCTTGCTTTCGCAAAGTTCCATGTCCACTATACGGACAATTCTCCGCTGCCCATGAGACGGCGACCGACCGAAGTCGCCTCCTACCAAACGCGGCAGCCTCCATTGCCATCGGCAGGCAAATCGAACTTCGCAGCAGGTCGCTGTCGCGCGGATTGCGCCGGCGATCCGTGGAGTCCTTCGCTGCTTTGATCCCATATCCAAACGATGGAGACTAAAATGTCGATACGAACGTTAACTTTGGCGTCAATTGCAGTTCTGGGCATCGGTTGGCTAGCGGGAATAGGCCAGGCCGTTTCCTCTACGGCTGACATTGATCAGTCGATGTCCACATCGTCTGCCGTGCCCGCCGCGAGGATCGTCGCAGAGCCTCGACCGGTGGATACCGCCAAGCAGCGGGTCGCCATCACAGAAGCCGAATGTAGAAAGTTGAATAAGGGGAAATCAAAGGCGGCCAAGGAGGCTTTGGAGAATTGTCTGTCGAATGCTGATTAGTGGTCGTCGATCGCTTTCGGGACAAAGCGGACATGCGTTGAGTCGTCCGCCCGGACGAACTTACACGTTCGCCCCCTATCCCGTCGGTCTCGGTTTGCTCTGCATTTCGTCGAGCGGATAGATCGGCCGCCGCACGTGCTCGAATTTCAAGATGCTGTTGTCCGACGTGGTCACGCCGACGCCGTCGAGCGTGATCGTCGCTTTGGCGAGCGGCGCGAAGCCGGCGCGATAATGGATGCGCGACTTGAGCAGCAGATAGCGGCAGTGATGCGGATCGATCCCGATCGACGTGAAGATGCCGGTGTCCCACGGCTCGTGATGCAATGACGTGACCACGATCGAGAGCCCGCCAGTCTCGAACACGGCCGTCGGCCCGGTCGTGACCTTGGCTCCGGTATACATCGGCCCGCGCACCGTCCATTGCCCGTCCGAGAGCCGGCGCACCGTGCCGATGAGGCGCAGCGGTTTCCCCCGCGCGTGAATCGAGGGCATGTCGGTCTTGCCGCCGAGATCGAGCGTCACGGTGGCACCGACGCCGGCCGCCATCATCTCCTGCACCGCCGCCGGATCCCACACGGCACCGACCGCAACATCCTTCAAGCCCTGCCGCAGCAGTTCCGCGATCACCACCATCGAGTCGGACGTCCCGCCGGAGCCGACATTGTCGGCATGATCGAGCAGCACGACCGGGCCGTCCGTCAGCATCTTGGCGCGTGCGACCGCCTGCGCGAGCGGTTCATGCTGGTAGATGAAGTCCGCCTTGCGCGCCCAGGCGGCATCGAGCAGCGCCTCGACCACGCCTTCCGCCTTCTCGCGCGAGCGGTCCGTCACCACGATCGCCGAGAGGCCCGCGATCGCGATATCGGCCATCGGAAAGCCGCCGAACACGCTCGCGGCGAGCACGCCCGGCTTGCGCTCGGCGTTGCGGCACATCTGCTGCATCGTCTTCATCGGCTCGTCGGCGGTGCCCATCCGCAGCGTCTGCGCCAGCAGCGGGACGCTGCCCCACGCCATGACGGGCACGATCTCACCTTTCAGCGCGCGCATCAGCACGCGGCCGATCTGCATCCCGGCCGCATACATGTCGGTATGCGGATAGCTCTTGTAGCCGTTGATGACCGTGGCGTTGGCGATGATTCGCTCCGACATGTTGCCGTGCATGTCGAACGTCACGGCGATCGGCAGACCCGGGGCGATCTGCCGCATGCGCTCGAGCAGGGCGCCCTCCCCGTCGGGCTCGCCCTCCACCGCCATCGCGCCATGCAGGTCGAGGAACGCCGCGTCGAACGAGCCCCGACCGAGCGCATCGAGGATGCGGCCGCTCAGGTACTCATACGCGTCCCGCCGCACCGGGCCGGACGGCATCGCCTCGGCGGCGATCGGCGTGACGATCTCGGCGCCGGCCTCCGTGGCGATATCGAGAAATGCCGCGAGCGGATGGTTGGTGCCGCGGTAGGCGCGGCTCATCGCCTCGCCCTCGTAGAGTCCCCAATTGCGGAAACGCTGCAGATCGGTCGGGATCGGCGAGAACGTATTGGTCTCGTGCTTCATCATCGCGACGAGAAAGCGCATCGGGGCTCCATGGGCGTTGGCGCGAGCGTGGCGAGACCGCGACGGGTTAGCAAGTGCTTCAGCTCTTGAGCACCACACAGGCGCCGCCGGCCTTCTGCAAGCGGCTGCAGAATTCGCTCGCCGCCGCGCGCGTCGCCGCCGGGACACGGACGCGATAGAACGCGCCCGTGCCGCGGCTGCGCATGCGCGTGCCGATCACCATCGGCATCACGTCGTTGAGGATCGCCGGATAGCGCTGCCGCGCGCGGGCATAGATCGCGAGCGCGCGCTCCTTCGAGAAATCGCCCGCGATCTGGATGCCCCAGGGCGCGAGCGGTGATTCGGCGATCGGGGTGCCGGAGGCCGCAAACAGGCGCCGGTCGGCGCCGCCTTTGCGAAGGTTCGCGACCAGCTCAAGGCACGTCGCCGCGGGTCCTTGGCGTGGAGCGTCCTGCGCGCGCTCGTCGAACGTCGGCGGATCGGGTGACGGCTCGGCCGGCGTCGGCATGGTCTGCGGCGGTTCGGTGGGCGCCGGAGCGGCGGGAACGGAGGTACGCGCCTCCGCAGCCCAATCCTCCGCGCTGCGTCCGGTGATCGCGATGACATAGGCGCGCGTCTCGGACGGCAGCACGCCGCGTCCCTGCAGCCACGCCGCCGCGCGCGTCGGCCCGCCATTGTATGCGACCGCCGCGAGCCCGAGATTGCCGAAGCGCTGCGCCAGGTCGCGCAACAGTTCGGCCGCCTTCGGGATCGCCTGCTCGGGATCGAACGGATCGGAGAGGCCACGCTCGGCGGCCGTCCTGGGCATGAACTGGGCGACACCCCTCGCGCCCGCTCCGCTCGTCGCGTCCGTGCGGAAATTGCTCTCCTGCCAGATCAGCCGCGTGAAATAGTCGACCGGCATGTGGTAGTCGGCGGCCGACTTTTCGACCATACGGCACAGCGCCTGATCGACGGTCTCGGTTTGCTGCGCGGACACGGGCGTCGGCGCAAGCGCCACGGCGCTCACGATCAACGATGCGGCGATCGCGGTTTTTCGGCTCACGGAGGCCCACTCGATCGATGGCGCGCGGCTGCTCTCGGGATTTTAGACGAAACCCGACGACTTTTGGCAGTCCTTGATCACAATGAAAGCAAGCTGATCGTCAAAAGTACGTTGTCAAGAACGGATCAATGCCGCAGCATCCGCGCAGCATCGCACGCGCCGCCGGTCCGGCCGCCGCAATCGCGGCCGAGGCGCGAACCCCGCTGGAGGCTCGTCATGAAGCTCAACCGCCGTACCGTCGTCGCCGGTGCGCTGGCCGCGCCCTTCCTGGCCCGACCCGGCTTCGGCCAGGCCAAGGGATCCGTGCTGCGCGTCATTCCGCATGCGGACCTGAAGAACATCGATCCGATCTGGACGACCGCCTACATCAGCCGCAACCACGGCTACATGGTCTACGACGCGCTGTTCGCGATGGACGGCAGCCTCAAGCCGCAGCCGCAGATGGTCGACAAGTGGGAGACCTCGGCCGACGGCAAGACCTGGACCTTCGTGCTGCGCGACGGCCTGAGCTTCCATGACGGCAAGCCGGTCACCGCCGCGGACTGCGCCGCCTCGCTGGTTCGCTGGGGCAAGCGCGACGCAATGGGCCAGTTGATGTTCACTGCCGTCGACACCGTCAGCGGGCGCGACGCGAAGACTCTGGAGATCAAGCTCACGCGTCCCTATGGCCTGTTGATCGACTCGATCGCGAAGATCTCCTCCAACGTGCCCTTCATCATGCCGAAGGCGATCGCCGAGACCGACCCGTTCAAGCAGATCGAGAGCGCGGTCGGCTCCGGACCGTTCATCTTCCGCAAGGAGCAATGGGTGCCGGGCTCCAAGGTCGTCTACGAGAAGTTCAAGGACTACGTGCCGCGCAAGGAGGCGACCTCCGGCGCGGCCGGCGCCAAGCTCGCCAAGGTCGACCGCGTCGAGTGGCTCTACATTCCCGATCCGACCACCTGCATGAACGCGCTGATGTCGGGCGAGGTCGATTACTACGAACAGGTGCCGGGCGATCTCGCGCCGATCCTCGCCAAAGCGCCGGGCGTGAAGATCGAAGTGCTCGATCCGATCGGCTCGCAGGGCATGATGCGGTTCAACCACCTGGTCGGGCCGACCAACAATCCGCTGGTGCGCCGCGCCATCATGCACGCCGTGAATCAGAAGGAAGTGCTCGCCGCCGCGGTCGGCAATCCCGACTACTATCACGAGTGCGAATCGATCTACCCGTGCGGCTCGCCGCTGGAGACCAAGGCCGGTGCCGATCTGGTCTTCCCGCCGAGCATCGATGCGGCCAAGAAGCTGCTCAAGGAGGCCGGCTACAAGGGCGAGAAGACCGTCATCCTGCAGCCGACCGACATCCCAGTGTCCAGCGCCTTCGCGCTGGTCGTCGGCAAGGCGTGCCGCGACATCGGCATGAACGTCGACGTCCAGGCCATGGACTGGTCCTCGATCACCTCGCGGCGCGCCAAGAAGGACCCGGTCGACCAAGGCGGCTGGAACATGTTTCCGACCTGGTGGATCGGCGGCGACCTGCTCAATCCGCTCAGCAACGCCTCGCTGGTCGCCGACCCGACCAAGGCCTGGCCGGGCTGGCCGACCGATCAAAAGCTCGAGGACTTGCGCGCGGCGTTTGCGGCAGCAAACGGCATCGACGCGCAGAAGAAGGCGGCCGCCGACGTGCAGCGGCGCTCGATCGAGATCGGCACCGCCGTCAACCTCGGCATCTTCTTCGTGCCGGTCGGCTATCGCGACAACGTCAAGGGCATGATTCCCTCGCCGGTGCAGTTCTTCTGGAACATGGAGAAGGTGTCGGCGTGACTTTCTTTCCCTCGCCCCGCGAAGCGGGGAGAGGGTGGCGAGCAGCGCAAGCTGCGAGCCGGGTGAGGGGCAATTCCAAATGCTATAGTGTTTGGCGAATCCCCTCACCCGACGCGCTTCGCGCCATAGCCGACGCTACAGCGTCGGCCTTCTTTCATGATAAGAACGGCCGTCAGGACGGCCTATGCTCTCCCCGCAAGCGGGGAGAGGTGACGGAGCGTGTGGCTAGATGCTCACCTTCATCCTCAAGCGCGCGCTTTCCACCATCCCGGTGATGGGCGTCGTCGCGTTGACGGTATTCCTGCTTCTGCGCCTATCGCCCGGCGACCCGGCCTCCGTGATCGCCGGCGATTACGCGACCGCCGAGCAGATCGCCAAGATCCGCACCCAGCTCGGCCTCGACCAGCCGATATTCATCCAGTTCGCGCACTGGCTCGGCGACCTCATGCGCGGCGATCTCGGCGTCTCGATCTTCTCGAACCTGCCCGTCACCACGCTGATCGGCCAGCGCATCGAGCCGACCCTGATGCTCGCGCTCACCACGATCGTATTCTCGGTCGTGGTCGCGGTGCCGCTCGGCGTGCTTGCCGCCTGGAAGGCGCACACCTGGGTCGACCGCGCCGTGATGGTGTTCGCCGTCGTCGGCTTCTCGGTGCCGGTGTTCGTGATGGGCTATTTCCTGATCTACGGCTTCGCGCTCGGCCTGCACTGGTTTCCGGTGCAGGGCTATCGCTCACCGTTCAGCGAGCCCGGCCAGTTCGTCAGCCACATCACGCTCCCCACGTTGGCGCTCTCGGCGATCTACATCGCGCTGATCGCCCGCATCACGCGCGCGAGCGTGCTCGAGGTTCTCGAAGAGGATTATATCCGCACCGCGCGCGCGAAAGGTCAGGCCGAGATCAAGGTGCTGCTGCGCCACGCGCTCGGCAATGCGGCCGTGCCGATCGTCACGGTGATCGGATTGGGGGTCGCGTTCCTGATCGGCGGCGTGGTCGTCACCGAAAGCGTGTTCAACATTCCGGGGCTCGGCCGCCTCGTTGTCGACGCGATCCTCAAGCGCGATTACCCGATCATCCAGGGGCTGATCCTGTTCTTCTCTTTCCTCTACATCGCGCTCAATCTCGTGATCGACATCGCCTACACCGTGCTCGACCCGAGGATCCGCTATTGACCGAAAGCGCGGGAGCACCGGCTGAGATCGGCGCCACGTTGTTCGGCCATTGGCGACCGCTCGCCGCGCGCTATCCGTTCGTCGTGGTCGCGGCGATCATCATCCTCGTTTTCGTGCTCGCGGCCGCCTTCGCGCCGCTGCTCTGGACCACCGAGCCGCTGGCGCTCAATCCGTTGCAACGCCTGAAGCCGCCGAGCGCGCTCAACTGGTTCGGCAGCGACCAGTTCGGCCGCGACGTGTGGACCCGCACCGTTTACGGCACGCGCGTCTCGCTCATCGTCGGCATCGCGGTCGCGGTGCTGTCGATCTCGATCGGCCTCTTCGTCGGCATGCTCGCCGGCTACATCCGCCTCCTCGACGGCATCGTGATGCGCGTCATGGACGGCGTGATGGCGATCCCCGGCGTGCTGCTGGCGATCGCGCTGGTGTCGCTCTCCGGCGCGAGCCTCGTCACGGTCATCATCGCCATCACGGTGCCGGAAATCCCGCGCGTCGTGCGGCTCGTGCGCGCGGTCGTGCTCACCGTGCGCGAGGAGCCCTATGTCGAGGCCGCGATCGCGGCCGGCACGCGCCTACCGCAGATCCTCATCCGCCATGTGCTGCCAAATTGCGTGCCGGCGCTGATCGTACAGGCGACATACGTTTGCGCCTCCGCGATGCTGACCGAAGCGATCTTGAGTTTTCTCGGTGCCGGCACACCGCCCGAGATCCCGAGCTGGGGCAACATGATGGCGGAAGGCCGCGCCTTCTTCCCGATCGCGCCGCGCATCATCCTGTTCCCCGGCGCCGCGCTCGCGCTGATGATCCTCGCCGTCAACGTATTGGGCGACGGCTTGCGCGACCGGCTCGACCCGAAATTGGCTCGGCGGGTGTGATGGCAGCGACCGCGCACCGCCCTCTCCGTCCCCTCCCCCGCTTGCGGGGGAGGGTTAGGGAGGGGGCATGACCGCCCCGGTCCTCGACGTGCAGGGTCTCACCGTCCGCCTCCCCGCGCGCGCTGACCGCGTCAACGCCGTCGAAAACGTCTCCTTCGCGGTGACGCCGGGCGAGATCGTGTGCGTGGTCGGCGAATCCGGCTCCGGCAAGTCGGTGACCGCGCACGCCGTGATGGGGCTGCTTCCCGCGCGCCAGCTCACGGTCGCGGCCGGTCGCATCCTGCTCGAAGGCGACGATCTCCTGACGAAGACACCCGCCGAGATGCGGCACATCCGCGGCGCGCGGATCGGCATGATCTTCCAGGAGCCGATGACCGCGCTCAACCCGGTCATGCGAGTCGGCGATCAGATCGCCGAAGTGCTCGACATCCACACCAAGCTGAGCGAGCGCGAGCGGCGCCAACGCGTGCTCGACGTCATGGCATCGGTGCACCTGCCCGAGCCCGAGCGCATGATCGATGTCTATCCGCACCAGCTCTCCGGCGGGCAGCGCCAACGCATCATGATCGCGGCCGCGCTCGTGCTCGACCCGGTGCTGCTGATCGCGGATGAACCGACGACCGCGCTCGACGTCGCCACGCAGGCGCAGATCTTGAAGCTGATGAAGGAGCTGCGCGAGCGCCGCAACACCGGCGTCCTCTTCATCACGCACGACTTCGGCGTGGTCGCCGAGATCGCGCATCGTGTCGTCGTGATGCAGCACGGCCGCGTGGTCGAGCAGGGCGCGACGCAAGACGTGCTGCGCCGGCCGCGCGACGAGTACACGCGCACGCTGATCCGCGCGGTGCCGAGCCTCTCGCCGCCCGCCCGGGCGTCGGTCGCCGACGCGCCGGTCGTACTCGAAACCAAGCACCTGATGATGACCTACAAGGCCGGCGGATTCTTCGAGAAGCGCCGCGAGGTGAAGGCGGCGAACGACGTCAACCTTTGCGTCCGCCGCGGCGAGATGCTCGGCGTGGTCGGTGAATCCGGCTCCGGCAAGTCCACGGTCGCACGCTGCATCGCCCGCCTGATCGTGCCAAGCGACGGCGCGATCCTGATCGAGGGCGCCGATGTCGCGAAGCTGGGCACGCGCGCGTTGCGCCCGCATCGAAAGCGCGTGCAGATCGTGTTCCAGGACCCTTATCGCTCGCTCAATCCGCGCCGCAGCGTCGGCGACGCGATCACCGAAGGGCCAGTCAATTTCGGCATGAACGCCGGCGAGGCGGTCGCGCGCGCGCGCAACCTGATGCGCCTGGTCGGGCTCGATCCCGACGCGCTCGCGCGCTTCCCGCATCAGTTCTCCGGCGGCCAGCGCCAGCGCATCTGCATCGCGCGCGCGCTCGCCATGGACCCGGAGATTCTCGTTGCCGACGAGCCGGTATCCGCGCTCGACGTATCGGTGCAGGCGCAAGTGCTGGAACTGATCGATGACGTACGCAAGCGCTTCAATCTCGCGGTGCTGTTCATCACCCACGACCTGCGCGTCGCAGCCCAAGTGTGCGACCGCATCGTCGTGATGCACAAGGGCGAGGTCGTCGAAGAGGGCACAACGGCCGCCGTGTTCGCCGCGCCGCAGCACGCCTATACCAAAGCGCTGTTCGACAGCGCGCCGGGACGCAATTTCGAGTTCGGGAAATTCGATCAGGAATGACAGTGACGGATACGCGATGCTGACGACGTTGAATGCCGATCGCGCCGCGCTGCGCCAGGCGCTGCTCTCGCCGCGTTCCGTCGCGATCGTCGGGCAGTCCGACGACGCCACGAAAACGACCGGCCGGCCGCTGAAATATCTGCGCCAGGCGGGTTATCGCGGCACGATCTATCCCATTAACGCGCGCCGCGACACCGTGCTGGGCGAGCGCGCGTATCGCTCGATTTCGGCGCTGCCCGAAGTGCCGGACCATGCTTATGTTGTCGTGCCGACCGAGGCCGTGATCGACACCGTCGCCGAATGCGGCAAGGCCGGCGTCAAGGTCGCCACCATCCTGGCGGCCGGCTTCTCGGAGACCGGCGCAGACGGCGCGGCGCGTGAAGAGCGCTTGAAGGAGATTGCGGCCGAGACCGGCATCCGCATCGTCGGCCCGTCAAGCCTCGGCGTCGTCAATTTGCGCGAAGGCGTGGTGCTCACCGCGAATGCCGCGTTCGCCGAGCCCGACATTCCGGTCGGCCGCACCTTCGTCGCCTCGCATTCCGGCACGATGATCGGCGCGCTGATGTCGCGCGGCAAAGCAAAGGGCGTCGGCTTCGCCGGGCTGGTATCGATCGGCAACGAGGTCGATCTCTCGATCGGCGAGATTTGCTCCGCGACCCTGGATGATCCCGACATCGACAGCTACCTGCTGTTCCTCGAAAGCATCCGCAACGCCGCGCACTTGCGTGAGTTTGCGCTTGGCGCAGCCGCGCGAAACAAGTCCGTCGTCGCCTACAAGCTCGGCCGCTCGGCGGTGGCGCGCGAGCTCGCCGTCACGCACACCGGCGCGCTCGCCGGCGAGGACGATGTCGCGAGCGCGTTCCTCGCCGATTGCGGCATCGCGCGCGTGGAAAGCCTCGAAGCACTGCTGGAAGCGCTGCCGCTGGTGCGCCGCACGCCGATCCGCGCCGTCGGCGCGCGCGCGCCGCGGGTCGCGGCGCTGACGACGACGGCAGGTGGCGCCATCATGGTGGTCGATCCGCTCGCGATGCGCGGCGTCGATGTCGCTCAGCCGAGCGCGGAGACGTTTGCGCGCTTCGCCGCGGCGGGGATCGCCGCGACGCCCGCACGCATCGTCGATCTCACGATCATCGGCGCGCGCTACGAGGTCTACAAGGGCGCGCTCGATATCATCACCACCGCGCCCGAGTTCGACATGGTGGTGGCGGTCGTCGGCTCGTCGGCACGCTTCCAGCCCGAGTTGGCCGTCAAGCCGATCATCGACAGCGCCAATGCCGCGAAGCCGATCGCCGCGTTCCTGGTGCCCGAGGCGCCCGAGGCGCTGTTGCGTCTGAGCGAGGCCGGCGTCCCGAGCTTCCGCACGCCCGAGGCCTGCGCGGACGCCATCGCGGCGGCGCTTGCGCGCCGCGCACCGAAGCCCGCGATCGCGGCGCCGCAGGCGAGCGGCGGCGGTCGCGTGCTCGACGAGCTCGAAGCCTACGCGCTGCTCGACCGGCTCGGCGTGCCGCGCTCTCCTGCGTTGGCGCTCGATGCGACGGTGACGCAGGCGCCCGCCCTGCCCTTTGCGTACCCAGTCGCCGTGAAAGTCTTGTCAGCCGACATCCCACACAAGACTGAGGCTGGCGGCGTCGCGCTCAACGTGCGCGACGGCGACGCGCTGGTGGCGGCGATCCGCGCGATGCGCGAGACCGTCAAAGAGCGCACCGGCATTACGCCGCAGCGTGTGCTGGTCGCACCGATGATATCCGGCATCGGCGAGGCGCTGATCGGCTATCGCGTCGATCGCGAGGTCGGCCCGCTGATCATGGTCGCGGCCGGCGGCGTCTATACGGAAATCTACCGCGACCGCAGCCTGCGCCTCGCGCCGGTCGATCTCGGCGACGCCCATGCGATGATCGCCGAAGTGAAGGCCTTCGCGACGCTGAGGGGCTTCCGAGGCAAGCCGGCCGGCGATCTCGACGCGCTGGCAAAAGCCATCGTGGCGTTGTCGCAATTGGCGTTACAGAATGATCCCGCGATCGCGGAGGCCGAGGTCAATCCGCTGATCGTACGCCACGACGGCGTCGTCGCGGTCGATGCGCTGGTGAAGCTGCTCTGATGCCTCGAATTCATCATGCCCGGCCTTGTGCCGGGCATCCACGTCTTCGATGCTACGGATAAGAAAAGACGTGGATGGCCGGGACAAGCTCGGCCATGACGGAAGGGAGAGAAATGCCATGCTCACCCATCTCGCCGCGCGCGTGAACGGCGACGCGAACCTCGTGCGGCGCGGCAAGTTCGTCAATACGAGCTTCCTGATCGCGATCGACAATGCCGATCACATCGTGCGTATCGAGCACGGCCGCATCGCATCGGTCACCCCCGGCCCCTTCATCACGCCGAATTATTCCTTCGCGCTGCGCGCCCCGCGCGAGGCGTGGGAGAATTTGTGGTCGGAAAAGCCAATACCCGGATTCACCGACATCTTCGCGCTGGTGAAGAAGAAGCTGCTGCGCATCGAGGGCGACCTGCACCCGTTCATGTCGAACCTGCTGTATTTCAAGGGTGTGCTAGCGGCTCCACGAAGTGGAGCCGCCACATGAGCCCGCGCTTCGAGCCCACTGTCGGCCGCTATTTGCATCTCGACCTGCTCGGCCGTCCGCATCGTCTCTACGTCGAGGAGGCCGGCACCGGCATTCCGCTGCTCTGCCTGCACACTGCCGGCTCCGACGGCCGCCAATATCGCGGCCTGCTCAACGATCCGCGCATCACGGCGAACTACCGCGTGATCGTGTTCGACATGCCGTGGCACGGCAAGTCCTCGCCGCCTGCCGGCTGGGAGAATGAGGAATACAAGCTCACCTCGCGCGACTACGTACGCATGATCCTCGAAGTCTCCGCCGCCCTCGAATTGGACAAGCCCGTGGTGATGGGCTGCTCGATCGGCGGACGCATCGTCCTGCACCTCGCGCACGAGCACCCGGAAAAATTCCGCGCGATCATCGGGCTGGAATCCTCGCCCAAGGTCGATCCCTATTACGACGTGAGCTGGCTGCATCGGCCCGACGTGCATGGCGGCGAAGTCTCGGCCGGCATCGTGTCGGGGCTCGTCGCTCCCACAGCGCCCGAGGAAGGCCGCTGGGAGACGCTGTGGCACTACATGCAGAGCGGCCCCGGCGTGTTCAAGGGCGACCTGCACTTCTACATGATCGACGGCGACATCTCCGACAGGCTCGACCACATCGACGCGCGCCGCTGCCCGCTCTATCTGCTGACCGGCGAATACGATTATTCCTGCACCACCGAGGGCACGCTCGAGGTCGCGCGCCGCACCGGCGCGCAGGCGACCATCATGCGCGACCTCGGCCACTTCCCGATGAGCGAGAACCCGGAGAAGTTCATCGGCTATCTGCTGCCGGTTCTGGAGCGTATAAGGTCAGGAAACAAAAAGGCGAGCGCAGCATGAAACAATCCGAAGCCATCACGCTCCATCCGGCCGCGGGCGCGACCGACACGATCGTCGCCTTCGCGAGCGCGCTGCGCTTCGCCGATCTCGACGCCGAGGTGCGCTACTACGCGCGGCGGCATCTGCTCGACACCGTCGGCGTGATGATCGCGGGCGCGCCCGGCGATGTCGCCACCAATGCCGAGACGATGCTCGCGAGCGTGCGCGGTGGCAGCGGCAACATCCCGGTGCCGGGGCGCTTGAAGCGCCACGACCTGCTCGACGCCGCCTTCCTCGGCGGCACCGCGGCGCACGGCATCGAATTGGATGACGGCTACCGCGTCGGCTCGGCGCATTGCGGCTGCACGGTCGTGCCGGCCGCGCTCAGCGTCGGCTATGAGCGCGGCATCAGCGGCGCGCAACTCATCGAAGCCGTCGTTGCCGGCTACGAGGTCGCGATCTGCCTCGCGCGCGCGTGCGCGCCCGATCTGCGCCAGCGCGGGTTCCATCCGACCAGCGCGGTCGGCCCGTTCGGCGCCGCGGTCGCGGTCGCCAAGCTGCGCGGCTTGACCGCACAGCAGATCGCCGACGCGCTCGGGATCGCGGCGAGCGCCTCCGCCGGCCTGTTCGCCTTCGTCAACGGCGGCGCCGACATCAAGCGCCTGCACGCGGGCCACGCCGCGCGCGAGGGCCTCCAGGCTGCGCTCCTTGCGCAGCTTGGCACGCAGGGTCCGCCGAACGTGATCGAGGCGCGCGACGGCTTCATGCAGGCTTTTGCGTTCGGCCGTTCCGACAAGGCGCGCGCGATCACGCTGCCGCCCGGCGCGGCGTTCGGCATCACCGACTGCTACATCAAGCCCTATGCCTGCTGCCGCCATATCCAGCCCGCCGTCGAGGCGCTGTTCGGGCTGCTGAATGACGAGAACATCGCGGCCGACGACATCCAGCATGTCGACGTCGAGACCTACCGCATCGCCGCCGAGCACGCCCACACCGGCTGGGACGATTACGCCTCGGCGCAGCTCAGCTTCCCCTATTTGATGGGGGTCGCGGCGCGCTTCCGCGGCATCAAGGTGAAGCACTTCGACGCCGAGACGCGCGCCGATCCCGCCTTCGCGGAATTCGCCAAGCACCTCACCATCACGGCGCCGCCGGAGATCGACTCCCTTTATCCAAAACTGCGACCCGCGCGCGTCACGGTCACGACCGGCCGCGGAAAATTCGTGCGCCAGGCCGACGAGGCGCTCGGCTCGCGCATCGTGCCGCTCGATGACGCCGGCTTGGAGCGGAAATTCATCGACGGCGTCGGCCCGGTGCTGGGCGATCCCCGCGCCAAGGCGCTGGTCAAGCAGCTTTGGGATATCGAGGCGCTGGCCGACATTCGGTCACTGGTCGACGCGACGGCGCTGCAATAACACTCCGTCATGGCCGGGCTTGTCCCGGCCATCCACGATTTGAATCGGCGAAGACGTGGATGCCCGGCACAAGGCCGGGCATGACGAAGAAACCCGTTGGAGAACAAATGGCCAAAGCATTGAAGAAAGCTGGCGGAAACCCGGTGAAGAAAATCTCCGGCAAGAAGCCGCGCCCGCACTGGCGCAAGAACTGGACGAAAGCCGAGAAAGCCTGGGACGACGGGCTCAACGTGCGTCGCGCGATGTTCGGTCCCGGTGGCGCCGAAAACCAGATCGCCGACACGACCGATTTCATGTGGCCGTTGCAGGACTACGTCACGCGCAAATGCTTTGGCGAGACCTGGACGCGGCCGATCCTGAACCGGAAAACCCGCAGCCTGATCACGCTCGGGATGCTGGTCGCGCAAGGCCGCCCACACGAGATCGCCGTGCATGTGCGCGGCGCGATCGCCAACGGCGTGAGCAAGCAGGAACTCTCAGAGCTGATGCTGCACGCGATCGTCTATTGCGGCCTGCCCAAGGCGGTCGAAGGCTTCCGCACCGCACAGACGGTGCTCAAGGATATGGGGCTGGAATGAGCATTAAGACCGTCGGCTTCATCGGCATCGGCAACATGGGCCGCCCGATGGCGGCCAACCTCGTCAAGGGCGGCTATCAAGTCATCGTCTACGACGTGGACCACACGCGCGCAGCGCAGTTCGCCAAGGACCACGGTGCGACGGCGGCGGCCGACCTCGCCGCACTCGCCGGTGCAGACATGATCGTCACCATGCTGCCGACCGGCAAGGAAGTACGCGCCGCCGTGTTGCCGATCGCCGCCAGGCTGCGCAAAGGCACGCTGGTCGTCGACATGAGCTCGGCCGATCCGGTCGGCACGCGCGAACTTCACGCGGAGCTTGCCGAACTCGGCGTCAGGCTTGTCGATGCCCCGGTCTCCGGCGGCGTGCCGCGCGCGACCGACGGCACGCTCGCTATCATGATCGGCGGTGAGGCTGACGCCGTCGCGGAGGCCAAGCCCGTGCTCGCCAAGATCGGCACGCGACTTTTCGAAGTGGGCGGACCGGGCAACGGTCACGCCATGAAGGCGCTGAACAATTTCGTCGCCGGCACCGGCTTCATCGCAGTCGCCGAGGCCGTGCTGATCGGCAAACGCTTCGGGCTCGATCCGGCCGTGATGATCGACGTGATGAACGTCTCGACGGGGAAGAACTTCAACACCGAGCATGTGGTGAAGCAGCACGTCATCTCGCGCGAATTCGCTTCCGGCTTCGCGCTCGGGCTCCTTGCGAAAGACGTGAAGATCGCGGCCGACCTCGCCGCGGCGATCGATGTACCGTCCCCGCTCAGCCGACTCTCGGCTGCGTTGCTCGGCGAGGCCCGCGATCATGTCGGCTTCGAGAAGGACCACACGCTCGCCTATACGTATTGGGAAAAGCGCGGCAAATCGTGATAAGCAAGAGCAAAATAACGCCGTCAGGGAGGACTTCGATGAAACGCTTCGGCATGATCGCGCTCGCATTGGCGTGCGCAACGCTCGTCACGGCTCCAGCGCTTGCGCAGGACAAGACCGTCGAATGGCGCTTCTCGCACTGGGTTCCGCCGTCGCATCCGATGCATCCGGCCGCCGAGGCCTGGGCCGCCGACATCGAGAAGGCATCCGGTGGCACGATCAAGATGAAGATCTTTCCGTCCCAACAGCTCGGCAAGGCGTTCGACCACTACAACATGGCGCGCGACGGCATCGCCGACGTGGCGCACGTCAACCCGGGCTACGAGCCGGGGCGCTTCCCGGTGATGGGCGCGATGGAGCTGCCGTTCCTGTTCGCCAATGCGAAGGACGGAAGCGCGGCGCTCGACGAGTGGTATCGCAAATATGCCGGGAAGGAGATGGCGGACGTTCATTACTGCCTCACCTTCGCGCACGACCCCGGCACCTTCCACACGACGAAAAAGAAGGTCATCGTGCCCGGCGACCTCAAGGGCATGAAGATCCGGCCCGCGAACGCCACCATCGCGCGCTTCATCACCCTGCTCGGCGGCACCAACATCCAGGCCTCGGCGCCGGAGTCGCGCGACGTGCTGGAGAAAGGCGTCGCCGAAGGCATCACCTTCCCGTGGGGCTCGATCGTCCTGTTCGGGATCGACAAGGTCACCAAGTTCCACCTCGACTCGGCCTTCTACGTGACCGAGCAGACATGGGTGATCAACAAGGCCAAGTACGAGGCGCTGTCGGCAGCGCAGAAGAAAGTCATCGATGACCACTGCACGCCGGAATGGGCCGAGAAGATCGCGCTGCCATGGGCCGACTTCGAGGCGGCCGGCCGCGGCAAGATCCAGGCGGAGGCCGGACAGGAGCTCGATCCGTTGACGCCCGCGCAGCTCGCCGAATGGCGCAAGGCCGCCGAGCCGCTTTACGCCGAATGGGCCGCGAACGCGAAAAAGGCCGGCTACGATCCGGACGCGGTGCTGAAGGACCTGAAGGACACTTTAGCGAAGCACCAGTCGCTGTATTGATCGTCATTTGACCCCCTCCTCATTCCTCCCTCTTTCAGGGTGAGGATGACCGTGCCGCGAGTCCTCCCTCCCCCTGAAAGGGGGAGGGTCGGGGTGGGGGTCATGATTGGAGAAGACGAGTGCTCACATCATTGAACGGCGCGACCCGCATCCACGTCACCATCGGCGATCCGATCGCGCAGGTGAAATCCCCTGCCGGCATCACGGCGGGGTTCGCGGCGCGCGGGCACGACGCGGTCATGATCCCGCTGCAGGTGAAACCCGCCGAGATCGAGGACTTCTTCCGGCTGGCCAAGAAGCTCCCGACGCTCGACGGCATCGTCATCACGGTGCCGCACAAGCCGGTTGCGTTCCGCCATTGCGACGCGACATCCGAGCGCGCGCGCGTACTCGAAGTCTGCAACGTGATGCGCCGCGAGCCTGACGGCCGCTGGACCGGCGACATGACCGACGGCGCCGGCTTCATCGCGGCGCTCAAGCGCAGCGGCTTCGACGCGCAAGGCAAACGCGCACTGCAGATCGGCGCCGGCGGCGCCGGCTCGGCGATCGCGCTCGCGCTGTCGATGGAAGGCGCCGACGTGACGCTGTGCGATCTCGACACGGCCAAGCGCGATGCGCTGATCGCGCGGCTCGGCCGTCACGGCCACAAGATCGCCGCCACCGGCCAGCCGGACGCAGCCGGCTTCGATCTCGTCATCAACGCGACGCCCGCCGGGATGAAGCCCGGCGACGCATCGCCCGTCGGCGTCTCGAAACTGAGCGCCGATCAGTTCGTCGCCGACATCATCACGATGCCGGTGGTGACGCCGCTGCTCGCGGCCGCCACGGCCAAAGGCTGCCGCACCCAGAACGGCGTGCAGATGTTCGACGCGCAGGTGGATGTGATCACGGAGTTCTTGATGGGGCTCGCGTCATCCTGAGGCGCCCGCGCGAAGCGCGGGCCTCGAAGGATGGCCGCACGCTCGGAGCAAGCGCCGTCGCCCTTCGAGGGCCGCTACGCGGCCACCTCAGGGTGACGGCTCCATTTAATTCACCAGCCCCTGCTTGCCGATCCAGTCGGCCACCAGCTTGGCGATGTCGTCCGAGTTGCGGTCCATCATCAGCATGTGGGTGTTGCCCTTGATGCCCATCTTCGGCAGGTCGAAGGTATCGACCGTGCCGCCCGCGGCCTTGATCGCCGCAGCCCATTTCTCCGGGTTGGCCCTGATCTTCGGCCAGATCGGATGCTTGTCGTGGAAGTCGCCCCACACGACCAGCAGCGGCACGCCCTTCACCTTCGCGGCCTCGACCTTCGCGGGATCGGGCGCGCCCGACGGCTCGACCGCGATCAGCGCCTTCACCTTGTCGGGCGCGTTGAGCGCCGCCGTGAAGCCGAAATTGCCGCCCTGGCTGTGCACCACGATGATGCACGGGCAAACCCTCTGCACCAGCGCGTCATAGGCCTTCTGGGTTGCTGCGTCGTTTGTCGCCCAGCGCGGGATGCCCTGCTTCATGAACTGGTCGAGCGCCTCGACCGGGAATTGCTCGCCTTCGAACGCCACGTGCTTGCCGCCGACCTCGTAGCTCGGGCCGAAGCGGAACAGCTCCCAGGCTTCCTTCCTGGTGCGGAAGATCGGCTCGCTCGTGAAGATTTCCGGGTAGCGCGCCCACGATGCGCGGCCGCGCTCGACCGCGTCCGAGACGTAGACGTCGTAGCCGGCATTGAGAAAGAACTGCTGCCATCCCGGCTTGCCGTCGGGCTTGGTCTCCCACGTGACGCCCGACAGGCCGCCGCCGTGCCAGAGCAGGATCGGCACCTTCGCCTTTGGCTGCGCCAGCTTGACGTATTGTACATACATCTGCTCGGCCACGAACTCGCCGTTCGGATCGACCTTGATCGCCGGCATGCCGGCGCTGAACACCACGTCCTTGGTCGGCAGGCCGGTCAGCGTCACGTCGCGGCCGCCGATATGGAAGCTGCCGACCTCCTTGACCAGGTAATCCGCGGCGGCCGGTGTCGCGGCCAAAGCAGACGCGAGCGCAAGCGTGATCGCGCGCATGAGTGTCCTCCCCATGATGTCGTTGAGCGTCAGAGCGGGTTCTTGAACAGTCCGACCAAGCCGGCCGCACCCTTGGTGTGGCCGGTCAGCTTCTCGAGCAGTTCGGTCCTGGTCAGCCCCGGCGGCAACGCCTTGGCGTCGAGATCGGTCGCGATTAGCACGAAGGTGTAGTGATGCGGCGTCGTTCCCGGCGGCGTGCAGGGGCCGAGATAGATGCTCTGCTTCTGGGTGCCGATGCCGCCGACATATTTCTCGGACGGCTGGCTGGTCTCGCCTTCGGCGAAGCCGGTGACCGAGGCCGGGATGCCGTAGGCGATCCAATGATCGACGCCGAGCCCGGCGCGGCCTTCCGGATCGGTCATCAGCAGCGCAAAGCTGACTGTGCCGGCTGGCACGTTCGACCACGCCAGTGGCGGCGACACATTCTCGCCGACGCAGTTCGGATTGGCCTTGATGGCGCCGGCGTTCTTCCTCGCCAGCATGGTTCCGTCCTTGAAGGCCGACGAGGTCAGCGTGAACGGCTCGGCAGCGTTGGCGGTGCCGGCCAGCAGCAGTCCGGCGGCGGCGATGGGCGCGAGCGCAAGCATGATGGCACGCATGGATTTTCCTCCCTTTTCTGAGAGAACCCTATCAGCCGTCCAGGCTTGCCGCTACCGCGCGTCCGTCGCGGCGACCGGTCGCCACACCAGCAGCCGCTTCTCGATCATGGTGACCACCAGGTCGATCAGGATGACGAACACCGCGAGCACGAACATGCCGGCGAACACGCCGGCGACATCGAACACGCCTTCAGCCTGCTGGATGATGTAGCCGAGCCCCGCCGCGGACCCGAGATATTCGCCGACCACCGCGCCGACGACCGCGAAGCCCACGGATGTGTGCAATGACGAGAACATCCAGGACAGCGCGGAGGGCCAGTAGACGTGGCGCATCAATTGCTGCTCGCTCATGCCGAGCATGCGCGCGTTCGCCAGCACCGTTGAGCTCACTTCCTTGACGCCCTGGTAGACGTTGAAGAACACGATGAAGAACACCAGCGTGAAGCCGAGCGCGACCTTCGAGGCGATGCCGAGCCCGAACCAGAGCGCGAAAATCGGCGCCAGCACGACGCGCGGCAGCGCGTTGAGCATCTTCACGTAGGGATCGAACACCGCGTTGATGGTCGGCTTGCGGGCGAACCAGAAGCCGATCAGCACGCCGGCGAGCGAGCCGATCACGAAGGCGAGCATGGCTTCGACCAGCGTGATCCACAGGTGGCGCCAGATCGTGCCGTCGACGAACCATTTGACGACGCGCGACGCGACGTCGAGCGGCGTGGAGAAGAAGAACGGCGGCAGCACCGTCGTGCAGTCGTTCTCGCGGCCGAGATAAGACAGGCCGCACACCGGATATTTTGCCAGCACATGCCAGAGCGCGAGCGTCACGACCGCGACCAGGACTTGCAGCGCGAGGAGCGTGAGGCGGTTCATGCTGTTGCCAGCTCGGTGGGCTCCCCTCCCCCTTGTGGGG
>PLJS01000086.1:0-14380 GCA_003140315.1 Hyphomicrobiales bacterium
TCATTTTGAGTCGGACACTTAGTATAGTTAATGTAATACCGATAATATACGCGTTTCCACTAGAGGAACTAAGTGGTACTACAAATTGATCTTCTTAATTGTTCGTTTATATTAACAAAACGTAAATTGATACAAGTAGTTCCTGCGCAAAACTTGGAGTCTACAGTCATGCGTTTGTCTATCGCGGTTGCGGTATTCATGGCGGCGACGCCAGCATATGCGCAACAAATCGGAACGAGTTCCGGCGCCACGTCGTCGATCAACATCACCAATCCTTCGAGCACGACGTCGACCAACCGGCTCATCACGCCACCGACTGTCGCGGCGCCCGGCCTGACCGCCTCCGGCGTCGAGACGTGCCTCGGCTCGACCTCCGCCGGGCTCTCGCTGATGGGTGGCGGCCTAACTTTCGGCCGCACGATGGTCGATGACGGCTGCACCATCCGGCTGCTTGCGCGCCAGCTTTTTGCCTTCGGCATGCAGAAGGCGGCCCTTGCGCTCATGTGCCAGGACGAGCGCGTAGCGGCCGCGATGGATGTCTCGGGGTCGCCTTGTCCGATCGCGGCGACCGCGCCCCTGATACAGCGACAGGTCTCGCAGGTCTCGGCGGTCGCCGAGCGCCCGGTCGCGCGCGGCGAACAGGCATGGATGGACCGTGCGTCGAACTGACCTGGCCTCAAGCCTGCGCGCGGCCTGGGTCAGGCGCAGGCTTCGGGACGGGCCAATTCCGGTTCGTGACGCGAAGGGTCATCTTATGAAAAAGCTATGCTGCATCGTCGCCGTGGCCGCGGCGCTGGTCTCGGCCCCTGCAATGGCCGACCAGTATTCTTTCGGTTCCGGTCTTACGAATATCTGGTCGAGCGCGCAGGGAACGTCGAACTCCTACGGACTGGCCAACGCATTCAGCAACAGTGCGGCCGGAGCCGCCGCCACCGTCAACGCTCTCGGCAGCTTGAATACGTTCAAGGGGCTCGGCCAGGTGACGTCGATCACGACATCCAATGCGGGCACCACCTCGAATGGCCCCGGTTATGCGCAAGCGCAGACCTCCGGCTACGCCGGCGGCACCGTCAGCATGACGGGAACGACAACGCGGACCCACTGAAGTTCGATGAGGCGAGGGAAGGCGTGCCGCGTGCGCGAAAGCCTGCGCATCACGCCGGCCGTGGCGCCCGGCATCGCCGACCGCCTTTTTGGGCAGCCGGCGATGCCGAAGGCGTTGCAGAATGGATTCAACGAAGTCGTCACCGATGCCTCAGAGCACGCGGCTGTGGGATGAGGTGGCGTTTACACGCAGCCTGCCACGCTCCCGCCACACATTCGCAAGCAGCCATTTACCACCTGCAGCGACGAGCGGTTTGCCTCGTCGTCGCGCGGCGCTATGTTAACCGCGATGGGGTAGGGGTCGGCCCCATGGCAGTCCGGCCAGCGGTCTGCGGGACACGGGGAAAGCCTCAGCGATGGGGTGGTGCGGGGACAACGGCAGGGCGGCGACGCTCTCGCGCCTCAGCGTGGTCGCGTTCGGCTGTCTGACACTCGCCAACTGCTCCTCGGGCACGCATGTCAGCAAACTTGATCCAAAGCTTGGCGTATCGGCGAGCCCGCGCGTGGTCGAGCCGGGCCAGCCGATACCCAAAGGCACCGGCGTCTATCGTGTCGGCCGGCCCTATGTGGTCGCGGGTCGCACCTACGTGCCGGAAGAGAACAACCGCTATCGCGCCGAGGGCCTCGCCTCCTGGTACGGTGACGATTTCCACGGACGCCTGACCGCCAATCGCGAAATCTACGACATGAACGCGATTTCGGCAGCGCATCCGACCTTGCCGATGCCGAGCTACGCGCGTGTGACAAATCTCGCGAACGGCCGCTCGCTCGTCGTCCGGGTGAACGATCGCGGCCCCTATCATGCCAACCGCGAGATCGACCTTTCGCGGAGAGCGGCGGAGCTGCTCGGTTATCGCGACCGCGGAACGACGCGCGTGCGCGTGGAATATGTCGGGGCAGCCCCGATCGAGGGCACCGACGACCGTCAACTCGCCGCAACGCTGCGCGAAGGCGAGCCGGCGCCGGCTCCCTCTGGCGTTCGCGTGGCGTCGCGCTCGCTGTTCGGAGACATCCCGTTCCGCTCGAGCCCGGTCATCCGCAGCGGCACGCCGACGCCGCAGGAGCGCCCGTACGACCTCGGCCAGGATGACCGCGCGCCGGCCGAGCCTGCTCCGGCGTTGCGGACGCGTACCTTCGAGGCGCGGTCGCCGTCGATCCCGCTCCCGGCGCGTGCCGCACTCTCCGATCCGCCTGGTACCGCTCCGGTGAGCGCCTACGCGCCGATCCGCCAGGACGGCTCGCAGGCCCTGACGACCGGCCGCGGTCTTTACTGAGTGGCAAACTTCTTTTTTCGATGACAGCTTAGCTTCTTGTTCCAAGCCAATGGTTTTGCGCGGATTTCTCCTGTCGGCGTAACCGGGGCGCGCTTTGGATTGGCCGAATGGGCTTGGCAAGTCCATGGCCGGATCGATACATCTGCCTTGGGCGTCTTGGGCATGCCTAGCGGAGCAATCGGATGCCGGCCTCGCACTCACTCGGGATCGCGTTGCGACGGGCGACGATCGCGACTGTGCTCGCCGCCGCCGTCATCGGCGCTACCGTGTGGCCTAGCGCCGCGCAGGCTCCCAAGAAGGATAAAGATGACGGCACGTTCCAGACGGCCGCGCCCTACGCGATCCTGATCGACGCCGATACCGGCACGGTGCTGTTCGAGAAGAACGCCGACAAGCTCAACCCCCCGGCCAGCATGTCGAAGCTGATGACCGTCGAGGTCGTCATGCATGCGCTGAAGGAGGGCCGAATCAAGCTCGACGACGAGTTCACAGTCAGCGAGCACGCCTGGCGCAAAGGTGGCGCGCCGTCGGGCGGTTCGGCGATGTTCGCCGCGATCAACAGCAAGGTCAGCGTCGAGAACCTGTTGCGCGGCGTCATGATCGCGTCCGGCAACGACGCCTGCATCGCGCTGGCCGAAGGCCTCGCCGGCACCGAGGACGCCTTCGCCGAAATGATGAACAAGCGTGCGAAGGAACTTGGCCTGACGCAGTCGCATTTCAGCAATCCGACCGGGCTGCATGAGCCCGATCACCTCATGACCATGCGCGAACTGGCCAAGCTCGCCCAGCACATCCAGCGAACTTATCCCGAACTCTACAAGATCTATTCCGAGCGCGAGATCACCTGGAACAAGGTGCGCCAGCAGAACCGCAACCCGCTGCTCGCCATGGGCATCGGCGCCGACGGCATGAAGACCGGCTTCACCAAGGAGGCCGGCTACGGGCTCGTCGGCTCGGCGGTGCAGAACGGCCTGCGCCTGATCGTCGTCGTCAACGGCTTTAAGAGCATGAAGGAGCGCGCCGACGAGGGGCGAAAGCTGCTCGAATGGGGCTTCCGCGGCTTCGAGGCGCGGCCGCTGTTCGCGGCCGGCGAGACGGTCGGCGAGGCCAAGCTCTTCGGCGGCGCGCGCGGGCACGTGCCGCTGGTCGGCGCCGAGGCGATCCGCCTGCTGGTTCCGCGCAACGCTGCCGAGAAGCTCAGCGCCAAGGTCGTCTATTCCGGCCCCGTGCGCGCGCCGGTCACCAAAGGACAGCCGATCGGCACGCTCAAGGTCTCGCGCGGAGAGTCCGTGGTGCTCGAGGTCCCGCTGCAGGCGGGCGAGGATGTCCGCGAGGGCAATCTCCCACAGCGTGCCTTCGATGCGGTCGGCGAGCTCGTCATCAACGTGTTCCGCGCCGGCGTCGATCGGCTGTGACGTACGGTGATGTTAGAACAAGTGGACATCGTTTCTCCGCCCAGCATCGCCACGGATCGTAAACCGACTGATGGGACTCGCGGACGCTTCATCACCTTCGAAGGCGGTGAGGGGGCCGGCAAGTCGACCCAGGTCGCAAATCTGGCGACGCGCCTGCGCGCGCTCGGCCTGGATGTCGTGGTGAGCCGCGAGCCCGGCGGCTCGGTCGGTGCCGAGGCGATCCGTCATGTGCTGCTCTCGGGCGCCGCGAAGCCGCTCGGGCCCCACGCCGAGGCGATCCTTTTCGCGGCCGCACGTGCCGATCACATGCGGCAGACCATCGCGCCGGCGCTCGCGCGCGGCGCCTGGGTGATCAGCGACCGTTTCGCGGATTCAACCCGCATCTATCAGGGCGTGCTCGGCAACGTCGACCGGCGGCTGATCGCGCGGTTAGAGAAGGTTACCATCGGCGACCTCAAGCCCGACCTCACCATCATTCTCGACGTGCCGGCGACGCAGGGCCAGGAGCGCGTGTCGAAACGGCGTGGCGATGCCAAAGCCGACCGCTTCGAAGCCGAGGCCTTCGACTTCCACAAGAAGCTGCGCGAGGCCTATCTGGAGCTTGCCGAGCATGAGCCCGATCGCTGCGTACCGGTCGATGCGTCGGGTGATGCGCAGAGCGTCGCGAATGCCGTGTGGGCGGTGGTGAACGCGCACCTGCATCCGGGCGAAGCGCCCGCAATGCTCAAGGACGCCGCCTCGTGAGCCCGCGCGACGGCGCCGGTGTGGTCGAGCCGCCGCCTCCGCGCGAGACAAACGTCCTCTACGGCCACGCCGAAGCCGAGCAGGCCTTCCTCGATGCCTATCGCGGTGGGCGCCTGCCGCACGCCTGGCTGCTCGGCGGCCCGCGCGGCATCGGCAAGGCAACGCTCGCCTACCGCATGGCGCGCTTCGTGCTGGCGCATCCCGACGGTACCGCGCCGTTGGTGCAGGAAGCGACCTCGCTCGCGCTGCCGCCCGACAATCCGACGCTGCGCCGTATCGCCGCGCAGGCCCACAGCGATCTGCTGGTGTTGGAGCGCACCGAAGGCGAGAACGGCAAGCTGCGCACCCAGGTCGCGGTCGATGACGTACGCCGCACCGTCTCGTTCTTCGGCTCGACCGCGGGCGAGGGGGGCTGGCGCGTCTGCATCGTGGATTCGGCCGACGAGCTCAACGCCGCCGGCGCCAACGCGCTGTTGAAGATCCTCGAAGAGCCGCCGCAGCGCGCGCTGCTGATCGTCGTGAGCCATGCGCCCGGGCGGCTGTTGCCGACCATCCGCTCGCGCTGCCGTCGCCTCGTGCTGCGCCCTTTATCGGCGGAGGGCGTCGCATGGGCCGTTTCGGCCGCCGTGGGGTGCGAGCGGAGCGGAGGCGACCTCGAACGCGCCGCCGCGGCCGCCGACGGCAGCGTCGCGCGCGCGATCGAACTCATGGGCGGCAAGGCGCTCGACGTGCGCGAACAGGTCGGGGCCATGCTCGCCGCATTGCCGGCGGTCGATCCGCGCGCGCTGCACGCGCTGGGCGATGCGCTCGGCCGTAGCGACGAGGGTGCGTTTGCGGCCTTCGTCGACACTGTGCGCGACTGGCTGAGCGCGCGGCTCGATGCTGGTGGCGGGCAGGGCGCCCGCCTCCTTCACGTCGCCGACGCCTGGGAGCGGCTCAACCGCGCGGCGCGCGAGGTCGAGGTCTTCCATCTCGAACGAAAACCGATGGTTTTCAACGTGTTCGGCTGGCTTGCCGAAGCATCGCGCGGTTGATACCTAACTGCGGACTCGTCGTGGCCGGGCATAGCCCGTCGAAGACGGGCGTAAACGCCCTTATGCCCCAGCCATCCACGTCTTTAGGCCTGTCCGATGGCTGAAAAGCCCCGCTTCTACATCACGACGGCGATCGCCTATCCGAACGGCCCGCCGCACATCGGCTATGGCTACGAGGTGATCGCGACCGACGCGATCGCGCGCTTCAAGCGGCTCGACGGCTATGACGTATTCTTCCTCACCGGCACCGACGAGCACGGCATCAAGCTGTGGCAGACCGCCAACAAGGAAGGCATCACGGCGCGGCAGCTCGTGGACCGCAACGTGCCGCGCTACCAGGACATGGCGAAACGGCTGAACGCCTCCAACGATGCCTTCATCCGCACCACCGAGGAGCGCCACCACAAGTCCTCGCAGGCGATATGGCAGCGCATGCAGGATGCGGGCGACATCTACCTGTCGAACTACGCCGGCTGGTACTCGGTGCGCGACGAGGCTTATTACGACGAGAGCGAAACCAAGGTCGAAGACGGCGTCCGTGTCGGTTCGCTCGGCACGCCGGTCGAGTGGGTCGAGGAGGAGAGCTATTTCTTCAGGCTGTCGGCCTTCGCCGAGCGGCTGCTGAAGCTCTATGCCGATGTGACCGACTTCGTGCTCCCCAAGGAGCGCTTCAACGAGGTCACGAGCTTCGTGCGGGGCGGGCTGCAGGACCTCTCGATCTCGCGCACCACCTTCGACTGGGGCGTGAAGGTGCCGGCCGACCCGAAACACGTGATGTACGTATGGGTCGACGCGCTCACCAACTACATCACGGCAGTCGGCTATCCGGACACCGACAGCACGATGTTCAAGCGCTACTGGCCGGCCGACCTGCATGTGATCGGCAAGGACATCGTGCGCTTCCATGCGGTCTACTGGCCGGCTTTTCTGATGTCGGCTGGCATCGCGGTGCCGCGGCAGGTCTCGTGCCACGGCTGGATCCTGAACCGCGGCGAGAAGATGTCGAAGTCGGTCGGCAACGTCGTCGATCCGTTCGCGCTCGCGGATGCCTACGGGGTCGATCCGCTGCGCTATTTCTTCATGCGCGAGGTCTCGTTCGGGCAGGACGGCAACTACAGCCATGAGCAGATCGTGGCGCGCATCAATGCCGATCTGGCGAATGACCTCGGCAATCTGGCGCAGCGCTCGCTCTCGATGATCGGCAAGGCGTTCGGCGGCGTGCTGCCGGCGCCGGGCGTGCTCTCGGACAACGATCAGGCGATTCTGGTGGCCGCCGACGGCATGCTCGACAAGGCGCGCGAGGCGATGAAGACGCATCTGCTGCATCAGGTGCTCAATGCCGCCTGGGCGGTGGTGGCGGACGCGAACCGCTATTTCGCCGGCGAAGCGCCGTGGGCGCTCGCCAAGACCGACCCGGCGCGGCAGGCGACGGTGCTGTACGTCACGGCGGAAGTGATCCGGCAGGTCGCTATCCTGGCGCAACCGTTCATCCCGGCGTCCGCCGGCAAGCTGCTCGACCTGCTCGCCGTGCCGGCGGATGAGCGCGATTTCGCGCGGCTCGGCGCCGCGCATCGCATCGCGGCCGGCGCGACGCTGCCGCCGCCCGTCCCGGTGTTTCCGCGCTATGTCGAGCCGGAAGCAAGCTCCGCGAGCTGACCCCATGCTGGTCGACAGCCACTGCCACCTCGATTTCCCGGATTTTGCGAGCGAGCTCGACGCCGTCGTGGCGCGCGCGGCTGCCGCCGGCGTCGGCCATATGGTGACGATCTCGACCCGCGTGCGCCGCCACGACCAGGTGCTGGCGATCCCCGAGCGGTTCCCGAATGTCTCGTGCTCGGTCGGCACGCATCCGCATCACGCGGACGAAGAGCTCGACATCACGGCGGCCGATCTTGTCGCGCGCACCCGCCATCCCAAGGTGGTGGCGATCGGCGAGGCCGGGCTCGACTATCACTACGACAACTCGCCACGCGACGCGCAGGAGCAGGGCTTCCGCACCCACATCGCGGCAGCACGCGAGACGCAATTGCCGCTCGTCATCCACACGCGTGAAGCCGACGAGGACTGCGCACGAATCCTGGAGCACGAGATGGGGAAGGGCGCCTTCCCGGCTGTTCTCCATTGCTACACCGGCGGGCCTGAGCTTGCGCGGCGCGCGGTCGCACTCGGCTGCTATATCGGCTTCACCGGCATCGTGACGTTCAAGAATTCCGGCGCCCTGCGCGCCATCGCGGCCGCGGTGCCGCCCGACCGTTTCCTGGTCGAGACCGACTCGCCCTACCTCGCGCCGCTGCCGTATCGCGGCAAGCGCAACGAGCCGGCTTACGTTGCCGAGGTCGCCAAGGTGCTGGCGCAGACGCGCGGCGTCAGTTTCGACGACATCTGCCGCCAGACCACGGAGAATTTCTTCAAATTGTTCTCAAAGGTGCCGCGCGGCACCCAGGCAGCCGCATGACGCTGACGTTCACGATTTTGGGCTGCGGCTCGTCCGGCGGCGTGCCGCGTCCGGCGCTCGGCTGGGGTGCCTGCGACCCGGCCAATCCGAAGAACCGGCGGCGGCGCTGCTCGCTGCTGGTCGAGCGCAAGTCGGCCGGCGGCGTCACGCGCGTCCTCGTCGACACCGGCCCGGACCTGCGCGAGCAGCTACTCGATGCCGACGTCGATTGGCTCGACGGCATCGTCTACACCCACGAGCACGCCGACCATATCCACGGCATCGACGACCTGCGCGCGCTGTTCATCAAGCGGCGCAAGCGCATCGACGTCTACGCGCACGACGCGACCTCGCACCTGCTGACGACGCGCTTCGGCTATTGCTTCGCGCAGCCGGACGGCAGCGAGTATCCGCCGATCCTGAACATGCACGCCCTGGAGCCGGGCCGACCGCTGACCATCGAGGGGCTGGGTGGAGCGATCACCACACTGCCCTTCATCCAGGTCCATGGCGACATCCCGTCGCTCGGTTTCCGCTTCGGCAACTTGGCCTATTCGAGCGACCTGAGCGACCTGCCGGACCCAAGCGCCGATGCGCTCGCAGGGCTCGATCTCTGGATCGTCGACGCGCTGCGCTATTCGCCGCATCCGAGCCACTTCAGCGTCGCCGACGCGCTCGCCTGGATCGAGCGCGTGAAGCCCGCCCGCGCGATCCTCACCAACATGCATACCGATCTCGACTACACCGTCCTGAGCGCCGGACTGCCGAGCCACGTCGTGCCGGCCTATGATGGGATGCGGATCGAGCAGCCCGGGTGAACCGCGCATTGGGTCTGAGGACAGACGCCGAAGCGATTGATTCAATTTGATATTATCCTGTGCAGACAGGGTATGGCCGGGTATCAAAATCCGGATGCAGATATTCCATAATATGTCTTATGCGAATCAAGGATGAAATTTATCCAGCATCATGGAACTTGGAACCCGCCTCTCTACGTTATTGAATGCGCGCTTCGGCGTGACCGGTCCCGGATGCCATCTGCGGACTTCCCTTCATATCCGACACCATCGAGGTTGATCCCGTGACCAAATCCAAAGGCACACAAAACGCTCCTTCCGCGCTCGACACGCCGACCGACCTGTCGGCCAACGCGATCGGCGACATTTCCGGCGTGCTGAACGCGCTCCTGGCGGACAGCTTCGCGCTCTATCTCAAGACCAAGAATTTCCACTGGCACATGGGCGGACCGCACTTCCGCGACTACCATCTGATGTTTGACGAACAGGCCGACGCGATCTTCGCGACCACGGACGAGCTCGCCGAGCGCGTGCGCAAGATCGGCGGCACCACGGTGCGCTCGATCGGCCACATCGCCAAGCTTCAAACCATCAAGGACAATGACGAGAAGTTCGTCGACCCCGCCGACATGCTGCGCGAGCTGATGTTGGACAACAAGGCGGTCGCGGCCGCGATGCGCAAGGCGCACAAGGTCTGCGACGACCACGAGGACGCCGGAACTGCCGGCCTGCTCGAAAACTTCATTGACGCGACCGAACGGCGCACCTGGTTCCTGTTCGAGGCCGCGCGCGAGGCCGATCCTTCGGGTCACTGAGGCCTTCGATAATCTGTGTGGCGTGGCGGGCCCTCCTCGCGAGGGCCCGATGCGTTTGGTAGCGTCGGGACATGAAGCCCTCCCCCGATATCGCCCGGCTGATCGAGATCATGACGGCGCTGCGCACGCCCGGCAGCGGCTGTCCGTGGGACCTGGAGCAGACTTTCGCGACCATCGCGCCCTATACGATCGAGGAAGCCTACGAGGTCGCCGACGCGATCGCGCGCCACGATCTCGACGACCTGAAGGACGAACTCGGCGACCTCCTGCTCCAGGTCGTGTTCCACGCCCGGATGGCGCAGGAGCAAGGCGCCTTCGCGTTTCCGGATGTCGTGCAGGCCATTACCGAAAAGCTGATCCGCCGCCATCCGCACGTGTTCGGCGACGAGCCGCGGCGCGACACCGGTGCGGTTAACGCGCTCTGGGACCGCATCAAGGCGCAAGAAAAGGACGCCGCGAAGGCCGCGCGCGCAGCGGATGGCCGTGTTAGCCCGGCCGGCCGTGACGGGGCGCTATCCGGCGTTCCGGCCGGGCTCCCTGCTCTCGCCCGTACGCTGAAGCTGCAGCAGAAGGCAGGCCGAGTAGGCTTCGACTGGAACGACCCGAAGGCGGTGCTCGCCAAGATCGTCGAAGAGGCCGGCGAGATCGGCGCGGAGCTTGATGCCGGCCGCCCGGACAAGGTCGCGGGCGAAATCGGGGACCTGTTGTTTGCCGTCGTCAACCTCGCGCGCCATCTGGGCGTCGATCCCGACACGGCGCTGCGCATGACCAATTTGAAATTCGAGCGCCGGTTCGGCGCGATCGAGGATGCGCTGGCAGCCTCCGGCAAGACCCCGGCGGAGGCCACGCTCGCCGAGATGGATGCGTTGTGGAATGCGGCGAAAGCCGCCGAATAGGCTCAGCGTAGCGTCGGCGCGATGAACTTGCCGCGAATGCGCTCCGCATTCGCGGGGTCCGCCCGCACCGTCATTGCAAGTTGCCCGTCCTCGCGCAGCGTCGTGCCCATCACCTCGGCGTGGCGATGCAGCCAGCTCACGCCGGCGCCGTCGGCCGAGTCGACCACGAGATCAAGCACGATGCGCGTCTGGGCGAGATGCGCCTCGATCGCTTCGAGCAGGCGGTCGAGCCCCTGCCCGGTCAAGGCCGAGACCAGCACCGGCCGCTCGTCGGCGGGCCGCCTTTCCGCGACGTTTTCGAGCTGCTGGCGCGCCTCCGCGTCGAGCCGGTCGACCTTGTTCCAGACCTCGATCAGCCGGCCGTGATCGTCCGGATCGATGTCGAGGGCGCGCAGCACTTCTTCGACATCGTGCGCCTGCGCGGCAGTGTCGGGATGCGTCGCGTCGCGCACATGCAGGATCACGTCGGCCTCGATCACCTCTTCCAGCGTCGCCCGGAATGCCGCGACCAGCATGGTCGGCAGCTCCGAGATGAAGCCGACGGTGTCGGACAGGATCGCCTTTCCGCCGTGCGGCAGCGTGATAGCGCGCAGCGTCGGATCGAGCGTCGCGAACAGCATGTCGGCTTGCAGCACGGTGGCGTGCGTCAGCCGGTTGAACAGCGTCGACTTGCCGGCATTGGTGTAGCCGACCAGCGCGGCGATCGGATAAGGCACGCGCTTGCGGCTGTCGCGGTGGAGCTTGCGCGTTTTCTTCACGCCCTCCAGCTCGCGCTCGATCTTGGCGAGCCGCTCCTCGATCATGCGCCGGTCCGCTTCGAGCTGTGTCTCGCCCGGACCGCCGAGGAAGCCGAAGCCGCCGCGCTGGCGCTCCAGATGCGTCCATGAACGCACCAGCCGGCTTTTCTGGTAGGTGAGATGCGCGTGCTCGACTTGCAGCGTGCCTTCACGCGTGCGCGCGCGCCGGCCGAAGATCTCCAGGATCAGCCCGGTGCGGTCGAGAACCTTGGCGCTCCAGGCCCGCTCCAGGTTGCGCTGCTGCACCGGCGAAAGCGCGCAATCCATCACCACGAGTTCGATGTCGAGGCTTTTGGTGAGCCCGGCGATCTCCTCGACCTTGCCCTTGCCGAGAAAGGTCGCGGGCCGGATGCTGGCGAGCGGCGCGATGCCGGCCTCGACCACCTCGAGGTCGATCGCGCGTGCCAATCCCACGGCCTCATCGAGCCGGGCCGCCGGGCTGCGCTCGCTGTCCTCCGCGCGTGCCGAGCCCTTCCCCGGCCCGCGCCGCAGATAGGGGCCGACCACCATCGCACGTCCGGTCGGCGAGCCCTGGGACGTCGGGGTGAGCCCACGCGGCAGCGTGTCGCGGCGGCGCGGCTCCAATTCAGACCTTGTCCCCGGCCGCCTGAGGCTCCTCGGAGCCCTCAAACAGTTGTATCGGATGCCCCGGCATGATGGTCGAGATCGCGTGCTTGTAGACGAGCTGGGAGTGCCCATCCCGCCGCAGCAGCACGCAGAAATTATCGAACCAGGTCACGACCCCTTGGAGCTTCACCCCGTTCACCAGGAAGATGGTGAGCGGTGTTTTGCTTTTGCGGACATGATTGAGGAAGGTGTCTTGCAGATTTTGTGCGCGGTCGGCTGCCATGGCCGTTGTTCCGTTCTTTTGTCTCGCAGGCCCCTCACCGGCGAGTCTTTTCTGTTTTGCTTCGCCCTCGCGTAACTAAACCCCAAGCGAGGGTGTGGCGTGTCCATTAGATGGCACGCGGGGAAGCCACGCAAGCCCAACTTGCAAGGGGAAGCCGGCGGGCGGTCGCGCTCAGGCGATTTCGGCGTGGTCGTGGAAATCGCGCCGCAGCGCCGTCGCGATCAGGCCCGGCGCGCCGTTGCCCACCGGCCTGCCGTCGAGGCGAACGACCGGGGTCACGAATTGCGTGGCCGAGGTGATGAAGGCTTCGCGCGCCGTGTAGGCCTCGTCCATCGTGAAAGGCCGTTCCTCAAATTTCAGCCCCTGCTCGGCGATCACGTCGAGCAGGACGGTCCGGGTGATGCCGCGCAGGATCCCGAAATCGGCCGGGCGGGTCACCACGGCACCGTCGCACGTCACGATCCAGGCATTGGTCGAGGTGCCCTCAGTAACCTGGCCGACCTGGTCGACCTGCCAGGCTTCATAGGCGCCCTTTTCCCGCGCCTGCTGCTTGCCGAGCACATTGGCAATGAGCGCCACCGATTTGATGTCGCAGCGCTGCCAGCGGATATCGGGGATCGTGATGACCGCGATGCCGTCATCCCCGAGGCGCGGATCGGGCGGGCGCGAGCGGCGCGAGGTTACGACCAGGGTGGGCTTCGCCGCCTTGGGAAAGGCATGCTCGCGCGGCGCGGCGCCGCGGGTGACCTGGAGGTAGACGATGCCGGTGTCGACGCCGTTGCGGCGGATGACCTCGTGGAGGACGATTCCGAGGGCCGCGTCGCCAAGCGGCGCCGGGATGCGCAACTCGCCGAGCGAGCGCTTGAGGCGCTTCAGATGACGCTCCGCATCGACGAGGCGCCCGCCCACCACCGAGATGACCTCGTAGACGCCATCGGCAAACTGAAAGCCGCGGTCCTCGATATGCACCGCCGCCTGGCGATGCGGCAGGTACTGGCCGGCGACATAGGCGATGCGCGACATGGGGGGTGGGTTTCCTTCAGTGGCAAGGTGCAGGCGGCCGGGTTATTCGATCACCTCGTCGGCGCGGGCGAGCAATGTCGGCGGGATCGTCAGGCCGAGTGCTTTGGCGACCTTCAGATCAATGATCAGTTCGAGCTTATTAACCCTTTGCACCGGTAGATCCGCCGGCTTGGCGCCGCCGAGGATCTTGCCGACCAGGGTTCCGACCTGGCGATAGGATTCGGCAAGATCGATACCGTAGCTCAACAATTCGTCGCGATTGGCGCGGCCGGAGGCGGCGACAGCGACACGGTTGCGCTCGGCGAGCGATGCAATCGTCTTGGCGCGAGCCTGGAAGAACGGATCGCCGGCGAGGACGAGCATCCGCACGCCGCGGTCGCCAGCCGGCGCGAAAGCAGCATCGAGTTCGGCATCGGTGGCGGCCCGCAGCACGGTCAGCTGCTGGCCGCCCTTCTCCAGCGCTTCGATCTCGCGCAGCACTTCGGGGGAGTCGGCCCCATCGGGATTGATCAGGACCGCTAGGCGGGCATTGGGCATGATCTCGTGCATGAATTCGACGCGCTTGCCCAGCGTCTCCGCGCCAAAGAAGGTGACGCCGGTCAAATTTCCGCCGGGCCGATTGAGGCTGTGGACCAGTCCCCCGGCTACTGGATCGGTGCCGCTGTTGAAGACGATCGGGATCGTCGTCGTGGCCGCCTTCGCCGCTTGTGCGGTGGCGGGTCCGCCCAAGGTCGCGATGACGGCGACCTCGCGCGCGATCAGATCGGCGGTGAGCGCGGGCAAGCGGTCGAGGTGGTTTTCCGCCCAACGGTATTCCATGGTGACATTGCGCCCCTCGACATAGCCGGCCTCGCCGAGCCCGCGGCGAAACGCAACGACCATCGGGGCATACACGTCATTGAGCGATTGGCTGTGCAGAAAACCGACGACGGGCAGGGTCGCCTCCGCGTGCGCTAAAAGCGGCCGCGCGATCGCGGTGCCGGCGAGAACAGCTATTACGTCGCGCCGTCTCAACCGCATCGCCCTAAGCCGCAGAGCGGCGCCATAGCATCAGCAGCGTCACGTGCCGACCTTGAGCGGGCGGTCGTTGCCGAAGACGCCGAGCGACTTGAGCTTCCGGTGCAGGGCCGAGCGTTCCATCCCGACAAAGGCGGCGGTGCGCGAGATGTTGCCGCCGAAGCGGGTGACCTGGGCCAG
>PLJS01000086.1:14429-17404 GCA_003140315.1 Hyphomicrobiales bacterium
TCGTTTCGCCCGGCGCCATGATCAAGAGCCAGTCGACGACGTTGCGCAGCTGCCGCACATTGCCCGGCCAGGTGTAGGACTGCAGCGCGGCCAGCGCGTCCTCGCCGAAATCGCGCGCCGCGATCCGCGCCGCCTCCGCCCCGCGCTGCACGAAATGCCGGGCCAGGAGCGGGATGTCCTCGCGCCGTTCGCGCAAGGCCGGCACCCGGATCGGCACCACGTTCAGCCGATAGAACAGATCCTCGCGAAAGCGGCCGGCCGCGATCTCGCCCGCCAACTCGCGATTGGACGAGGCGACGACGCGCACATCGACCTCAACCCGTTGCGAGCCCCCTACCCGCTCGAAGGTCTGTTCCTGCAGGGCCCGCACGATCTTGCCCTGCGTCTCCAGCGGCATGTCGGCGACCTCGTCGAGAAACAGGGTCCCGCCATGCGCGCGCTCGAAGGTGCCGACCTTGCGCGGCATGCCGTCAGTGCTCGCCTCGCAGCCGAACAGCTCGATCTCCAGCCGGTCGGGATGCATCGTCGCGCAATTGATCGCGACAAACGGTCCCTGGGCGCGCCGCGAGCGGGCATGCAGGAGGCGCCCGACCACTTCCTTGCCCGAGCCCGGCGCCCCGGTGATGAGGACCCGGCTGCCGGTCGGCGCGACCCGCTCGATCTGCTGGCGCAGCTGGTTGATCGCCGGCGACGCGCCGACCAGATCAAGTTCGCCCCCGGCGCGCAGCCTCAGCTCGGCATTTTCGCGGCGCAGCTGGGCCGCCTCGATCGCCCGCGCGACGACCAGCAACAGGCGCCCGCTCTTGAACGGCTTCTCGATGAAATCGTAGGCGCCGATCTTGATCGCCTCGACCGCGGTCTCGATCGTTCCGTGCCCGCTGATCATCACCACCGGCACCGACGGCATCTCGGCCTGCAGCTGGCGCAGGATGCCAATGCCGTCGAGTTCGCTGCCTTGCAGCCAGATGTCGAGGATCACCAGGGTCGGCTGGCGGGCCTGGATGGCGGCGAGCGCGTCACTACTGTCGGCAGCGTCGCGCGTGGCGTAGCCTTCGTCCTTCAACACCCCGGAAATCGACATCCGGATGTCGGCTTCGTCATCGACGATCAGGATGTCATGCGCCATGGCTGACCGAATTCAACTCCGCTGACACCGCGGGCAAACCGGAGTGGCTGGCGGCGTACGCATCCCCGGCGAAGACCAGCTGCACCCGAGCGCCCCCTTGTTTGCGATCCGACAGCATCAGCTCGCCGTGATGATCTTCCATGATCTTCTTGACGATGGCGAGGCCCAACCCGGTGCCTTTCGTGCGGGTCGTGACATAGGGCTCGGTCAGGCGCTCGCGGCCGTGCCGCGGCAAGCCTTTGCCATTGTCCTCGATGGTGACCGCAACCGGACCGTCGGCCTCGACCGTCACGATAATCTGGCCCGGCGGGGTCGGACCGCTCTCGGCGATCCGGCCCTCGATCGCTTCGATCGCGTTCTTGATGATGTTGATCAGCGCCTGGCCAACGAGGCGCGCATCGCAGCGCACCGGCACCGGACGCGCGGCAAAACGGGTCTCGAATCCGATCTTGGGATGCGCCGTGCGCTCCAGGAAGACGGCCTGTTCGACGATCGTCGTCAGGTCTTCGGGTTTCAGCACCGGCGCCGGCATCCGGGCGAACGAGGAGAACTCGTCGACCATCCGCCCGATATCCTCGACATGCCGGATGATCGTATCGGTGCAGATGCGGAAGGTTTCCGGATCCTTCTTGATCTCTTTCAGGTATTTGCGGCGCAGGCGTTCGGCTGAGAGCTGGATCGGGGTCAGCGGGTTCTTGATCTCGTGCGCGATGCGGCGGGCGATATCGGCCCAGGCCGCCTTGCGCTGAGCCGATAGAAGCTCTGTGATGTCGTCGAAGGTGACGACAAACCCGCTGATCTCGCCCCCAACTTGCCCGGCATCTTCTTCGGCGTCCTGCTCGGCGGCGATGCGGACCAAGAGCGTGCGCGTGCTGTTGGCGCCGGCGATCTGGACCTGCGCCTGCGCCAGCCGGTCGGGGCGCCGGGCCGCCTCCTCCAACAGCCCGGCCATTTCGGGCGCGACTTCGGCAAGGTCCTCGCCGATCGACAGATCGAGATCGACGCCCAGGAGCGCCGAGGCCGATCGGTTGGGCAGGTAGATGCGGCCGCCGCGATCGAGTCCGATAACCCCGGCGGACACCCCGGTCAGCACCGTTTCGGTGAAACGCCGCCGCTCGTCGAGCTGGCGGTTGGTGTCGATCAGCTCGCGCTGCTGGCTCTGGATCTGAAAGGTCATCCGGTTGAAGGCGCGGCTCAACGTGACGAGCTCGTCATCCTTTTCGCCTTCGGGAACCCGGGCTGAGAGATCGCCGGCGCGGACCCGTTCGGCCGCCCCGACCAGCCGGCTGATCGGATCGGCGAGCTGGGCCGCAAAATGGATCCCGATCGCGATCGACGCGGCCAGGACCAGCATCGCGACCACGATGTAGATAACCGCGAATTTGATCTGGAGTCCGGAACGCTGGCCCTGCAACTGCTCATACTGTGCCGCCGCGAGGTGGGTCTGATCGCGATGGGCGAGCACTCGCGGTTCGATAAACCGCCCGACATAGAGGTAGAGATCGCTGAACTCGTCGAGCCGGACGAGCGCGCGCACCCGCTCTTCCCGGTCGTCGGTCATGATCACGACCTCGCCCTGCTGGGCGCGGCGCAACGCGTCTTTGCTGACATCTTCGAAACCGAGCGCAAACATGAGACCGGTGCGCGCCAGCATCGTCCCGTTGCGGTCGAGGACCGCCGCTTCGGTCAGCCCGCGCATCGCCGCCTGCGCGGTCAGCGCCGGCCCGATGTATTGCGGGTTCAGTTGAAATGAGGAGGCCGAGCGGTTGAGGTCGGTGGCCATCGCCAGCGCATCGGCCCGGATTGCCTGCTGGTGCTCCTTGACATAGGCATCGGCCACCGCGACCGA
>PLJS01000306.1 GCA_003140315.1 Hyphomicrobiales bacterium
GAGTGCGAGTCCAGCGCGCTGGTCGCTTCGTCGAGGATCTGGATACGCGGGTCGCGCAGGCTCGCGCGCGCGATCGCGATGCGCTGGCGCTGGCCACCGGAGAATTCATGCGGATATTTTGCGCCGTCGGCCGGATCGAGGCCGACGAGCTTCAACAGATCGCCGACCTGCGCGGTGGTCTGCGCCTGCGACTGCGCGATGCCGAAGGCGCGGATCGGCTCGGCCACGATGTCATGCGCGCGCCAGCGCGGATTGAGGCTCGCGTAAGGGTCCTGGAACACCATCTGGATGCGGCGGCGCAGCTTGCGCCGCTCGGTGCCTTGCTCGGCCTTGTTCATCGAGACGCCGTCGATGGTGACGTCGCCTGAACTCGGCGCGATCAGCCCGACCACCATCTTGGCGACCGTCGACTTGCCCGAGCCAGACTCGCCGACGAGCGCGAAGGTCTCGCGCCGCGGAATCGAGAAGGTGACGTTCGCGGCCGCGCGCAGGAGCGAACGCGGCAAGCCCTCGGTCACGCGATTGAGCCACGGCTTCGATACGTCGAAGATACGGCCGAGGTCCGTCACCTCGACCAGCGGGGCGGCGGTCACGGCAAGGCCCCCGCCGTCACCGGGAACGGCTGATAGAGCCAGCACGCGACCTGCGATTTCGCCTCGTTCTGCAATTCGGGGCGAAATGTCGGGCAGGGCACGAACGCGCGCGGGCAGCGCGGATGAAACGCGCAGCCGGACGGAATAGCAGTCAGCCGCGGCATCGAGCCCGGGATCTGTGTGAGGCGATCGGTTTCGCCGGTGAGCGACGGGATCGAGCCCATCAGGCCCTTGGTATAGGGATGCAGCGGCGCCGTGATCACGTCGCGCACCGGTCCGACCTCGACGATGCGGCCCGCATACATCACGGCGACGCGGTCTGCCGTTTCGGCGATCACCCCCATGTCGTGGGTGATCAGCATCACGGCGGCGCCGTGCTGACGGCACAAGCGCTTCAAGAGCGCGATGATCTGCGCCTGCACGGAGACGTCGAGCGCGGTTGTCGGCTCATCGGCGATCACCAGTTCGGGCTCGGCCGCGAGCGCGAGCGCCAGCACCACGCGCTGGCGCATGCCGCCGGAAAATTGATGCGGATAGTTGTCGATCCGCGTCTCCGGCGCCGGGATGCCGACCTCGGCGAGCAATTCGAGCGCACGCGTGCGCGCCTGCGCGCCGGACAAATTGAGATGCGTCGTGATGGTCTCGATAAGCTGTTCGCCGATGCGGTAGAGCGGGTTGAGGCTCGTGAGCGGGTCCTGGAACACCATGCCGATGCGCTTGCCGCGGATCTTGCGCATGGCTTCGCCGGACAACGCGTCGATGCGCAGGCCGCGCAGCATCACCTCGCCGGCCGCGATCCGGCCCGGCGGCTCGATTAGGCCGATGATCGCGGTGCCGGTGATCGACTTGCCGGCACCGGATTCGCCGACCACGCCCAGGATCTCGCCCGGTGCGATGTCGAACGATACGCCGTCGACCGCCGTCAGAATGCCGCGGCGGGTCGGAAACTCGACCTTGAGATCGCGCACGCTGAGAACGGGTTCAGTCATCTTAGTCGAGGATTCAGCGCGTCGCGCAGCCAGTCGCCGAGCAGGTTCACGGCCAGCACCAGCGCCGCGAGCGTGATGCCGGGGAAGATCGCGATCCACCATTCGCCGGCGAACAGATACTTCTGCCCGATCTGGATCAGCGTCCCGAGCGAAGGCTCGGTCGAGGGCAGGCCGAGGCCGAGAAATGACAGCGTCGCCTCGGTGATGATCGCGAGCGCCAAGTTGATGGTGGCGATCACCAGCACCGGGCCGACGACGTTCGGCAGCACGTGGCGAAACAGGATCAGACCCGGGTGGATGCCGATCAGGCGTGCGGCCAAGACGTAATCTTTGTTCTTTTCCACCAGCGTCGAGCCGCGCACGGTGCGCGCATACTGCACCCAGAACGACAGGCCGATCGCCAAGACCATCACCCAGAACACGGTCTGATCGTTGCGCTGCTCGCCGAACAGCGCGCGCGAGGTGCCGTCGATCAGCATCGCGATCAGGATCGCCGGGAACGTGCTCTGGATGTCGGCCGCGCGCATGATGAGCGCGTCGAGTGAGCCGCCCGCGTAGCCGGCGATCAGCCCGAGCGCGATGCCGAGGCAGCCCGCAAACAACGTCGCCATCAAGCCGATCAGGATCGACTGGCGCGAGCCATAGAGGATGGTGGAGAAGACGTCGCGGCCCTGATCGTCGGTGCCGAGCAGGTAGCGTGCGTCGCCGCCCGTGAGCCAGGCCGGCGGATTATGCGAGTCGAGCAGGCTGAGCGTGCGCAGGTCGTAAGGATCGTGCGGCGCGATCAGCGGCGCCAGCATCGCGGCCGCGATGATGACGAGCGCGACGATCGCGGCCGCGATCGTGACCTTGGAATGCAGGAACGAATAGGCGATGTCGCTGTCGAGCACAGCCGCGAGCCGCGAGCGCCGTTGCGGTTCGTCGGCGAGGGGCACGGGTGCTTGCGCGCTCATGTTAGGCCGTCCGCGCGTCGATGCGGATGCGCGGATCGACGACCGCGTAGAGCAGGTCCACGGTCAGGTTGATGATCACGAAGATCAGGGCGACGAGCAGCAGATACGCCGACATGATCGGGATATCGACGTTCTGCACCGCCCTGAGGAACAACAGCCCCATGCCGGGCCATTGGAACACGCTCTCGGTGATCAACGCGAAGGCGATGATCGAGCCGAGCTGCAGGCCGGCAATCGTCATCACCGGCACGAGCGTGTTCTTCAATGCGTGCCCGAAATTCACCGCGCGGTCGCTCAAGCCGCGCGCGCGCGCGAACTTGATGTAGTCGGTGCGCAGCACTTCCAGCATCTCGCCGCGCACGAGGCGCATGATCAGCGTCATCTGGAACAGGCCGAGCGTGACCGCCGGCAGGACCAGCGCCTTGAGCCCCGAGGCGGTCAGCAGCCCGGTGCTCCAGAACCCGATATGCACCACGTCGCCGCGCCCGAACGAGGGCAGGATGTGCAGCGTCACCGGAAACAGGAAGATCAGCAGGATGCCGATCAGAAAGGTCGGCAGCGATATTCCGATCAGCGAGGCGGCCAGGAACACGTTCGACAAGATCGAGCGCTGATGCAGCGCCGTATAGACGCCCATCGGGATGCCGACCAGCAGCGAGAACAGCGCGGAGACGAATGCAAGCTCCAGCGTCGCCGGCAGGCGATCGGCGATCAGATCGATGACCGGCGTCTTGAACTGGTAGGACGAGCCGAAGTTGAGCCGCGCCGCATTGCCGATGAAGCGCACGAACTGGAAGACGACCGGATCGTTCAGCCCAAGGTCCTGGCGCAGTTGCGCGCGCTCCTCGGCGCTGGTCTCGATGCCGACCATCTGGTTGACGGGATCGCCGACGAAGCGGAACAGCGTGAACGCGATCAGCGCGACCGTGAGCATTACCACGATCGCCTGCAGCAGGCGGCGGATGATGAAGGCGAGCATCAGTTGCAAACGGCAAGGATCATGCGCGCAACGGTACACGGCCGCACGTGTGTGCGGCAATCGATCAGTGCACTGGGTTGAAGCGAGATCGTGCCCCGATGATTCCCTCTCCCGCTTGCGGGAGAGGGTGCCCGAGCGGAGGCGATAGTCGAGCGAGGGCGGGAGAGGGCGTATCTGCGCTCAAACAAAGGACCCTCTCCCGGCTTCGCGAACTGGCGTTCGCTCAGCCACCCTCTCCCGCAAGCGGGAGAGGGGAAGGAAGAGAGAGCGGTGCCGCTCACTCCTTCCTAAACCAGTAGAACAGGATCTGGTTGTCGGCGCGCTGCACGATCTTCATCTTCTTCGACGCGCCCCAGGCGAGCGCCTGCTGGTGCAGCGGGATATAGCCCCAGTCCTGCTCCTGGCCGATCTTGTAGGCCTCCTCGATCATCTTATCGCGCTTGGCCGTGTCGGCCTCCACCAGCACTTCCTTGGTCAACTCCTCGACCTTCGGATTGCAGTAATTGCCGACATTGTTGTTGCCGCCGGCGCCCTTCTCGTCGCGGCAGCGGTACATGTTGGCAAGGATGTTCCAGCTATCGAACGAGCCAGGCGTCCAGCCGAGCAGGTAGAACGAGGTGTCGTAGCCGCCGGAGACCAGGATCTTGGCGAAGTACTTCGCCTTCGGCTGCGCCAGCAGATTGATCTTGATGCCGACGCGGGCCAGCATCGCGGTCACGGCCTGGCAAATCGCTTCGTCATTGACGTAGCGGTCGTTCGGGCAGTCCATCGTGACCTCGAACCCGTTCGGATAGCCCGCTTCGGTGAGCAGCTTCTTGGCCTCGGCGGGATCGGTGGCCGGGCGTGTGAAGTCTTTGGCGAGCGGGAACAGCAATGGCGAGATCATCAGCGCGGAGGCCACCGCCGCCTTGCGCATGACCTTGTCGACGATCGCATTTTCATCGATCGCCAGATAGAACGCCTTGCGCACCCGCACGTCCTTGAACGGGTTCTTGCCCTTGACGTTCGAGTACTTCAGCTCGTCGCGATACTGGTCGAAGCCAAGGAAGATCGTGCGCAGCTCCGGTCCCTGCAGCACGTGCGCGTTCGCGCTCGCATTGACGCGCTCGACGTCCTGCAACGGGATCGGATCGGCGTAATCGACATCGCCGGAGAGCAGCGCTGCGACGCGCGTCGCATCGTTGGAGATGGTGGTGAAGATCACTTCGTCGAAATTGTGCTCCGGCTTGCCCCACCAGTTCGGATTCGGCTTGAACACCGTCTTCACGCCGGCCTGATGCTCGGTGATGATGAACGGCCCGGTGCCGTTGGCATGCAGCGCCGCGTAGCTCTGCTGCTGGCCGGCCTGCGGCTGCGGCTCGACGGAGCCGTTCGCCTCGGCCCATTTCTTCGAGAGAATGTACCAGGTGTCCCACTCGTAAGGCAGGATCGGATTGGGGCTCGGCAGTACGAAGTCGACTGTGTAGTCGTCGACCTTCATGGCCTTGGTGCCGGCCGGCTGGATCCGCGTCTTGATGTCGGATGCGGGCTTGAACGATCGCTCCGCCGAGAACACGACGTCGTCGGCCGTGAAATCCTCGCCGTTCTGGAACTTGACGCCCTTGCGCAGATGGAAACGCCAGCGCGTCGGCTCGACCTGCTCCCAGCTGGTCGCGAGGCCCGGGATGATCTTGAGGTCCTTGTCGCGTTTGGTGAGGCCCTCATACACATTGCCGAGCATGCCGTGCGTGAAGGTCTCGTTCAGCGAGTAGGGATCGAGCGACTTGAGGTCGCCCTGGAAGGCAAAGCGGAAGGTGACTGCGCTCGCCGGCAGGGTCGTGGCGACCGCCAGTGCAAGCGCCAGAGCGAAGGCCCGAAGCTTCATATGTCCCCCATACCGATTGTTGAATTGTTCGTTCCCGCCGGTCGCGGCCGTGCCGGCGCGGCGGTTGCAACCAGCTTACATGGTCGGTTCGCCCGGTCCAGACCGCAGAGATTGTGCGCAAGCCATGCGGCCGGTGCGGTTGACCGTTCGGCGGCGGTCCGGTTTGCTGGCGCCCGACGCCCACGGCGCGAGCCGCCCACCCGGAGCTTTCGGATGCCCATCGTGAACCGGCTCGCCGACATGCAGTCAGAAGTCGCCGAATGGCGGCGCGATCTTCACGCCCATCCTGAGATCCTGTTCGCGGTGCATCGCACGGCCGCGAGCGTGGCGGAGCGGCTCAAAGCCTTCGGCTGCGACGAGGTCGTGACCGGGCTCGGCCAGACCGGCGTGGTCGGGGTGATCCGCGGCCACAAGGGACCGCCGGGCGAGCGGCAGGTGATCGGGCTGCGCGCCGACATGGACGCCTTGCCGTTGGAGGAACAGACCAACCTGCCATACCGCTCGACCGTGCCCGGCAAGATGCACGCCTGCGGCCATGACGGCCACACCGCCATGCTGCTCGGTGCCGCCAAATACCTCGCCGAGACCCGCAATTTCTCCGGCACCGCGGTCGTGATCTTCCAGCCGGCCGAGGAGGGGGGCGGTGGCGGGCGCGAGATGGTCAAGGACGGCCTCATGGAGCGCTTCGGCATCCAGGAGGTGTACGGCATGCACAACTACCCCGGCCTCCCGGTCGGCCAGTTCGCGATCCGGCCGGGTCCGCTGCTTGCGGCTGCCGATCGCATCATCATCGAGATCGAAGGGCTCGGCTCGCATGCCGCAAAGCCGCATCACGGCGTCGACACCGTCCTGGTCGGCGCGCAGATCATCACCCAGGTCCAGTCGATCGTGGCGCGCAGCGTCGACCCGGTGAAGTCCGGGCTGATCTCGATCTGCCAGTTCCACGGCGGCACGGCCGACAACATCATTCCGCAGACCGTGACCCTGCGCGGCACCGCGCGCAGCCTGTCGCCCGAAGTGCAGGACGTGCTGGAGAGCCGCCTGCGCGCCGTCGTGGAGGGCACCGCGCTTGCGTACGGCGCCAAGGCCACGCTCACCTACCGGCGCGATTATCCGATGACCGTCAACCACCCCGCCCAGACCGAGTTCGCCGCCGCGGTCGCCGCCGACGTCTCCGGCCGTGACCGCGTCGACGCCGACACGCCGCCGCTGATGGGCGGGGAGGATTTTTCCTTCATGCTGCAGGCGCGGCCCGGCGCCTTCATCTTCTGCGGCAACGGCGATACCGCCGGCCTGCATCACCCGGCCTACGACTTCAACGACGATGCGATCCCGGTCGGGTCATCGTATTGGGTGCGGCTGGTCGAGACCGCGATGCCAGGTTGACGGATTTTACGGAGCGCAATCCGGCGAAGTGGGTACCGGTTCGCCGCAAGATTGCGCGACAAATCAAAGAATCTACGGCGCCGCGTCCACGCTGTTGGACGCGACGATGTTCTGCGCCGCCACGGGAGCCGGTGCGGCTGCGGGGCGGCGCTGCACCAGCGTCGCGAAGCGCCCACCGAGTCCGCGCCAGAACGCCGGTTCGTTCAGGCGGCTGCGCTCAAGCGTCGCGATGCCGACGGCGGCGAGGAACGGGATGCTCTGGACGCCGAGCGCGAGCGCGAACAGATAGATCTCGCGCACCTGCTCGTAATTCGTGACGACCAGCACGCCGGCGCCGAGCAGCAGCAGCGCGCCCATGACGGCCTCCGAGCGCGCCGAGAACGACTGCGCCTTTCCGGCGACGCCGCCCTTGGCGGTGCGGGCGAACGGCAAATGGTCCTTGATCACGCCGTCGCTGACCGCGCGCGCGACCGTCCACTGCACCGACATCGCGGCGAACACGGCGCCGAGCATTTCGCGCGCCGGGATTGCGACGCGCAGGCGGTAGACCGCGACGAAATGCGCAAGCGAGACCACGAACGCCGCGAGGATCGGCAATGTGAGCACCTTGTCGGGTACCGCGATGCCCAGGAAGGCGACGACCGGCACCCAGGCGAGATTGAGGATCGCGACCGCGACGCCGATGCTTTCGGCGCCGAGCCAGTTGACCCAGCCGAGCGCGAACTCGCGCTTCTGCGTCCGCGTCAGGCGGCTTGCGCCGGGCCGGAAGCGGCTTGCGTGCTTCTTCACGATCTGCACGCCGCCATAGGCCCAGCGGTGGCGCTGCTTCTTGAACTGTTCGAACGTGTCGGGCAGGAGCCCGTAGCCGTAGCGGCGGTTGGTGTAGTGCGCGAGCCAGCCCTGCTCGAGGATGGCGAGCCCGAGGTCGGTATCTTCGCAGATCGTGTCGCTCGACCAGCCACCCGCCGAGGCAAGCGCGGTGCGGCGGATCAGGCACATCGTGCCGTGGACGACGATGGCGTTCGCCTCGTTGCGCTGGACCATGCCGACGTCGAAGAAGCCTGCATATTCGCCGTTCATCGCGTGATGCACGAGGCTGCGCGTGCCGTCGCGATGATCCTGCGGTGCCTGCACCAGCCCGACCTCCGCATCGGCGAAGGCCGGCACCAAGTCCTTCAGCCACGCCGGATCGACCGCGTAGTCTGCATCGATCACGCCGATGACCTCGGCGTCATCGGCCGTATGGGTGAGCGCGAGCCGCAGCGCGCCGGCCTTGAAGCCCGACAGGTTTTCCGCATTGACGAATTTGAAGCGGTCGCCGAGCGCGCGGCAGTGCTCCTCGACCGGCATCCAGAAGGCCGGGTCGGGTGTGTTGTTGATGACGAGGATGCATTCAAAGCTCGGATAATCGAGCCGCGCCACTGCATCGAGGGTGGCTATGAGCATCTCGGGCGGCTCGCGATAGGCCGGGATGTGGATCGAGACCTTGGGCGCGTAGCCGGCCGTGCTCGCCGGTAAAGCAAGCCGTCGCGGCTTCCGGCCGAACGCGAGCTCGGCGATCTCCTGCAGCCGCGACAGCGCGATCATGACGAGCGGTGCCAGCAGCGCTAAACCCAGCCCGAGCGCGAAGGCCGCGCCGGGCACGAAATAATGGCCATCCCAATAGCCGTAGACGGTCGCGGTCCAGGCGCCGACCGCCTGCGCGGCCGCGCCGAGGACGATCGCCTGGCCAAGTGACACGCTCGCCATCATGAAGATCGGCAGCGAGAGCAGCAGCCCGGCGATGACGGCGATCAGCGCGAGCTTCTGGTGGTCGGCGTCGTGGATCGGGCCGGTCCAGGAGAACTTGGGCTGGCGCGCGGCATCGAACACGCCCCAATACGGCCCGACGCTGCCTTCGAACGTCTTCCAGGGCTGATCGATCGCCTCGATGATGTTGTAGTCGATGCCGAGGCCCTCTGCGCGCGAGACGAAGTCGCGCAGCACCTGCGCCTGCGCCATGCGATCCGGCACCGCGTCGCGCCGGTTATACCCGGCACTCGGCCAGCCGAATTCCGCGATCACGATGCGCTTGCCGGGATGGATGCGGCGCAAGCGGTCGTAGAACCTGATCGTCACGTCGACCGTGTTGCCGTCGGCGATGCCTTCCCAATAGGGCAGGATATGCGCCGCGATATAGTCGACCGACGAGGCAAGCTCGGGGTGATCCGCCCAGACGCTCCAGATCTCTCCCGTCGTCACCGGCACGCTGACCTGGCGGCGGACCTGCTGGATGATCTCCATCAGCTCGGGGACCGTCTTGTCGGCGCGGTAGATGGTTTCGTTGCCGACCACGAGGCCGATCACGTTGCGGTTGCGCTTGACGAGATCGATTCCGGACTGGATCTCCCGCTCGTCGCGGCTCTTGTCCTTGCCGAGCCAGATGCCGAGGGTGACCTTGAGGCCGAATTCGCTGGCGATCGCCGGGACGAGTTCGTTGCCGCCGGTCGAGGAATAGAGACGGATCGCCGACGCATAGGGGGCGATCGCCTTCAGGTCGGCGCGAATCTGCTCCGGCTTGACCCGGTCCCCGGCGTTCGGGTCGCCGGACGCAAAGGGTGCGTAGGAAACGCTGGCGAGCTGGCTGCGGACGTCGGGGGCCGAAAGCGTCTTTTCCGTAAAGTGCCAGGCGGCCGCATGAGCGCAGGCGACGATGGCGATCACGACCGCGGCGAGCCGCTTGGACGCGAACGACGGAAAGGTACGCATGGAAATTTGAGCCCCAGATGATGGATTCTGACATGCAAACGGCGCGCCACGATCCGACAGACTGCCCGCTAGGGTCAGCAACTCAGCAAGTTGGTTCTAGTTCCGACTCATGATCTTTTTTTGGCGGTTTGCTGCAGGCCGGCTGCGCGCAGCGTTCATCGCGCATTCATTGCGGGTTGGGTGCACCCGTTGCCCGTGCCTGTGGTGCGGATGGCGGCGCCGCCACCGCGGCTTCCGCCGGCTGCAGGTTGGGATTGATCCAGCAGGCATGCACGCGGGCCTGCAGCGTCTCGGCAGCCTTGGGATCGAGGCTCCCGAGCCGCACCAGGCAGCGGAACGTCGCCTGGATGTGCCCGGACGGGCAGCCGAAGCGGTCGTACAGGTCGAGATGGCGGAACGCGGTGTCGAGATCGTCGCGCCACATCAGGTTGACGACGCGGCGGCCGAGCCACACGCACTCCGGATTGGCAGCCGGTCCGCCGAGCACGCGCACGGCCTCGGCGAACTCGTCGAGCCAGCGTTTGTCGTCCTTGGTGGGATCGGTCTGCGTGCCTTGCGTCTTCGGGTCGGGCGGCTTTTGATCGCTGCCCTGCGCGAAGGCGGGACTGATAGCGGTGGCGAGAAGCAGGAAGCCGGTGAGGCTGCAACGCAGGCGGGATGTCGGGGGGCACATGCTACGGTTCGCGTGGTCGCTTACGACCTTGTCTGTTGAACGCTAATCTGCACGGGAAAGCGTCAGCATTACGGCGTCGGGGTGAACGGTCGCTCAGCTTGGCACGAACCGCGCGCCAAGGTAAGCGGACGTATCGGCTTCCAAAGCCAGGCGAACCGATTCCCAGCAAACTCAATGCGATCAGCACTCGGTTTCTTCTTGTCCGTCGCGGCGGCGATCATCGCTGTCTGGTGGTGGCTCGGCCTGCCGGTCGCGATGCCGCCGTCGCCGCTTGCCGCGGATGAAAAGCTCCCTTGCGCCTCCTACACGCCGTTCCGGACCACCTCCGACTTCGGCGAATTCACGCCGCGCGCGACCGCCGAGATGATCGATGGCGACCTTGCGGCCCTCTCGCGGGTGACCGGATGCGTGCGCACCTATTCGACCGATCTCGGCGTCGAGCAGGTGCCCGAGATCGCCCGCCGCCACGGGATGACGGTCCTGCTCGGCATCTGGCTTGGGCGGGATGCGGCCAAAAACCGCAGCGAGATTGACGCGGCGGTGGCGCTCGCCGGTCGCTATCCGGACGTGGTGCGCATGCTCGTCGTCGGCAACGAGGTGCTGCTGCGCGGTGAAATGGCGGCGGGAACGCTTGCCGGCTACATCCGCGATGTGAAAGGGCGGGTGACGCAGCCGGTCACCTACGCCGACGTTTGGGAATTCTGGCTGCGCAACCGTTCGGTCGCAGACGCGGTCGACGTCGTGACGGTGCACATGCTGCCCTATTGGGAGGACATCCCGATCCCTGCCGCCGCCGCGACCAGTCACGTCGATGCCGTGCACAAAATGGTGGCAGAGGCCTTCCCCGGCAGAGACATCCTGATCGGCGAGGTCGGCTGGCCAAGCGCGGGGCGGATGCGCGAGGGGGCGCTGCCGTCGCCCGCCAACGCGGCGCGGTTCATCCAGGACATGATGGCGACGGCCAAGCGCGGCGGCTACCGGCTCAACATCATCGAGGCCTTCGACCAGCCCTGGAAGCGGCGGTTCGAGGGTACGGTCGGCGGCTACTGGGGGCTGATCGGCGCGGACGGGTCGACGATCAAGTTCGTCTGGGGTGCTCCTGTCTCCAATCACCCGAGGTGGCTGGTACAGGCCTTAGCCGGCATCGTCTTCGCGGCGGTGATCTTCGCAATCGCCCTCGCGTTCCGGGCAAGCGAACCGCCGGCACGCCGGATGGACCCCTGGATCGGCGTCGCCACGATTGCGCTTGCCGCCGGCACGTTGATCGGCTGGACCGTCGAGAATGCGCTGATCGAAAGCCTCGGCCCGATCGGCTGGGCGGTGTCGCTCGTCATGGCGGCGCTGGCGGTCCTGTCGCCTCTGGCGGGCGCCGCGGCCCTCATGTCGGGGATCGCGCCGCCGCGCTTTGCGGCCCTGCTCGGCGCAGCCCCGTCGCCGGACACCCGGCTCGCGCAGTGGCTTGGCTATTTGGCGCTGGTGCTCTGCGTCGTCGCGGTTGCGATCGCGCTCGGCCTGGCCTTCGACCCGCGCTACCGCGATATCCCGTTCGCACCGCTCACCGCGGCTGCCGTGCCGTTTGTGGTACTGGCGCTGTTGGGGCCGGCGCCGCAGCCGCCGCGCGGATTGGCCGAGATGCTCGCGGCCGCGGTCCTGGCATCGAGTGCGCTGTTCATTGCCTGGAACGAGGGCGTGCAGAACTGGCAGTCGCTATGGCTCTGTGGCGTATTTCTCGCGCTCGCCGTCACGCTGTTCGGCGCGCCGGCCGCGCGAAGGCAAGGATCATGAGCCCGACCGCAATCCCGGCCATGAGGACATTGTTGCTGTAGAGCACGATGCCGAAGCCGGCGGCGATGAGCCCGATTGCCAGCAGCGCGACCGACGGCCGGATCAGATGCACCACCGCCACGGCGAGTGCGAGCAGCCCGAATGCCGAATGGTCATAGGCCCGGATCGCGCCGGACCGCACCGCGCAAAGCAACGTTGCAGGTCCGATATCGCAGCCGACCCCGATGATCGAATTCTGGATCAAGCCGTAACGGAGATAGAGCGCGGCGCCGAGCGCGCCTGCGGCAATCAAGATGAGGATGGCGCACTGGGCTGAGGTCGGGCGGAAGGTCGAGTTCATACCGCCATTATTGCAGAGCGAGCCGCTGTCCGTCGAACACGGCCGGCTGACAGATCTGTCCGGCGGCGCTGAGCGCTGCGCACAGGCGCGCCGCCACCGCCGCATTGGCGACCGGGCCGGCGATCAAGCGCAGCTCGACCGCGCCGCCTTTGCCCCCGTCGCGGATCGCGATGACGGGGCGCAACCCTTCGAACAGCGCGGGCTGGCTGGTCTTCAGGGTCGTCCACAGCGTGCGGAGGCCGTCGATCGAGGCATTGCCGCCGATATCGATGCCGAAATCGGTCTTGGTCGCAACCGACTGCGCCGGCCCCGAGACCGTGACATTGGCCGGAGGCGCTACGCGGGCGACGGGCGCAGGCGGGGCCGCCATCAAAGGCGCAACAGCCGCCGGCGGTACGACCAGCGGCGGGGCGGCGGCCGGCCGGGGCGCTGGGGCTGGCGTATTGGTCGGGATCGAGCCGGTCACGTCGTCGAGACTGCGCTCCAGCGTTGTGACCCGGGCGAGCAGGCGGTCGCGGTCGGCGGCGAGGATGCGCACCTGCTCGTTGAGGCGGCGCGCCTCCAGTTCCGGATCGAACTGGCGCACGGCAAGCTGCGGGTTCGGGCCCCGCGGCCCGGCCGGGGCTTCGGTCGCGAACAGGCCGGCGATGCGGCGGACGCCGGTCTCCGTATAGGCCGCCACCATCGCGACAAACATCGCGATGGTGGCGAGGCTCGTCCATATGCCGAGCCGAATAAGTTGCGCTTTGCGCACGGCCGTCATCGCTCAAGACTCCGCGGGCGAATCAGCGACGTTGAAATAGGTAGCAGAATCCGTCGATTCTCGCCGCAATCGGCGCGCACGATCTCCACTGTCCACCTTTCCACCCGCATGGTGCGTGAGTTAAGAGGGCGCCTTCGCCGCCAACAGGCGCCACGAGTCGTCCATGCATCAGCGGACCTGCCTTGCGATTGTGCTCGCTGCCGGCGAAGGCACGCGCATGCGCTCGAGCCGGCCGAAGGTGCTGCACGCAATCGCGGGCCGGACGCTGCTTGCGCACGTGCTTGCGGCGGTAAAAGGCGCCGGCACGACCGCGACCGCCGTCGTGGTCGGTCCGCATGGCGATGCAGTCGCGGCCGAAGCGGAACGTATCTTTCCCGCCGCTGAGATCGTCGTGCAGGCCGAGCGTCGCGGCACCGCGCATGCGGTGTTGGCGGCGCGCGCTGCGCTCGCGAAAGGCGCCGACGACGTCCTCGTGATCTTCGGCGATACGCCGCTCATCGGTGCCGAGACGCTCAAGCGCCTGCGCGGGGCGCTTGCCGGCGGCGCGAGCGTCGCGGTGCTCGGCTTTCGGCCCGAGAATCCCACTGGCTACGGACGGCTGATCACGATTGGCCATCGCCTCGTCGCGATCCGCGAAGACAAGGACGCGAGCGAGGCGGAACGCAAGATCGCGCTCTGCAATGGCGGCCTGATGGCGCTCAGTGGTGAAGTCGCACTCGACATTCTCGACCGCATCGAGGATCACAACGCCAAGCACGAGTTCTATCTGACCGACGCGGTCGCGATCGCCGACGGCATGGCGCTCGAAGCGGTCGCGCTCGAAACCGGGGAGGACGAGGTGAGCGGGATCAATACCAAGGCGCAGCTTGCCGAGGCCGAGGACGCGATGCAGTGGCGCCTGCGCGACGCCGCGATGGATGCCGGCGTCACGATGGTGGCGCCCGAGACGGTCTATCTCTGTGCCGACACCACGTTCGGCCGCGACGTGACGATCGAGCCGAATGTGGTGTTCGGGCCCGGCGTCACCATAGAAGACGACGCCGTGATCCACGCGTTTTCGCATCTGGAAGGCGCGCATGTCGGCAAGGGCGCGTCCGTCGGTCCGTTCGCGCGGCTGCGCCCAGGCTCCAGGCTCGGCGCAAAATCCCGCATCGGCAATTTCGTCGAGGTCAAAGCGGCCGAGATCGGCGAGGGCGCCAAGGCCAACCACCTCTCTTACATCGGCGACGGCAGCGTCGGCGCGGGGGCGAACATTGGCGCCGGCACGATCTTCTGCAATTACGACGGCAGAGAGAAACATCGCACCGACGTCGGCAAGGGCGCCTTCATCGGCTCGAACTCCGCGCTGGTCGCACCCGTGAAGGTCGGCGACGACGCCTATGTCGGATCGGGCTCGGTCATCACCGATGACGTGCCGGCGGGCGCGCTCGCGCTCGGCCGCGGCCGGCAGGTGGTGATTCCGGATTGGGGTAAGCGCGCCGGTAACAAGGTGGTCAAAAAGGCCGCCCCCAAACCGACTGCGAAGAAGGCGGCAAAGAAAAAGCCGAAAACGCGGCGTTAACCTCGTTGCGCGCGAGAAGCCTGTCACAGAGCGATAAGCTTTGTGATTTCCGTGCCCTGTTAGCAGCGTCTAAACCCCAGACGGGCAAGCTGCGCGGGTTTTGCGGGGACATTTCAACGCATGTGCGGGATCGTCGGAATTCTCGGGCGCGAGCCCGTCGCCGAGGAAATGGTCGAGGCGCTCAAGCGCCTTGAATATCGCGGCTACGATTCGGCGGGTGTCGCGACGCTCGAAGGCGGCCACCTCACGCGGCGGCGCGCCGAGGGCAAGCTGAAGAATCTCGAAAAGCGCCTGATGAAGGAGCCACTCGGTGGCCACAGCGGCATCGGCCATACGCGCTGGGCAACGCACGGCCGGCCGAACGAGGTCAACGCCCATCCGCACGCGACCGACAAGGTCGCGGTCGTCCACAACGGCATCATCGAGAATTTCCGCGAGCTGCGCGAGGAGCTGCAGGCCAAGGGCGTGAAGTTCGCGACCGAGACCGACACGGAGGTCATCGCGCACCTGGTCACCGACGAGATGAAACAGGGCCTCGGGCCCGTCGACGCCGTGAAGGCCGCGCTGCCGCGCCTGCGCGGGGCGTTCGCGCTCGCCTTCCTGTTCGAGGGCGAGGAGGACCTGCTGGTCGGCGCGCGCAAGGGCTCGCCGCTCGCGGTCGGCTACGGCAAGGGCGAAATGTTCTTAGGCTCCGACGCGATCGCGCTTGCGCCGTTCACCGACACGATCAGCTATCTGGAAGAGGGTGACTGGGTCGTGCTGCGGCGCAATGGCGCCGAGGTGCGCGACGCCGCCAACAAGAAGGTCAAGCGGCTGGTCCAGAAGTCGAACGCTTCGGCTTTCCTGGTCGACAAGGGTAATCACCGCCATTTCATGGCGAAAGAGATCCACGAGCAGCCCGAGGTGATTGGACACACGCTCGCGCACTATCTCGACATGTCGGCCGAGCGCGTGCGCCTACCGGTGGGACTGCCGTTTGATTTCCGCAAGATCGAGCGCATCGCGATCTCGGCCTGCGGCACCGCCTATTACGCCGGCCTCGTCGCCAAATACTGGTTCGAGCGATTCGCGCGCCTGCCGGTGGAGATCGACGTCGCCTCCGAGTTCCGTTACCGCGAAGCACCGTTCGGCGCCAACGGCCTCTCCATCTTCATCTCGCAGTCCGGCGAGACCGCCGACACGCTCGCGACCTTGCGCTACGCCAAGGAGCAGAAGCAGCACGTCGTCTCGGTCGTGAACGTTCAAAGCTCGACCATCGCGCGCGAGAGCGAGGTCGTCATGCCGACGCTCGCCGGTCCCGAGATCGGCGTCGCGTCGACCAAGGCGTTCACCTGCCAGCTTAGCGTTCTGATCTGCCTTGCGGTCGCGGCTGGACGCGCACGCGGCGTGCTCTCGGCCGAGGACGAGACGAAGCTGGTCAAGGCGCTGATCGCGGTGCCGGGCCATATGGCCGAGGCGCTGAAGCTCGAACCGCAGATCGAACTGCTCGCGCGCGAGCTGAGCAAGAGCCGCGACGTGCTCTATCTCGGCCGCGGCACGTCCTATCCGCTCGCGCTCGAAGGTGCGTTGAAGCTCAAGGAAATCTCCTACATNNCTACATCCACGCCGAAGGCTACGCGGCCGGCGAGTTGAAGCACGGGCCAATCGCGCTGATCGACGAGAAGATGCCCGTGATCGTGATCGCGCCCTACGACCGCGTGTTCGAGAAGACCGTCTCGAACATGCAGGAGGTCGCGGCGCGGGGAGGGCGGATCATCCTCATCACCGATCCGAAGGGCGCCGCCGAAGCGACGGTCACGTCCGCCGCGACGCTGATCCTGCCCGAGATGCCGGCGACGGTGACGCCGCTCGTCTACGCCGTGCCGGTCCAGCTCATCGCGTATCACACAGCCGTCATCATGGGCACGGACGTCGACCAGCCGCGCAATCTCGCAAAATCCGTGACCGTCGAATAGGCGCGCCTGCGTCATTCGGCTGCGGCCATCGGGGCAGGATGGCGCGCTGCCATCTAATTTTCGTATAATGGCGCGATGACAGCGCGGAAGGCTTTCGCGAACGATCCCGCACACATAGCTTGATGCCATGACCATGTCCGACCGTCCCGGCCCGTCCGTGGCCATTCCGCCCGCCGCGCCGGAGCCGCCGGCGCATCCCGGCTTCATGAGTCGCGTGCGCAACTATTTTCTCACCGGCCTGATCGTCGCCGGGCCGGTCGCCATCACCACCTGGCTGATCTGGTCATTCGTGACCTGGGTCGACGATCTGGTGCGGCCGTTCATTCCGGTCGCGTATCGGCCCGAAACCTACCTGCCGATCAAGATTCCGGGCTCGGGCCTGATCATCGCTTTCTTGGCGCTCACGGTGCTCGGGTTCCTCACCGCGAACCTCGTCGGGCGCACGCTGGTGGACATCGGCGAAACCATTCTCGGGCGCGTGCCGATCGTGCGTCCGCTCTACCGCGGCCTGAAGCAGGTGTTCGAGACGCTGTTCTCGAAGTCCGGCTCGACCTTCCGCACGGTCGGGCTGGTGGAATTCCCCGCGCCCGGCATGTGGTCGCTGGTGTTCCTCTCGACGCCGCCCGGCACGGACATCTCGGTGCAATTGCCGAGCGATGAGGAATACGTCTCGGCCTTCATGCCGTGCACGCCCAATCCGACCACCGGCTTCTTTTTCTACGTGCTGCGCCGCGAGGTCATCGAGCTCGACATTTCGGTCGAGGATTCGGCCAAGCTCCTGATGAGCGCCGGCATGATCCAACCTGGCGGTGGCGCCGATCAGCAGAAGAAGCTCGCCACGCTCGCCGAGACCGCGCGCGTGGCGCGCGCCGTGCGGACGCCGACCGCGGCGGAGTAGCGTTCAGTCCTGCTCGTCGAACATGCGGTCAACGTCGCGGCCGCCGTAGAGAACACGGTCGATCGTGACGGTCTGCGGTTCGACATGAAAGCGATCATCACGCGGCGTTCGAAGCCGACGGTGCGTAATCCGGCGCGAAGGTCGTCGCGCCTCGTGCCGCGTTCTGCTCCGATATCGAAGGACGCACAATACTTGTAGATGCGGTCGAGGTAACGAAGTGCAACGGCACTGCTCGCCTGTTCGGCGATATAATCGTAGAGCGAAGCAAGATCGGCCTGCGCCGCTGGCGACAGAATGACTGTCCGCTTCACTTTTTTCCGGCCTTGATCCGCGCTTGGTGGCGCGCGCGGATCAAGGCGATGGCCCTATCGATGGGAATACCTTGGGTCGGATCGGCCTTCATTGAGTCGTACACGGGAACGACCTCTTCACGGAGCCACCTTTCAACCGCAGCGTCCCGCTCCTGCAATGCCCGCAGGCCAGCACGGACGACCTCGCTACCTGAGGCATAGGTCCCGGACTTGACCTGTGTATCGATGAATTTGGCCTGCTCGGCGGGGAGGCTGAACGTTCGCTTGGCCGTGGCACTCATGAAGGTTCCTCTCTTGGTATGATTATTTCATACCAAGATTCTTCTGTCATCCCGCCCTGAGCAACCTGATCGCCTCGTCGCGCTCGAACAGATAAAGCAAGTGCCGTAGCGCCTGTCCGCGATCCGCGATGAGCGTCGGATCGCGCGAGAGGATCAGTAGCGCGTCCTTGCGGGCGGGCTCCAGCAGCGGCCCGTGCACTTCAATCCGCGCCACCCGGAAGCCCGGCAGGCCGGATTGGCGGACCCCGAGCACGTCACCCTCGCCGCGCAGGCGCAAATCCTCCTCGGCGATCCGGAAACCGTCCTCGGTCTCGCGCAGGATCTCGATGCGCGCCTTGGCGGCCTCGCCGAGCGGCGCGCGATAGAGCAACAGGCAGGTCGAGCGCTTCGCGCCGCGACCGACGCGGCCGCGCAACTGATGGATCTGCGCCAGGCCGAAGCGCTCGGCGTGCTCGATCACCATCACGGTCGCCTCCGGCACGTCGACGCCGACCTCGATCACCGTTGTCGCGACGAGAAGCTGCGTCTCGCCGTTGGCGAAACGCCCCATCGCGGCCTCCTTGGCGGTCCCCTTCATCTGGCCGTGCACGAGGTCGACCGCCTCGCCGAAGTGCTGCTTGAGTTCGGCGAAGCGCTGCTCGGCGGCGGCGAGATCGCTCACCTCGGATTCGGCGACCAGCGGGCACACCCAATAGACCCGCTCAGTCCGCGCGAGCGCGCGGCCGACCGCCGCCACCACGTCGTTGATGCGTCCGAGCGGCACCGCGCGGGTGTCGATGGGCAGGCGCCCCGCCGGCTTCTCGCGCAATTGCGACACGTCCATGTCGCCAAAGTAAGTGAGCACCAAGGTGCGCGGGATCGGCGTCGCGGTCAGCACCAGCACGTCGACTGCCTCGCCCTTGCGCGCGAGCGCGAGCCGCTGGTGCACGCCGAAGCGGTGCTGCTCGTCGACGATCGCCAACGCCAGGTCGCGGAACTCGACCTCGTCCTGGAACAGCGCGTGCGTGCCGACGAGGAGATCGAGTTCACCGTTGCCGAGCCGCTCCAGCGTCTCGGCGCGTTCCTTGCCGCGCTCGCGGCCGGTCAGGATCGCGATACGCAGGCCGGCGGCCTCGGCGAGCGGCGCTATGGTCTTAAAGTGCTGGCGTGCCAGGATTTCGGTCGGCGCCATCAGGGCGGCCTGCCGCCCAGCCTCGATTACCGTCACGGCGGCGAGCAGCGCCACCACGGTCTTGCCCGAGCCGACGTCGCCTTGAAGCAGGCGTAGCATGCGTTCCGGCCTTGCGAGGGCGGCCACGATCTCGTCCCCGGCCCGCGTCTGCGAGGGCGTCAGCGAATAGGGCAGGGCCGTGAGGATTTTCTGCTTGAGGCGCCCGTCGCCGACGCTCGGTCGCCCGGCCAGCCGCTTCTGGTTTGCCCGCACCAGCGCGAGCGCGAGTTGGCCGGCCAGGAACTCGTCATAGGCAAGCCGCGCCCAGGCCGGCGTATCCGGCGCGACCGCGCCGGGATCGGCCGGACGATGCAGGGCGGTGAGCGCGTCCCGAAAGCTCGGCCAATCCTGCTGTTTGAGCCAAGCCTCATCTTGCCACTCGGGCAGCGTCGGGATTTTCGTGAGGGCTGCTTCGGCCGCCTTGCGCACGACGTTCAGACTTAACCCTTCGGTGAGCGCGTAGACCGGCTCGATCAGCGGCAGGCTCGCGAGATCGGCCTCCGACACCACGCGGTCGGGGTGCACCATCTGCAACATGCCGTCGTAGTATGCAGCCGTGCCGGAGACGTAACGCCGTTCGCCGACCGGCAGGAGTTTCTCCAGATAGTCCCGGCGCGCGTTGAAGAAGGTGAGCGTGATCGTGCCGGTCTCGTCATACGCGTAGATCTGGTAAGGCGCGCGCGGGCGGTTCGGTGGCGGCGGCCGGTGGCTCTCCACCGTGACCGCGACGGTGACGATCGTGTCGGGCGCAACGTCGCGCAGCTTCGGCCGCGCGCGGCGGTCGATCATACCGGTCGGCAGATGGAACAGGATGTCGGCGACGCGCGGCATCTCGCGATCGAGCAGGTGCGCGAACAACTTGCCGAGCTTCGGCCCGATGCCGGGCAGGCTCGTCAGCGAGGCGAACAGAGGATCGAGCAGGGACGGGCGCATTGGCGCGCATTATCGCACTGATCCCGCAGCGCCACCTAGGCCGCGCCGCGTCCGGACTTCGGCTCTTCAAGCCGCTTGAGGAGCTCGCGAAAGCGCTCCGGCACGTCTTCGGCTCGGGCCTGTTCGATGGCTCTGTGCAAGTCGCCCAAGGTCGGCTTGCGTGACTTGAGGAGTTCCTGCAGCCGGAGGAGGACATCCGGATCAGTGTGCGAGGGCTTTTCGGTCATGTTGGGCTTTCCGTCGCTGCCAACGTGCTGCCGGTCCCGCCGTTCCGCCCGCCGTCACATCCGCGCTGACATTTCCTTTGCGGACCGCTATATGACCCTCGCCCGGCACGTCCGGGCTTTTCGTGTTGCGGAACGGACATGAGCGGCACCACCCGATCGAGCGAGGGACTGGACGAGCGGCGGCGCAGGCTCCTGTTCCGCGCTTGGCATCGCGGTATGCGCGAGGTCGACCTGATCACCGGCCGCTTCGCCGATGCCCATATCGGCACGTTGAGCGATTCCGAGCTCGGCGCGTTCGAGCGGCTGATGGATGTGCCGGAGCCGGAACTCTATGCCTGGGTGACCGGCGCCGAGCCGACGCCTGCGGCCCATGACACGGCGCTGTTCCGCAAGATGTGCAGCTTCAAGGCGGGCGGAGCCACCTGAGCATGGCCAAGATGCCCGCCAAATCCCCCGCCGAGCGGCTCGTTCCGGGCCGCGCGCTGACGCTTTCAGGCGTCGCCGACGGCGCCGAAGGGCTGGTCGTTGCGGACCTCGCGCGCGCCGTCGCCGCCAAGCCGAACGCCGCGGCGACGAGCCTGGTGGTGATCTGCCGCGACGGGCAGCGCATGGCGCAGCTTTCGCGCGCGTTCGCATTCTTCGCGCCCGAGATCGTGGTCAACGAATTTCCCGCCTGGGACTGCCTGCCTTACGACCGCGTCTCGCCGCACGCGGGCGTCGTCGCGCAACGGATGACGACCTTGTCGCGGCTTGCCCGCCTGAAGGGCAGCGCGGCTCCGGCGGTGGTGCTGACCACCGTCAATGCCGCGCTCCAACGCGTGCCGGCCAAGGATCTGATCGCCACGCAAACCTTCTCGGCACGCGCCGGCACCATGCTGGCGATGGACGGCGTGACCAGATGGCTGGAGCTCAACGGCTTCACCCGCGCCTCGACGGTGCGCGAGCCGGGCGAATACGCGGTGCGCGGCGGCATCGTCGATCTCTATCCGCCCGGCCTTCACGATCCGGTGCGATTCGACTTCTTCGGCGACACGCTGGAATCGATCCGCGCCTTCGATCCCGAGACCCAGCGCACCAATGCGGAGTTGCGCGCGCTCGATCTCGTGCCTGTCGCCGAATTCCAGCTCACCACCGAGACCATCCGCCGTTTTCGCCAGGAATACGTGAGGGCGTTCGGTGCGGTCGCGAACGACCCGCTCTATGAGGCCGTGAGTGAGGGCCGCCGCCATCCGGGCATGGAGCACTGGCTGCCGCTGTTCCACGCAAAGCTCGACACGCTGTTCGATTACGTGCCGGGCGGCGCCGTGGTGACCGAGCCGCTCGCCGAGGACGCGGCCGCCGAGCGCCTCAACCAGATCGCCGATTACTTTGGGGCGCGGCGCGAGGCGCTCGATGCCGACCGCGCCGGCACGGTCTACAAGCCGCTGCCCCCCGACCGGCTCTATCTCGCCGACACCGAATGGCAGGCGCGGCTCGAAGCCGCCGCGCTCGCGCGGCTCACGCCGTTTGCGGTGGCGGGCGAGGGCGGGGCGCTGATCGAGATCGGTGCGCGGCAGGGCCGCAGCTTCGCCCCAGAACGCGCGGAAGCCGAAGCGAACGTGTTCGACGCGGTCGCCAAGCACATCCACGCGCTCCAGGGCGGCGGCAAACGCGTCGTCATCGCGATGTGGAGCGAAGGCTCGCGCGAGCGCATGAGCCACGTGATCGCCGATCATGGCGTGCTCAATCTTACGACCGTCGCCGACTATCCGGCCGCGCTGGCGCGGCCGAAGACCGACATCGCCCTCGCCATTCTTGGCCTCGAATCCGGCTTCGAGACCGACGAGCTCGCCGTCATCGGCGAGCAGGACATTTTGGGCGACCGGCTGGTGCGCCGCCGGCGCACCTCGAAGCGGCCGGAGGACTTCATCGCCGAGGTGACGAGCCTCGATGCCGGCGACCTCGTCGTGCATGTCGACCACGGCATCGGCCGCTTCGTCGGGTTGCAGACGATTCGAGCTGCCGGGGCGCCGCACGACTGCCTGGAATTGCACTACGCCGAGAGTGCGAAGCTCTACCTCCCCGTGGAGAACATCGAGCTGTTGTCGCGCTACGGCGCCGAGGACGCCAACGTCGCGCTCGACAAGCTCGGCGGCGTCGGCTGGCAGACGCGCAAGGCGCGCCTGAAGAACCGCATCCGCGAGTTGGCGGGTGAACTCATCAAGATCGCCGCCGCCCGGCAATTGCATCAGGCACCGCGCCTCACCGTCGAGCACGGCCTCTACGAGGAGTTCTGCGCCGGTTTCCCCTACGACGAGACCGAAGACCAGGAGACCTCGATCAACGCGGTGCTCGACGATCTCGGCTCCGGCAAGCCGATGGATCGCCTGATCTGCGGCGACGTCGGCTTCGGCAAGACCGAGGTGGCGCTACGCGCGGCCTTCGCGACCGTGATGAACGGCAAGCAGGTCGCGGTCGTGGTGCCGACCACGCTGCTCGCGCGCCAGCACACGAAGACCTTCACGGATCGCTTCAAGGGCTTCCCGGTGCAGGTCGCGCAGGCCTCGCGCATGATCCCGAATGCCGAGCTCAAGGCCGTGAAGCAGAAGCTCGCGGAGGGCCAAGTCGACATCGTGGTCGGCACGCATGCGTTGCTCGGCAAGGCGATCAGGTTCAAGGACCTCGGCCTTCTCGTGGTCGACGAGGAGCAGCACTTCGGCGTCGGCCACAAGGAGAAGATCAAGTCGCTGCGCGCCGAGGTGCATGTGCTGACGCTGACCGCGACGCCGATCCCGCGCACCTTGCAGCTCGCGCTCACCGGCGTGCGCGACCTCTCGGTGATCGCCTCGGCGCCGGTCGACCGCCTCGCGGTGCGCACCTTCGTCGCCCCGTTCGATCCGATCGTGGTGCGCGAGGCGCTGTTGCGCGAGCGCTATCGCGGCGGCCAGACGTTCTATGTCTGCCCGCGGATCGAGGACCTGCCCGAGGCGAAAGCCTATCTCGACCAGACCGTGCCGGAGGTGCGCGTCGCGGTCGCGCATGGGCAGATGCCGCCGACCGCCCTCGAAGACATCATGGCGGCATTCTACGACGGCAAGTACGACGTGCTGCTCTCGACCACGATCATCGAGTCTGGCCTCGACATCCCGTCCGCCAACACGCTGATCGTGCACCGCGCCGATCGCTTCGGCCTCTCGCAGCTCTACCAGTTGCGCGGGCGCGTCGGGCGCTCCAAGACCCGCGCCTATGCGCTGTTCACGCTGCCCGACCGGCGCATCACGCCGCAGGCCGAGCGGCGGCTGAAGGTGCTGCAATCGCTCGACACGCTCGGCGCCGGCTTCCAGCTCGCCTCGCANNGAGCAGTCCGGCCACATCAAGGAGGTCGGGTTCGAACTCTACCAGCAGATGCTGGAAGAGGCCGTGATGAGCATGAAAGCCGGAATCGCCGAGCCCGCCGCCGACCGCTGGTCGCCGCAGATCACCGTCGGCACGCCGGTGCTGATCCCGGAGGATTATGTCGGCGACCTTTCGGTGCGGCTCGGCCTCTACCGCCGTCTCGCCGACCTGGAAGATGAACGCGACATCGACGCCTTCGGCGCCGAGCTCACCGACCGCTTCGGCAAGCTGCCCGAGGAGGTCGAGCATCTCCTGAAGATCGTCGCCATCAAAGGGCTGTGCCGGCGCGCCAATGTCGAGAAGATCGACGCCGGGCCGAAGGGCGTGGTGCTGTCGTTCCGCGACAATACGTTCGCCAATCCCGACGCGCTCGTCGCCTTCATCCGCGACCAGGGCCCGGGTGCGCGTGTGCGCCCGGACATGAAGGTCGTGCTGTTCCAGGACTGGCCGCAGCCCGAGCAGCGGCTCAAGGGCACGACGCTCATCCTGCGGCGGCTGGTGAACCTTGCGGAGCAAAAGAAGGCGGCGTGATTACTCCGCCGCGGTCGCGGCCGCGCCGCGTTTCTCGACCTCGGCTGCGGCACGCGCCATGGCATCGGCGATATAAGCCGGCTCCTGCGCGCCCGAGACCGCGAGCACGCCGCCCAGGATGAAGCACGGCACGCCTTTGATGCCGGCTTCCTTGGCTTGCGTCGCCTCGGCCGTGACACGCTCGACGTCGCGGTCGCTCGCGAGCAGGCCGCGCGTTGCTTCCGCGTCCATGCCGCAATCGGCCGCGGCCTTCACCAGCACCTCGCGGTCGGTGAGGTCGGCACCTTCGGTGAAATAAAGGTCCATCAGGCGCTGCTTCATCTCGCTGGCGTTGCCGCTGTCGCGCGCCCACAGGATCAGGCGGTGGCAGTCGAGCGTGTTCGGTTGGCGCTTGACGCCGTCGACATTGTAGGTAAGCCCCTCCGCCTTGGCGGCGGCGGCGGCGACGCGCCCGGCGATCGCCTTGTAGCGCTCGGGCGAGCCGAACTTCGCCGTCAGGTATTCGTCGCGGCCGATGCCCTCGCGCGGCACCCAATCGTTGAGGAAATAGGGCCGCCAGCGGATCTCGACCGGGATGTCGGGGCGCAGCTCCAGTGCGTGCTCGAGCCGGCGCTTGCCGATGAAGCACCACGGGCAGACCACGTCGGATACGACGTCGATTGTCAGCGGCGTTGCCATGCCATGACCCTTTGTTTTCCGCCACAAAGGTAAGGCTCCGTTCACTCCGCCGCAACCAGCCTCGCGTCACTGGTGCGCTCGGTCAGGCTCGCGGCGGTGTCGCCCGGCTTGCGTGCCGCGAGCGCGACCGTGGGGCTCAGGCCCGCGCGGTCGCCGCTCGCCACCATCGTGTGCTTGAGCACGCTCGCGATCCGGCGCGCCGCCACATGGGCGGTCGCGAGATCGGTCTCCGGGAATGCGATCAGGATGGTGCCGTCGTCGTCGCGGCAGGCAAGGTCGCTCGCGCGCACGAGCCGGCTTGCGATGCGCGCGGCATCGGCGCTCGCGCGCCGGTTCGCCCCGGTGTCGAGCGTGAGGCGCGCGAGCGCGAGCGGACTGCCGCGCGTCTCGGCATCGGCGACTGCGCGTTGAAGCTCGCGCATGAACGCTGCCGGCAGGCTCAGTCCGCTGTTGGGATCGAGCACGCCCTCCTGGTCGAGCGCCGCCGACATGCGCTTGAGCCGTCCCGCGAAGGCATGCAGCCGCGCGAACGGCAGCATATGCGCCGCGACATCGGCCGGGGGTGCGCTGACCTGTTCGAAATTGGGCATGCATTCCGGATCGACCGGACAGGCGGCCGAGGCGGGCGCGATGACGGGCAAGTCACGCCAGCGCGGATCGGTGCCGATGTCGCGGATGAAATCCTCCACCAGCGAGCGGTTGAAGCCCTCGCCGATCACGACGCCGTCGATGTCGCGCGCCGCGATATAGCTTTGCGCGGTATCGAGGCTGAGCGCCCCGATCAGGCCCATGCGTCCTGCGAGCGCGACGGCGAGCGCCGGGTAGCCGCGGCCGCGGCCCGCCACCAGCACGGTCGCATCCTCGAGCGGATCGCCGGACGGCATCGGCGACGCCGCGACGCCTTGCTCGGCGAAGCCCGCGATGCGGCGCAGCACCGTCGCGTGCAGCGTGCGCACGCGCAGCGCCGCGCGCAGCCGCGCGATCAGCCGGCTCGGCACCGCGCCTTTGGCGATCGGCAGGGCGTGGGGCGATGGGCTGCCGTAGGCGGGCGTGAGGGCGACGAAAGGCACGAACGGGCCGTTCAAGGTCGCGAGCGCGGCGGCTATCGTGTCGGCCGCGGCGTGATCGCCGGGCTCGGCCAGCACCACCGCGGTCGGCGCTGCCTGTGCGATTGCCTTTTTGGCGTCACGTACAGACGCCGTGACGACCGGCGTGCGGGCACGCGCGAGCGCGTCGTGGACGTCGCTCGCCGCACCGTCCGCAACAACGACGATCGGACCCGGTAATGACATTCGCGCCCCTAAAGATGAGGCGCACGCTATCCCGGTCCTCGTAAATGGCGCGTTGACGCGACCCCCGGGTTTTCCGGGTTCCGGTTTACGCCGCCTTGGGCCGGCCGCGCGCCGGTCCGCGCCCGGAAGGCCGCGACGAGGAGCGGGTTTGCGCCCTGCGCGAAGAGCGCATCGCAGATCGCATCGCGGTCCGCGCCGGCGCCCGCGAGGCGTTGGCCGGCCAGCATGTCCGGGAGCGCGGCCAGCGCTCCGTCCCCCATCCCCTCGACCAGTTCCTGCAGCGCGCGCAGCGCGAAGCGGTAGCCGCCGACGCTGACCATGCCGCCGGGCGGGCCGTCGATCGTCAAGGTTCCGGCCGCGCCGTTGAGGCGGCACGCATAGCCGGTATCGATACTGGCGCCGACGACGAGCCGGGGTTGATCCCCGCGTTCGATGCCGGGCGGGAAGGCGGCGCATGGAACCATGGGACCCGACAGGATGACCGTGCCGGCCGGACCGCGCGCGACATCGAGCACATGGATGCCGTCCGTGGCGCCACGCGGCGCCGTGACACGCCCCGCCGGCAGCGCGGACGGCTTGCCTTGCGCGTCACGCCGCAGCGCGACCAGCCCGACCTCGCCGAAGGCCGCGACATCGATCAGCGTCGGGCCGGCCCTTAAGGCCGGGCTGCCCGCGAGCCGCTCGGGCGCGCGCCACAGCGCGATCACGGTTGGCGCTTCGCCTTGCGCGTCCAACAGGCCGGCGTCGGCGAGCCGCGTCACCAGCGGTCCGGGCAGGACGAGCGTGCGGGGCGCGTCCGCGATCTGCCTTGAGAAGCTTGCCGGAGCGAACGGGTGGTGCAGCGCCAGCGTCCCGCCCGCCAGCAGCCAGGGCACCACGGTCGCAGCCAGTGCGGCGAACGAGGAGAGCGCGAGGACACCGAGCATCGCGGCGTCGGCCTCGATGCGCGCTTCGAGATGCACCGCGAGGCCACCCGCGATCAGCTCGGCATGGCTGCGCGCCACCGCCACGATGCCATCCGGCGTGACGTCGAAGGTCACCAGCGCGACGTGATCGGCCGCATTCCCGCCTCGCTCGGTCGCGGGCAATCCGGCTGCGGACGCAGCGAAGATGTCGTCGAGCGGCTCGATCCCGTCCGGCAGATCGTCCCCGAAGGCCGCGACGAAACGGATCGCGAAGGTCTCGGCGGCAAGTTGCATCGCAAGGCCGCCATAGTCGACCTGGCCGATCGTGCGGCAGCCGATCAGCGCGCGCGCGCCGGCGCGGCCGAGCGCGACGCTCGCCTCCTGCTCCCTCCACAGCAGCGGCAGCGGCGCCGCGATCATCCCGGCGCGCATGACCGCGAGCAGCGCGACGACGCTCTCGACCGTGTTGGGAAGCTGCAGCGCGACGACCGAGTCGGGTGCGAGCCCAAAGCCGCGCAGCCGCCCGGCGAGCGCCGTGATCGCGCGATCGGCCTGCGCGTAGGTGAGCCGGCGCGGCGCACCGTCCGTGACGGCGGCGCGGTCGGGCGGATCGGTCAGCGCGGGCGCGTCCGGATGGCGCGCGAGCGCGCGGCGGAACAGGTCGTCGAGCGTCGCGCTGACGGGGGTCTCGCGCGCGGCTCCGGGTGCGAGGATCACGGCTGCCTCATGGCGTCGTGCGCCACCAGGTTTCCGGCACGATGCCGTGCAGCGAGGTCGTGGCGGGGTGGCGGATCGTGATCCAGCGCGCCAGCCACTGATCGGGAATCGAGAACAGCGGCACCATGTAGAAGCCCGACATCAGCACGCGATCGAGCGCGCGCACCGCCGCGACCACATCGGGACGCGACTGCGCCTCGAGCAGCGCCGCGATCATGGCGTCGGCCGCCGGGCTCTTGATGCCCATGTAGTTGCGGCTGCCCTGGCTCTCGGCTGCGGCCGAACTCCAGTAGAACGTCTGCTCGTTGCCGGGTGAGAGCGACTGGTCGGCGCGCGTATAGACCATGTCGAACTCGAACGCGATGCGCCGCGTTTCGAACTGCACGGCATCGACGAGCCGCACCTGCACCGTGATGCCGGCGCGCCTGAGGTTGCTGGCATAGATGAGCGCGAGACGCTCCTCGTCGCGGCTCGAGACCAGCAGTTCGAAGACGAACGGCTTGCCGCTCGCGCGCGCGACGAGGTCGGCGCCGCGCAGCTCGTAGCCGGCCTGCGACAAGAGGTCGAGCGCCCGGCGCATCAGTGCGCGGTCGCGTCCGGTGCTGTCGCTCACCGGCGGAGCCCAGGTGCCGTCGAGCACGTCGGCCCGCACGGCGCCGGGGTAGGGGGCAAGCAGCGCTCGCTCGCGCTCGTCGGCCGGCACGCCGCGCGCGGACAGCTCGGACTCGGCGAAATAGCTTCCCGAGCGCCGATAGAGGCCAAAGAAGATGTTCTTGTTGATCCACTCGAAATCGTAGAGCAGCGAGAGCGCTTCACGCACGCGGATGTCGGAGAAGATCGCGCGGCGGGTATTGAAGGCGAGGAAGACGCTCGGTTTCGGCAGGCCGTTGTGGAACGTCTCCTTCACGACGCGGCCCTCGCGCAACGCCGGAAAGTCGTAGGCCGTCTGCCAGCGCCCCGGATCGCCTTCCAGGCGCGCGTCGAACAGGCCCTTCTTGAAGGCCTCGTGGTAGGAGTTGGCGTCGCGATAATAATCGACGCGGACCTCGTCGAAGTTCCAGAACCCGCGATTGACCGCGAGATCGCGGCCCCAGTAATCCGGATTGCGCTTGAGCGTGATGCTCTTGCCCGGATCGACCCCAGCTACGACATAGGGACCGCTGCCGATCAGCGGCTTGAGCGTAGTCTCCTCGAACGTGTCTGGGTTGATCGCATGCTTCGGCAGCACCGACATCAGGCCGAGGATCAGCGGCAGCTCGCGATCTTCGGACCCGGTCAGATCGAAGCGCACCGCGCGCTCGCCCACGATCTCGGCCTTGGCGACCTTGGAATAATAGGTGCGCTGGTTCGGCCGTCCCTTGTCGCGAAAAAGCTTCCAGGAGAACACCACATCTTCGGCGGTCACCGGCGTGCCGTCGGAAAAGCGTGCAGCCGGGTTGAGCGTGAAGGTGACGTAGGAGCGCGTCGCGTCGGTCTCGACCGTCTGCGCGAGCAGGCCGTAGAGCGTGAACGGCTCGTCGAAGCCGCGCACCATCAAGCTTTCGACCACCGTGCCGCTGATCGCGTTGCTCGCGCTTACGAGCGGCGCGCGCATCGCCTGCGGCGGCAGCCCGCGCACGATAAAGGGGTTGAGGCTGTCGAACGTGCCGAGCACGCCCTGCACCAGGCGTCCGCCTTTGGGTGCAGCGGGGTTGGCGTAGGCGAAATGGGAAAAGTTCGCGTCGAGCGCCGGCTTGCCCTGCATCGCAATGGCGTGCGCGAGCTCGCCTTGCGCGTGCGCCGAAATCATGCCTGCGGCGGCTGCCGCAAGCGCTACGAGGCAGAGGGCGAGCCGCATCCGACCGTTCCGGCGTGACTGTCCAGTGCTCAAGTGGGCTCCGATTCGTCGTGGAGGAGCTGAATCTAGCATGGGCCGAAGAACGCCGAGCCCGGCTCGCCAAAGGCTTTATCGCGCGCTTGTTTTCGGCTATCAGGCATGGCCCGCGTCACGGTGTCGCCTTATTTGACAACGAGACAACGCCCGACGGGGGCATTCGCGGGCGTGACGCCGCGCGGACGCATGGCGCGATTCAAAGCATTAGAGGACGGATATTATGACGGCTCGTAACGTGTTCGCGCCGGCACAGACGGCGCGCCGTGCAGCACTCTGCATCGCGGCAATCACCGCGTTTGCGCTGGGCACATCGTTCGCCGTCGCGCAGGCGCCCACTCCGATCTCGCCGGTGCCCGCCCCGAAGGCGCCGCCCAAGGCGCCGATCAAGGCCGCGCCAAAAGCGGCAGCACCCGCGCCAGCACCGGTCGCCCCGGCCGCTCCGGCGGCACCGCAGGAGGCGGCAGCGCCGCCCGCCGCCGATCAGCCGCCGGTGATCTATTCGCCGTGGACCAAGTTCTGTGGCAAGGACAACAACAACCCGGCCGCCAAGGAAGTCTGCCTCACCGTGAAGGAAGCGCGCCTTGAGACCGGTCAGTTCCTCGCCGGTGCCGCGCTGATCGAGCAGACGGGCGAAGAGAAGAAGCTGTTCCGCATCACGTTGCCGCTCGGCATGCAGTTGCCGCAGGGCACGCGCATGATCCTCGATAAGGAGCAGCCGCAGGCCGGCCGCTATATCGTGTGCCTGCCGAACGGATGCATGGCCGACTTCGACGTCAATGCCGAGTTCGTCGGCAAACTGAAGAAGGGCCAGCAGATCCTGCTCCAGGGCATCAATCTGCCGGGCCAGGCGGCGAGCTACGTGCTGCCGCTCAGCGACTTCGCCAAGGCGAATGAAGGCCCCGCGACCGATCCGAAGGTGTTCGAAGAGCAGCAGAAGAAGCTGCAGGAAGAACTCCAGCGCAAGGCCGAGGAAGCCCGCAAGAAGCTGCAGGCGGCGCCGGCTCCGGCGAAATAAGCATTGGCTCTTGCGAGCGCGGACGATCGAGGCGCGCCACCGGCGCGCCTTATTCGTTGCCACAATCCGCGCGGCGCGCGCGCACCAACTCATCAGCGGTGTGAGGCCGAGGGGTTAGGATGATGAACGCGATCGCCGGCGCGTTTTCGATCGTCGCCAGACATGCGCTCGCCGCAGCGGCGGGCGCGTTGGCGTTCAGCGCCGTGGCCGCGGCCCAGACCACGCCTGCGCCCGCGCCGGCTCCGCCGAAGCATGTCGTCAAGCCGCCGCGCAAGAAAGAGCCGTCGCCGCCCCCGCAGCCGGCCCAGCAGCAGCCTCCTCAGCATGCACCGCAGCCGCCGCCCGCCGCATCGCAGCCGCAAGTGCCGGTCGTCTTTTCGCCCTGGACCAAGGTCTGCCCGAAGAACCAGAACAACACGCAGCTCAAGCAGCTCTGCATGACCCTGAAGGAAGTCCGGCTCGAGACCGGCCAGTTCCTCGCCGGCGCGGCCTTTATCGAGCAGGAGGGTGAGGCGAAGAAGCTCCTGCGCATCACGCTGCCGCTCGGCATGCAGCTTCCCCAGGGGATGCGTCTGATCCTCGACAACGAACAGCCGGTGCCGGGCGTCTACGTGACGTGCGTTCCGAACGGCTGCATGGCGGATTACGAGATCACCGCGGAATTCGTCGCCAGGCTGAAGAAGGGACAGCAACTCCTGCTCCAGGGCATCAACATGCCCGGCCAGGTGGTTGCCTATCCGATACCGCTCACCGATTTTGCCAAGGCGGCCGACGGCCCGGCGACGGACCCGGAAGTATTTGCGAACGCGCAGAAGAAGGAGTGGGAAGAGCGCCTGCGCCAGCAGCAGCAGAAACAGGCCGCTCCGGCCAAATAGCGCGGGGTGGACCTAAAGTCGCGGCGCTCAGTTGAGCCGCAGGTCGCGCTGCCGGTAGCTTCCGTCGCGCGCGCGCTCGAACGTCTCCTTCACCTGCGGATGGCGCACCGGCTCGCCCGATTCGTCGGGCAACAGGTTCTGTTCGGACACGTAGGCGACGTATTCGGTCTCGGCGTTCTCGGCGAACAGGTGATAGAATGGCTGATCCTTGTGCGGCCGGACCTCGGCCGGGATCGCGTCGTACCATTCGTCGGTATTATTGAAGACCGGATCGATGTCGAATACGACGCCGCGGAACGGATAAAGGCGGTGCTTGACCACCTGTCCGATCTTGAATTTCGCCTGTCGCATCTGGCTCATGGGCGAAGAAATAATGCGGTTCGGCCCGCGACGCCAGTGACCAATCGCATTTCCGAGGCTTTTGGCCGCGTATGCCCACAATCGCGACCCGGAGCGGGCTCAATCGTCCTGCTTGCCGGTGACGCTCAGGAACAGCCGCCGCCCCGCGTGGTACGCCCAGTCCGCCCCGATCCGATGCGAGGCGCCGGCGAACGCTTGCGTGAGTGTCAGCGCCGCATCGCGTGCCGCGTTCGGGCCAAAATCGTTGAGCCGGTTGACCATCGATTGCGGGATCGTCAGCGCGAGCAGCGCAAGCGTGGCGTAGACCACGATCGCGGTCACGCGCAGCCGCAGGCCCGAGCCCGGCAGGTCGTTGAGATTTTGCTCCGTCGCCATCGCACGCTCCGTCGCTAGAACTGGAAGTAGATGAACGGCGGGATCCCGCCCGGCGCCGCCACGGCGACCAGGAAGATCACCACGAACGGGACCGCGACCTTCACCGGCAGCGATGCCCGGTCGTAGCGCTCCGCCGCCGCCTCGAACCAGTGGCCGGGCCAGAACTGCGTGACGGCTCCGCACAGCAGCATTAGCGCGACCCACCACGTCATTGTGGTGCTCCAAAACACGTCGCCGCCGAGCAAGTTGCCGAGATACATCAGCGCCGATTCAAGCGAGTCGGCGCGGAAGAACACCCATGTGATGCAGACGAAGTGGAAGGTGATGAGCCAAGCCAGCACCGCCGGGATACGCCGCGGCCCATCGGCGGTGATCCCGAGCAGGCGCTCGACCGCGAGCGCGATGCCATGCAGCCCCCCCCAGAGCACGAAGTGCCAGCTCGCCCCGTGCCAGAGGCCGCCGAGCAGCATTGTCAGCATCAGGTTGACGTAGGTGCGCGCGCGGCCTCGTCTGTTGCCGCCGAGCGGGATGTAAAGATAGTCGCGCAGCCAGCTCGACAGCGTAATGTGCCAGCGGCGCCAGAAATCCGTGACCGAGAGCGCGCGATAGGGCTGGTTGAAATTCTGCGGGAAGCGGTAGCCGAGCAGGCACGCGACGCCGATCGCGATGTCCGTATAGGCGGAAAAATCGCAATAGATCTGGATCGCATAGGCATACATACCGAGCAGCAGGTCGAGGCTCGAATAGGCGATCGGGTTTGCGAACACGCCGTCGACGAAATCGGTCGAGATGTAATTCGCGACGATCACCTTCTTGAACAGTCCGCCGACGATCAAGAGCACGCTCTCGCCGAGCCGGATGTCGGAGGGACGCGAGTTATGGATGGTCTGCGCCAGGAAGTCGCGCGCGCGCACGATCGGTCCGGCGACGAGATGGGGAAAGAAGCTGATGTAGAACAGGATGTCGACGAGCGAGGTCGTGGGCCTGATGCGGCGGTTGTAGACGTCGATGATGTAGGAGAGCGCATGGAAGGTGAGAAACGAGATCGCGACCGGGATGCCGAGCTCGAGGAACGAAAGGTTGGCGCGGATGCCGACCGTCGAGAGCGCATTGATCGTCTGCGCGACGAAGAAATCGTAATACTTAAACACGCCGAGCACGGCGAGATTGCCGGCGACGCCGAACCAGAACACGATCCGCCGCAAAGGACCGTCGGCCATGCGGCCGAGCAGCAGCGCGAGCGCGTAGTTCGCCGTGGAGCTTAAAAACAGAACCAGCACATAGCTGAGCTTCCAGAACGCGTAGAAGAAATAGCTTGCCGCGACGAGGAAGCACTTCTTCGTCGTGTTGTGAGAATTGAGAGCCCAGGAAACCGCGAAGACGACGGCGAAAAAGACCGCAAATTCAGTTGTAGGAAACAACATTGCTTCGCGCTCGAAGCTCTCTGATGACGGGAATCAACGTGTTGAGGAATTCGCCCGCGCTCTTCTTGTAGCCCTCGACGGTGAAGTGGACATAGTCCTTCGCCATCAGGGGCGGCGACATCGTGGCCCACTGATGCGGGCCGCATTGCTCAGGCATGATCGAGGCCCAGTTCCAGTATACAAGCTTGTATCGCTTGGCAATGTCCTGCTGGATGTCGCGCACGCGCGCGAGCTGCGGCGGGGTGCGGCCGCATTCGCCGCCTTCCTTGTGCGCGCCGTCCGGCGGCGAGACCACCACGATGACGGTGCCGGGCAGGATCGACTGGATGCGCGTGATGATGCGCTCGTAGGTCTGCGCGTAGACGGCTAGGTCGAGATCGTCGCGGAAGCCCTCGTTCGTCCCGAAGGCCAGCACCACGATCTGGGGCGAGAGCCGGTGCAACTCGCTCGCGAACACGCGCTCGTCGAGCTTGTCGAGCAGGCTGATCTGCGCGCCCGGGAAGCCGACGCTGTTGTAGGAGAGCCCCGCGTGGCGATTGTAGACCGAGACGCTGGCGAGATTGACGGTGCCGGGGCTGGTCGTGGTGATGGTGATCTGCTTGATGACGTGGGTCTGCACGGTCTCGGGGACAAGCCGGATCACGATCGGCTCGGTCGTGTCGGATTTGAGGTCGTACTGGCTCTCCACGCGTCCATCGAGCCGGATGTCGATCTTGCCGCCGTCCGGCTGGCGCACGGTCTCGATCTCGATCGCGTCGAACGGCACGGCCTGGTCGGACACAAGCGTCATGGTCTGACCGGTCTCGGACGTGATCGCGTTGTAGCCGGAGAGCCAGAACTCCGCCGGCTCGGTCGCCTTGTTGAGTGACTTGTAGCTCCAGCCCGGCGAGGTCGTGACCTTGAATGTGGAGGAGCGCACGCCGGCATGCGGCTTGCCGGCGGTCATGTAGCCAGCGCCGCCATTGCCGAACAGCGCCTGCAGCCGCTTGCGCAACTCGCCGGTGAAGAAGTCGGCGGCGGTATGGCTGTCGCCGATCTGCAGGATGGCGAGGCTCGGCTGATCCCTGCCGCGCCGCTGCGGCTTGGCGCTCTGCGGATCGTCGGGCGAGGTCGCGCGCGGGCCGACGGCGCCCGCGGTCTCGAGCCAACGGGTCTCGAAATCGGCCGACGTCGCGGCCGGATCGGCCGGTGAGGGGGCGGCCGCCTGTTCGCTCGGCGCCGGCACGGTGTCGGTCGTCGGAGGCTCGTCCTGCGCGGCGGCAGGCGAGGGCAGTGCGAGCAGGATCAGGGCAAGCGCCAGACATGCGCCGACGACGGCTGCGGCCACGTTTACGCGTGATCCGTGCCGGGACTTCACCATCAATCTTGGCCCCGCGTCATTTCTGGCATGCGCTCGCCCCCGGGATATTGCGCTCGCGCAGGTTACCGAGGATCTGGGGCAGCAGTTCGGCTGCCACCAAGTCCTCACCGGCGGGCGTGAAGTGCACGCCATCCGCGGCCCGCAACTGGATCATCGAGCCGCTCTTGTCGGGGCCGTAGGAACTGAACGTCCCGCCGCCGACCAGGGCGAACTTGCGCCGATCGACATAGCGCGCGCCCGGACCCGCGGTCTCGACAGCGGCGGCGAACAGCTTGTTCTTGGCGATCGCATCGGCCTCGGCGGGGGCTTCACGCATGGCGGCGAGGGAGACCCAGATGACGCCAGCGTCGGACGCGGTCGCGCCCTTGATCATGCCGGCGACGCGCTCGCCATAGCGGCTCGCATATTCGGGCGACTCCAACGCCGTCACGTTCCCGCCCACCACCACGCTCTGGCGGTCATTGAGGCCAAGCGACATCACATACAGCGCGGGCTTGTCCTTCTCGGCGATGCGCGCGACCTCGGCGACCCAGTCGAACTTGTCGGGCCGTGTCAGGCCGGTGCCGTTCTTGCCAAGGCGCAGAGCCTCGATGCTTGCGTTGAGGCAGGAATCGCGCGTCACGACGCGGGTAAAGCCGCCCCATAAGCCGTCCGCCGAGGAATCGCCGACGAAGGCGACCTTAATCTTGCCTTCGGCAAGCGCTCGCGCGGGGAGCGCCGCGCAGGCAAACGCGCACCCGATCGCCACGAGCAAGAGAGCAGATTTCATCTGCCGCGAGCGGCAGGGACGTTCCGACATGCGACACCGCCGAAAAGGAATTTCACGCAACACAGACAGGCTAAACAAGGCAAAGCCGCGGCGGCCAACCGTCGCGGCTCATTCGGCCCGATATTCGATCGCCAACAGCCGGCGCAGTCGCGCGGGGCTCATGGTTGGGGCGCTAGTTGCGCCGGAACCAGGCAAAAAAACCGGTCGGCGCCGGTTCGGCGCGCGCGACGCGGCTCCTCCGCTTGCGCGGCTTGGCGTCGGGCGCCGTGGTAGCCATGGCGGGCGTTCCGGCGTCAGCGGTCATCACCGGCTTGTGCTGCCGCCTCGGCTTCGCCGACGCGATCTTGATCGGGCTGTCGTCGCTCTCGGGCAGGCCCGCGGCCACGCGCGCCTTGTGCCACAAGTAGGCGTATCCCTGCATGTTCAGGTGCACGCCTTCGGCGCCCTGATAGGCCCCGGAGCAGAGTGTCTCGTCGCGGATGCTGACGTATTTGACCGATGTCTTGTCGAGCCGCGCCGTCAAAATTGCATCGAGCTCTTTGGAATTCTTGTCCCACGATTTGCGCACGCAGGGCGGCCCGATCCAGACCAGCTTGATGCCGCGTCTGTCGGCCGCCTGCACGATGTTGTCGATGAACTTTTCCAGGCCCTTCACGGAGCCTGCGGAGTCGTTGGTGCCGAGCACCAGAAACGCGGTCGCGCCGGGCGGTACGCTGTTGATCTGGCTCAGCGCCTGATCGTTGCGGATGAACACGCTGAGTTTCGCCGTGCCGGGGTGGCCGGAGGCCGCCTTGACGCCGACGCCGAGGCTGTCGCCGAGGATCATTTCTCCGGTCGCCTGGGCGGGCGAACCGAGCGCCGCGAGCAGGGCGACCGTCACGGCAGCGAACGTGATATGTTGCATGTTTTTTTGCCTCGGAAGGTCCCTAAGTGCCCCGGCTGCCGTCCTTTATTGCCTATCGAGTCATGATTAACAAAGCACTAAAAGTAGCCGCGCCCAGCTTTTTGGCGAACTGCGTCCGCCGCACCACAGGGTGCGGTTCCGCCGCACAAAAGGTGCGGTTCCGCCCGCCCCGTAGCGCCTTGGCTATGTCGCGCTGGCGCCACGATCGTCCTGTTCGAGTGCTATGCTGGCCCGTGCGGCGGCATTAACGCGGCGTCAAACCGCGGCGCACAGGATGGCTCCTCGTGGCTCCATGCGCGTCGCGTTGGGATAAGGCCGCTCAACGTCGCGCCGCGGGCGCATTCGGGGACGTGTTCGGGGAATGCCTGAGGGGCACGCCAGTTACGGCGGATACGCGACGGCCATCGCATGGCCGGTTCTGCTATTGTTGGCGTCAGGCGCGCTGACCGGGCCGGCGGCGGCGCAGGAAGCCGCCGAGGCGGCGACCAATCCGATGGGCAAGATGCGGCTGGTCAAGTTCGAGAACACGCCGTTTCCCTTCGACGGCGAGATCGCCGAGAAGGGCGGACGCTTCCTCGATGTCGTTCAAGGCGACCGGCGTGGCCACACCTCGGTGCGCGGCGGCGTCTATTGGGAAGACAAGACCTATTCGGACAAGCGCGTGCTGCTCGCCTTCCCGCGCTCGTTCGATCCGTCAAAGCCGGTGCTCCTCGTCGTCTATTTCCATGGCAACCTCGCCAAGCTCGAGCGCGACGTCTATCTGCGCCAGCAGGTGCCGCGCCAAGTGGTTCAGTCCGGGCACAATACGGTTCTGGTCGCGCCGCAGTTTGCCGTCGACGCGCTCGATTCGAGCGCCGGCCGATTCTGGGAACCGGGCATGTTCCGGGCGTTTCTCGACGAGGCCGCGGTGCGCCTCGCCGAGCTGTGGGGCAATCAGAAGACCCAACCGATCTTCGAGAAGGCGCCGGTCGTGCTGGTCGCGTATAGCGGCGGATACATGCCGGCCGCCTATTCGCTGATGTACGGCGACGCCGACGACCGCGTGCAGGGCGTCGTGCTGCTCGATGCTCTGTTCGGCGAGACCGACAAGTTCATGAGCTGGATCGCGCGCAAGCCGGACAGCTTCTTCGTCAGCGCCTATTCGTCCGCGACCGACGGCGAGAACCAGTCGATGCAACGCATGATGCGCGAGGCCAACGCGCGCTACGACACCAAGCTCCCGCGCACGATTGAGCCCGGCACGATCGCGTTTCTGTCAACGCCGCCGAGGCCTCCGCGCGCCGATGCCGACCAGAACAAGCAGGCGACCGACGTGCATATGGATTTCGTGACGCGCGCCTTTGTCGACGATCCGCTGCGGCAGATCCTCGCGCGGGTGCCGCGGCCGGCATATGTCGCCGCCGTCCCGCCGCCGATCGCGCGCCCGCCGAACGATCCCAATTACATTGCGCGGACGCCGCGTCCGCGCCCACCATCGGTGCTGCCCGGCGGCGCCCAGCCGCTGCAATTCGCCGATCCCGATGTCACCGCCACTGCCGGGCCGGCGCCGGCACCCGGCAGCTTCGAGGACCGCTGGCCCGAGCGCCCACTCATGCCGCTCGCGCAGCCGCCGCGCCCGCGCACGCCGCATCGCTGAAATTGCCTTGCAAAAGTCGCGATGGCGACTGAATAGTGCACCGCAACCTGATGGCTGTGCATGCGAATCGACATGAATCGGCGGGCATTTCTGACCGGCGTTGCGGCTCTCGGAGCGGCCGGGCTGCCCGGGCTCGCCCGCGCCAATGTTCCGACCCCCTACAGCTTCGACCTGATGCCGCCGCTCGACGACGAGGCGGACTATTTCAAATGGATGCAGCAGAACCGCGGTGAAGACGCGGCCTTCCTGAAGGAGCGCTGGAGCCGGTATCGCGTACTGCTGGCGAACCGCGACGTCTGGGACGTTCCCAACAAGCGCGCTTTTCTGCTCACGCCGCGGGAAGAATTCGTGCTCAAGCAGAATCTCAACCGCGTCTACGATCATGCTTATCTGGACATCGGTTTTGGCGTCACGATCTCGGGTCCGCACCTCGTCGGCCGCATGACCAGCGTGATCGATGTGAAGCAGGGCGAGAAGGTGCTCGAGATCGGCACCGGATCGGGCTACCAGTCGGCCTACCTCTCGAACCTCACCGACAAGGTCTATTCGATCGAGATCATCAAGCCGCTCGCGGCGCGCACGCGCGGCATCTATGACGGCCTGATCGCGCGCGGCTATACCGAATACAAGGGCATCACGACCAAGAACGCCGACGGATATTACGGCTGGGCCGAGGCCGGGCCGTTCGACAAGATCATCGTGACCTGCGGCATCGACCACGTACCGCCGCCACTGCTGCAGCAGTTGAGGAACAACGGCATCATGGCGATCCCGATCGGCCCGCCCGGCGCGCAGCGCGTGCTCAAGATCGTCAAGACCCAGGCCGCCGACGGCAATATCAACGTCGCGCGCTCGGACATCTTCAACGGCAAGCCCGTCGCGTTCGTGCCGTTCACCAAGCTCGAAGGCGATGTGATCAAGGGCACGCACAACAACTAGCCCACGCTCCACCTCCCCCTTTTAGGGGGAGGTTAGGATTCGCTCATGACTGACGCGTCCCCCGCATCATTCGCGCGCGATCTGCCGCGGATGCCGCTGATCTATCTCGCGGTCGGCCTCGTCGCCGGCGCCGTGATTGCGCTGCAGATCGGCATCATGCGGGTGTTCGCGGTCGGGAGCTGGGCGCATTTCGGCTCGCTCGTGGTCAGCCTTGCGATGCTCGGCTTCGGGCTCACCAGCGCCGTGATGTGCGTCTCCAAAAACTGGTTCGAGCGCCACTGGGAGGGCGTAGCGGCCGGGGCGTTGCTCGCCTTCGGCCCGATGATGGTGGCGGCGAACCTCGCTGCCCAACAAGTACCCTTCAACGCGATCTTCCTCGTCTCCGATCCGACCCAGAAGTGGCGCCTGTTTGCCAACTTCATGCTCTATCTGCTGCCGTTCCTGTGCGGCGCGGCATTCCTCGGCGCCGTGTTCCTGCGCTCGCAGCGCATCTTCGGCCGGGTCTATTTCGCCGATCTCGTCGGCTCGGGCGCCTGCGGGCTGCTCTTTCTCGGCGCCATGTACCTGTTCAACCCGGAAGATCTGATCACGGTGCCGCTGGGGCTCTGGGCGGTGGGAAGCGTCTTATGGTTCTCGGCGCTCGGCTCGCGCCGCCTCATCGGTGCGCTGATCGTGCTGTTGCTGCTCTCGATTGGCGCGCATCACGCGCTTCCCGCGCTGACCGGCATCCCGAAGCTCGCGGTGTCCGACTACAAGGGCGTCGCCTACGCGCGCAAATTCCCCGACTCGGAGCGCGTCTATGCGCGTGCCTCGCCGTTCGGTTATCTTGAAGTCTACGGCAGCTCGTACCTGCATTTTGCGCCCGGCCTCTCCGACAATGCGGCCTTCAATCTGAAGGAGATGCCGGCCAACGCCTATCTCGGCCTCTACGTCGACGGCGACGGACCGAGCGGCGTCATCCGCGATCTGACCGCGGAGCAGACCGCGTATTTCCACTATTTGCCGATGATCTATCCGTATCTGATCAAGAAGCAGCCGGACATTTTCGTCGTGCAGTTCGGCGGCGGGCTCTCGACCGCGGTCGCGCTCAAGTCGGATGCCAGAAGCGTCACCGTGGCGGAAGGCAATCCGGAGATTCTGCGCGCCTTCCGCGACGACAAGGGCTTGCGCGATTTCACCGGCGACATCCTGCGCAACAAGAAGCTCAGCGTCATCGACTATGACGGCCGCATCTATCTGGGCGCGACCGACAAACGCTACGACGTGATCGATTTGAGCCTCGCGGACTCGGCCGGCCTCTCCAATCCGGGCGGCTTCGCAATCGTAGAAAAGTTCGCCTATACGCGCCAAGCCATGATGAGCTACATGCGCGCGCTCACGCCCGGCGGCGTGCTCTCGGTGACCTTGTGGAACAAGGAAGAGCCGCCGAAATCGGTGCTCAAGCTCTACGCCACGATGGCGCAGGCGGCGCAATCGCTCGACCCTGACATTTCCGGAAAATTCTTCGCGACCTCGAGCTACCTCTCGACCGCGACGGTGCTCTACAAGCGCGACGGCTTCACGCCGGCTGAGATCGAGACGCTGCGCGCGCATACGCGCAGCATGTCGTTCGACGTCCTCTATTACCCCGGCATGGAGTACGACGCCTCGCGCATCGACAAGGTGCTGGAGGATTATCGCAAGCAGATCTTCGTGGCGTCGGAAGGCTCCGACATCTCCGATCCGACAGACGAGCCGCCGCCCGAGGCGAACGACACGCCCGGCCGTGTCGCGACCGACAATCCGTCGGCCGAAGAGGGCGCCGTGCTGCCGGCGACCACGCTCGCGCGCGCGTTCTGGCATCATCTCGTCACCGGCGGCTGGGAAGAGCTCGCGCAGCGCTACGTATTCGACGCGCGCCCGCTCACCAATAACCGGCCGTACTTCGCGGCCTACGTGAAGCCGCTCGACCTACCGAAGATCCTCGACCGGCTCGACCTGTTCCAGGACGAATGGGGCTATCTGTTGCTGTGGGCGACGCTCTGTATCGCGGCGATCGCGGCGCTCTCGCTCGTGCTGTTCCCGGTCATTGCCGGCTGGCGCACCATCTTTAGCCACTATCCGGGCAAGTTCGGCGCCATCGTCTATTTTGCCTGCCTGGGCGCGGGCTTCATCATGGTCGAGGTCGGGCTGATCGCGCACTTCGTGCTGGCGCTGAGCAACGCCACCGTCTCGGCCTCGATCCTGATCACCGGCATGCTGGTGTTTTCCGGGCTCGGGAGCCTCACGTCGGAACGCTTCATCGCCGACGCGCGCCGCGCGATGCCGGTGATCCTCAGCCTTATCGGCGTGCTGCTGATCGGCTACGGGCTGTTCCTCGACCGCCCGCTCGACTGGATCGGCGCATTCCCCTACGGCCTGCGCGCGCTGTTCTGCCTATTGCTGATCGCGCCGCCCGCGTTCCTGATGGGCTTCCCGATGCCGATCGGCATGACGTCGCTCGCGCGCCTCGGCAAGACCCACATGTTCCTGTGGGCCTGGGGCATCAATGGCTGCTTCTCGGTGCTCGGCGCCGCGATGGTGCCGCTGCTGGCCACATCGTTCGGGCTGTCCACCGTGCTGATGATCGCCGGCGGGGCCTATCTGCTGGCGATCCCTGCGCTGTTCGCGCTGCTGCTGCCGCTCGCCGGCAAGTGGGCCGGCGAGGCGCAGCCGCAGGCGGCGTAGGCTATTCGTCGTTGATCAGGTGGCAGTATCCGACGCGGCCGTTGCTCACGCACTCATAGCCTGGGCAGCACAACGGCCCGGCCCTATCGCAACAGCATTGGTGATTGCCTTCCAGGCAATAGCGCTGCGCCATGCGTGTGGACATGTTGGGCTGCGGCTTGCGCAGAAGTGCCGCCGTGTCGGCAAACGCCGCGCTGGCGTCAAGCGAGCACGCGACGACCAATAGGCATCGGAGATATTTCACGTTTGTCCCCCCGTAAGTGAACGCGATGACGTGATTTTACCTCAGCGCCTCGGGGGCTGTCAGCACACGGGGAGCTAATCGTTCTTGCCGCTCTCAACGTGAAAGCGATGCAGCACGCGGTGGAAGATTGGCGCCAGCACGAAGCCGGTCGCGATGACGATCACCAGGCCGGAGAAGATCGCGTAGGTACCGGCGAAGACCTTGCCGGCCGTGCTCTTCAACTCGGTGACCGGCCCCATGCCCGAGAGGATCATCGCGGCGTTCTCATAGGCGTCGGCGACCGACATGCCCTCGAACCAGGCATAGCCGGCCATGCCGATCGCGAGGCCCGCGATGGCGAGTGCGAACCATAGTCCCGTCGCGATCAGCATCCGCGTGACGAAGCGGCGGCGGGTCGCCAGCGGCTCGCGGCGGGTTTCGAAATTCGTGATCCCAATGCGCATGTCTCGATATTTCACGAACAATGGCGACATCGCCAGCCCGGATTCTTTGTTCCGCGCTGAACCTTTCGGTCACCACGCACGACCAATACCTGTGAGGGGCGGGAACGGCACGCGCTGTGGCGCGTTTTCGGGGCGATTGTCCTTGGAAGGGGCAAACCATGCCGATGCCAAGCCTGTTCAAGTATTTCGCAGTGGTCGGCAGCGCGCTGTTCGGCCTCCTTCTGTTTGTCAACTATCTCCTTCAACCGGCTGAAATCGCTACGCGTCCCGTCGCAGTGCAGGACGCTGCGGTACGCCATGATCAGGTCGCGATCGGTAACACACCGACGCCCCCCGCACCGTTTACCGTAACGGCATCGGCCCCCCCCGCGCAGACGGCGCCAGAACCCTTGCCGGCCGCCTTGCTCACACCGCCGGCCGCCGACCCGCCCCGCATCGTCGCGCCGGCCTCTCTCACGGTAGCGCCAACCGCGACCGCGGCCCGCGCCGCAGCCCTTAAGACCGAAAAGCTGAAGGCCGCCAAGGCGCGCCAAGCCCGCCTCGCGCGCGAACGCGCGCTAACCCAGCGTCAACAGGAAGCCTCGCGCCAGCAGGACCAGATCTACTACAGCCAAAATCGCCCCGCCTACGTCCAGGCCGAGCGTCCGGCGTTCGCGCCGTTTGGTTGGTGACGCGTGGCCGGGAACGAACATACGCGCGCCGCGTTGATGCGGCGGACCGGGGAAGGTCGCTTCTCGGGAGCCTGACCATGAACAAATCATCGCTGTCGAGCTATCTGATCGGCGCAGTGGCCGGCGTGGTGATTGCGACTGGCATCTTCGATGGCCCGCTCAGTCTCGTGTCGGCGGCGCAGTTCTTCCAGCCGGCCGCGCCGGTGAAGACAGACGTCACGCCGATGACCATCGTCGACCGCTCCGGCAAGGGTGACCGCTTGCCGCTGAAGCATCCCGACGTCGCGACCAGCACGACGATCGTCTTCAAGCGCGGCGACCAGCCATCGGCCGTGGGCAACGAACCGGCCGACCGCAAGCTCGTTCCTGCGTCGCTGAAAGAATGCGAGCCGCTGGCGAGCCCGTTCGCCGATCCGGCTCTCGGCCGCTTCGCGGCGCGCTGCTTCGTCTAAGAGCCTGACCGAAAATGAAACTGAGTCATTTCANNCAAAGAAGCCGATCATTCGGGCGCTTTGCGATTTGGAGGAATCTGATACCTCAACGAAGCGGATTCGAAACTCGTTGATTTTGCTCAGCTCATTTTGAGTCAGCCTCTAAGACCGAGCCGCGCTGCGCTTCAACGTGCCGGAACCCGAGCCTCGACCGCGCGTTATGCCCACATACACGGACTGAGGAGAACGACATGGGATTCGGTCGAGGTGCACTGCTTTGGCTCTTGGGCGTTCCGCTGCCCATCATCCTGCTGCTCGCTCTGTTCTGGCATCACTAAAGCCTAGCCGGTCTTTGAAGGCCGGAAGACTACGAAAGCCCCGGCCGAAAGGCCGGGGTTTTGCGCGCGGACGCGAAATACGACACGCCGCATCTCGCTAATGCGCCTCGCCGTCACCATGTATGTGTCTGCCCGCCCTAAATTCTGCCTCGCCGATCCGCCCTCTTGCGCGTCGGAGGGAGGCCCTCACACAGAAAGATTCAACATGTCCGCGCCCGAGCAATATCGTGCGAAAGCGGCCGAATATGCAGCGCTCGCCAAGGGCGCGGCTGCGCCGGCGGACATTCTCGAGCTGGAGAAGCACGAACGAAGCCTGACCGCACTCGCCGACAATGAGCAGTGGCTCGCCGACAATCAGGATAAGACCGTGCACGCCGCAAAGCGTGATAAGGCCGCCGCGGGCAACCCGCGATGAGCGTTCAGGTCGCGCCCGCGATTGATCGCGAGGGCGAACCGGCATTGTTCGATTACGGCGCGGAAGCGGAGCTGTTTCCGCCGCGCAGCCGCAAGTTTGGACGCCAGGCGATGGGCTACCGGCGCTTTGACAGCGCCGCGGAAGCCATTCGTTTCGCGATGGAGGAATTGCCCTCCGCGCTTCTCCTCGGCGCCCAGCTTCAGGTGGACGAGGCGCGCTACGACGGCCCGGCGATCCGCCGCCTGTATGAGAGCGCCGGCTATCCGCGGCGCACGCGCCCGAGCGCCTGAGGCGGGCTGGGTGATCTTTTTCTTGTCGGGATGACGAGAAATACGGCGAAGCGCGTGACCGGCAGTGTCACACCCCATACCTCTCCTTCATCTCGGCATCCTTCCCCGCGACGATCTTTGCGAGATCGACCACGACCTTTGCCTGCTTCCAGGTGGCGTCGTCCTNNCTGCATCTTGCCGTCGATCATGATAGCACCGGTGCCGTCGGGCATCGCGGCGAGGATCTTCAGCGCGAACTTGACCTCCGCAACGTCGGGCGAGAACACGCGCTTGGCGATCGCGACCTGTGAGGGGTGCAGCGTCCAGGCGCCGGCGCAGCCCATCAGGAACGAGTTGCGGAACTGCGCCTCGCAGGCCGCGGGGTCGGAGAAGTCGCCGAACGGTCCGTAGAACGACTTGATGCCGGCCGCAGCGCACGCGTCGACCATTTTCGCGATGGTGTAGTGCCAGAGGTCCTGCTGATAGCGCGCGCGTGGCTTGTCGCCGCCGCCGTCTTCCAGCACCACGTAATCCGGGTGCCCGCCGCCGACGCGGGTGGTCTTCATCGCGCGCGAGGCGGCGAGGTCCGCCGGCCCGAGCGAGATGCCGTGCATGCGCGGCGAAGCGGCCGCGATCGCGTCAACGTTCTTCACGCCCTCGGCGGTCTCCAGGATCGCGTGGATCATGATCGGCCGCGTGACCTTGTGGCGCCCCTCGAGCTGCGCGAGGAGCTGGTCGAGATAGTGGATGTCCCAAACCCCCTCGACCTTGGGAAGCATCATCACGTCGAGTCTGTTGCCGGCGGCCGCGACAATTTGCGTGATGTCGTCGAGCGCCCATGGCGAGTTGAGCGCGTTGATGCGGGTCCACAGCCCCGTCGCGCCGTAGTCGAGCTTCGCCATCTCGATGAAACCCGCGCGCGCGGCTTCCTTGGCGTCGGCGGGGATCGCGTCCTCCAGATTGCCGAGCACCACGTCGACCTCGCGGATCAGGTCCGGCACCTTGCCGCGGATCTTGTCGAGATGCGGCGGCACGAAGTGGATCATGCGTTCCAGCCGCAGCGGCGGCTCGCGGAACGGCTCCGGCGCGCCGATGGCGAGCGGCTTGAAGAAGGGGCGTGGGAGTTTCATGCGTCACCCTGGTCAGGCATTTGGCTACATTCCATGCAAATCCTTGGCCATTTCACGGGCGCTTTTGCGCGCGTCAAGGCGGTTTGCGACAAGGCCGCGTTGCCGGTCGCGATCAACCGTGTTCATCATGGCGCCTGTAACGCCATTCCGGTGAAGTCATGCAGCCGCTCTCCGGCGTTCTCGTCCTCGACTTCACCACGCTGCTGCCGGGCCCGCTCGCGACGCTGATGCTGGCGGAGGCCGGCGCCGAGGTCATCAAGATCGAACGGCCGGGCGGGGAGGACATGCGCGCGATGCCGCCGCGCCTCGATGGTGAAGCCGCGGTGTTCGCGCTCCTTAATCGCGGCAAGAAGAGCGTGGTGCTCGACCTCAAGAACGAGGCGGACCGCGCCAGGCTCAAGCCCCTGATCGCGCGCGCCGACGTGCTGGTTGAGCAGTTCCGGCCGGGCGTGATGGAGCGGCTCGGCCTCGGCTATGACGCTGTCGCGGCGATCAACCCGCGTCTCGTTTATTGCTCGATCTCGGGTTACGGCCAAAGAGGGCCTCGCGCGAACGAAGCCGGCCACGACATCAACTACCAGAGCCTCACCGGCCTCTTGGCGCTCCAGCCGGGACCCGTGGAGAAGCCCATCGTGCCGCCTGCACTCGTTGCCGACATCGGCGGCGGCACCATGCCGGCGGTCATCAACATCCTGCTGGGCCTGCGCCAGCGCGACGCGAGCGGGCAGGGCGTCTATCTCGACGTCGCCATGACCGACGCGATGTTCACCTTCGCCTGGTACGCCTACGCGATCGGCCACGCGACCGGGACATTCCCCGGCCCCGGCGAATTGCGCCTCGCGGGCGGCTCGCCGCGCTATCAGCTCTATCCGACGCGCGACGGCAAGCTCGTCGCCTGCGGCGCGCTGGAGCAGAAGTTCTGGCTCGCCTTCTGCAACACGATTGGATTGCCCGCGGCGCTGATGGACGATGCGGTCGATCCTGAGGCGACGAAGAAGGCCGTCGCCGGCATCATCGCCGCGCAGGTGGCCGATCACTGGCGGCCGAAATTCGCCGCCGCCGACTGCTGCGTCACCATCATGGCGTCGCTCGAAGAGGCGCTGCACGATCCGCATTTCGTCGAGCGCGGGCTTTTCTCTCATCGAGTCGCGGCTCCCGGCGGCGCGACGATGCCGGCACTGCCGGTTCCGATCGCGGAGACGCTGCGTAAGGGTGTCTCAAAATCCAAAGAATCTCCGGTTCTGGGCGCCAACACGGCCGAATTGCTCGGCGACGATGTTGCCGCACCACGTAAACTGGTATGATTGGGCTGCGGCTTGCGCCGCGGGCCTGCGCGCATAGATTCCACGGGAGCGTCGGAACAGCGATATGAAGATCAAGGTTGTCGTACACGAGGCCGAAGAAGGCGGTTACTGGGCTGAAGTTCCGGCCATTCCGGGCTGCGCGACCCAGGGCGAGACCTTCGAGGAATTACTTCAGAATCTTTACGAAGCGGTCGAAGGTTGCTTGTCGGTCGACATCGCGGCTCCGAAATCTGGCGGGAAGGAACGGGTGCTGGAAATCGCCATATGAAGGCGGGTTCGGGTCGAGACTTCGCCCGTATTATTGAACGTCACGGCTGGAGACTGCTTCGCGTTCATGGCAGTCATCATATCTACGGCAAGCTCGGAAGCGTCGTGCGTCTTTCCATTCCTATCCACGGCAATCGTCCACTCAAGATCGGGCTCTTGCGGCATCTCATCAAGCTGGCGGAAATATCCGATGCCGAACTCGCTTGACGAACTCAGAGCGCCTCGCCGCGCATCAGTCTTGGCTGCGCCGCCGGCTCAACGCCCTCGCGCATGACGGCGTGGCGCAATGGGGCGATCCGGTCGAGCAGATAGAGTCCGAACCCGCGCGCGCCCTGCACCGGGAGAAAATCCGACAAGAGACTGCGGTTGAGCATGTCGACCGCCATCGCGCGGCCGGTCACGTCGGCCCGCCGCAGCCGGTCGTAGCGCGCGAGTACGTCCGCCGATCCGACGTCTTCGCCCGCGCGGCGCGCTTTCACCACGAGCTCGCTGATCGTCGCGGCATCGCGCAGGCCGAGATTGAGGCCCTGCGCGCCGATCGGCGGAATGACGTGCGCGGCTTCGCCAACAAGCGCAATGCGGTGGCCGGCAAACCGCTGCGCGGTTTCGACCCCGAGCGGGAACAGCCCGCACCCTGCCTCGACCGCAACCTTGCCGAGGATCGAGTGCGCGCGGCGTTCGAGCTCGACTGACAGCGCCGCGTCATCGAGCGCCGCGAACCGTTCGGCCTCGGCCGGTGCAACGACGCAGACGACGCTCGATCGCGCGCCCGGCAGCGGCACCAGCGTGAAGGGACCGTGCGCGGTGTGGAATTCGGTCGAGACGCCGCCGTGCGGCCGGCCATGGCTGATGTTCAGCGTCAGCGCCGCCTGCGGATAGCTGCGGTGTTCGGTCTCGATACCGGCCGCCGCGCGGCAGAGCGATCGGCGCCCGTCGGCGCCGACGACGAGCCGCGCCTCGACACGGCCGCCGTTATCGAGCCGGACGACAATGCCGTGGTCGCCGGGCTCGACGGCGGTCGCTGCGGCATCGATGCGGCGCAATGAGGGGAGGGCCGCCGCGCGCGTCTCCAGCGCGGCGACCAGGTGCCGGTTCTCGATGTTATGCCCGAATGCCGCAAGCCCGATCTCGCTCGCCTCGAACGTGACTTCCGGCGCGCGGACGAGGCGGGCGGTGTCGTCGATCAGCCGGATCGCGGTCAGCGGCGCGGCATCGGCGGCGCATATTGCCCACACGCCGAGCGCCTCGAGCGCCGCGACCGAGCCGGAGAGGAGCGCCGTCGTGCGGTTGTCGGGAGGCGGGGATGGGGCGATCAGCGCGGTCGGAACGCCGTTCGCCGCAAGCGCGATCGCGGCGGTCAAGCCCGTCGGCCCGCCTCCCACGACCGCAACCTCGACCGCATGCGTCACGCTAGCCATTCCGGTTACCTAATCGGTCCGGAGACAGATGGCGAGCGCCGTTCAAGATTTCGCGGCGCGTCCGCTTGCGCTATGGACAGTCATGGCGTCCACAGGCCCAACGGCAGCCCCCGCCGCATTCGTCCACGCGTTCGCGCGGCCGAAGCTGCTCGCTCTCGGCGCCATCGCCGTTCTGGTCGGGGCCGGCTGGATCTATCTTGGCCTCGCGCTCGCCGGGCAATCCGGGACGACGCTGTTGCAGGCGCTCTGCCAGCCCGGCTTCGGTACGGCGGGGTCATCGAGCGTTGCTCAGGCGGCGATCGTGTTTGCGATGTGGTGCGCGATGGCGCTCGCCATGATGCTGCCGACGGCCGCGCCGATGATCATGACCTACGCGGACATCGCCGCGACCGCCGCCGAGAAGGGCGAACCCGCCGCGTCTCCGCTCGCGCTCACCGCAGGCTATATTGTGGTGTGGCTCGGCGCCGCCTTGGCGCTCGCGGCGCTGCAGGGTCTGCTCGGGCACTTTGCCGTGCTCAATGACGCGATGTCGGTCGCAAGCCCGTTGTTTGCCGGCGCGCTGTTCCTTGCCGCCGGGCTCTATCAATTCTCCGGCCTGAAGCGGGCCTGCGTCACGCAGTGCCAGCATCCGTTCTCGTTCTTCTTCGCGAACTGGACCGAGACGCCGCGCGGCGTCTTCCGGCTGGGCGTGCAACAGGGTCTCTATTGCCTCGGTTGCTGCTGGGCGATGATGCTGTTGATGTTCGCGGTCGGCGTGATGAGCGTGATCTGGATGACGCTGCTCGGCACCATCATGACGGTCGAGAAGGTTTCCGCCACGATGCGCTTTAGCCGCGCGATTGGCGTCGTGTTAGCCTGTATCGGGCTCGCGGTCATCGCGGAGTCCGTCATGAGCCATTGGCCACACAAGATCGGATAAATCGGAGAGCAATGCGTGCCGGATGATTGGAAGCTCAAGGGTGATTTCGTCCTCTCGTGCAATTGCACGGTCTTCTGCCCCTGCGTGATCTCGCTCGGCCAGCACGAGCCGACGGAAGGGCGTTGCCAGGGCTGGGCCGGCATCCACATCGCGGAAGGCCATCACGAGGACGTCGACCTTGCCGGCATCAATGCCGGCCTGCTGCTCGACATTCCGGGGCCGCTCGCGCGCGGCAACTGGACCGTGGGCCTATATATTGACGAGCGCGCCACGATCTATGCCGTCAAGGCGCTCACCCGCATCCTCAGCGGCAAGGCCGGCGGCTCGACCGGACTGTTGAAGATCCTGGTCGGCTCCGTCCTCGGTGTGCGCACCGAGAAGATCATCTACGAGATCCAGGGCGACACGCGCATCTTCCAGATCCCGAAGATCATCGAGGGCGTGGTGAAGCCGATCCCCGGCAAGCAGAAGGGCGAGAATGTGGTCGTCAGCAACACCGGCTACTGGGTCGGCAAGGATGTGACGATCGCGCGCGCCGAAACCTCGCGCGTGCGCGCCTTCGGCCGCAACTGGAATTTCGCCGGGCGCTCGGCCGAGTTGGTGCGGCTCGACTGGGGCAGTTGATGCCGGACCGCGAGACAGGCACGCGATGCCGGCTCGCGACGCTCGCGGCGTTCTCGGTGCATGTCTTCACGGCCTGCGGCGCAGCGCTCGCGCTGCTCGCACTCCTCGCCGCCGTGAAAGCCGACTGGTCGCTGATGTTCGCGCTGCTCGGTGTGGCGTTGCTGGTGGACGGGGTCGACGGCATGATCGCGCGGCGTCTGCGCGTCGCCGAGCGGCTGCCGCGCTGGTCGGGCGACACGCTCGACCTCGTGGTCGATTTCACCACCTACGTGTTCGTTCCGGCCTATGCGGTCGCGGCGAGCGATTTGTTGCCACCGTTCGCCGCCGTGCCGGCGGCCGTGGTGATCGCCGTCACCGGCGCGCTGTATTTCGCCGACCGGCGCATGAAGACCGTGGACAATTATCTTCGTGGGTTTCCGGCGGTCTGGAACACGGCCGCGTTCTATCTGTTCCTGCTGCGGCCCTCGCCCTGGATCGGCGCGATGGCCGTTCTGGTGCTGGCGGTGGCAACCTTCGTGCCGATTCCGTTCCTGCATCCATTCCGCGTCCGCCGGCTGATAGTCTTGAATGCCGTGCTCGTCGCGCTCTGGGCGGGCCTCGCCGCGATGGCGCTGATCCGCGACATGGCGCCTGGCCCCTGGATCACCGGCGGCTTGTGTGCCATCGCGCTCTACTTCCTCGGCGCCGGCCTGCTGCGGCGGGCGGATGAGGCATAAGACGACTGCACGCTTTGCTTGCGGGCGAACGCTGCATTTCGTAGGAGAGCGTCATGCTTGACTGGAGCCAATGTCCGGCAGTGGAACGCGTGCCGGGAAAGGTGAGCGGCGCTTGGCTGTTCAAGGGCACGCGCGTACCCGTCAAAGCGTTGTTCGAGAACCTCGAAGACGGCGCGCGGGTCGATGAGTTCCTTGAATGGTTTCCGGGTGTAACGCGCGAACAGGTTGAATTGGTATTGCGGCATGCCGAGCGCAGCCTCGCCGTGGCCTGACTGCGCCGTTATGAGAGTTCTTTTCGATCACGAACACCAGCGCCGCTACGCTATGCTCTAACCGGCCATGCCGTTTCAACCGCTTACGAGATGGGGTGGGCCGAGCTCGACAATGGCGCGCTTCTCAAGGCCGCGGAAACTGATTTCGACCTGCTCGTGACAACCGATCAGAACCTGCATTATCAGCAGAATCTCGATGGACGGCGTATTGCGATTCTGGTTTTGCCGACGACGAGCTGACCACGGCTTCATGCTCACGGAGAGCACATCCTCCGCGCGGTGAATGCGCTGCAGGCGGGCGACTTCGTCGAATTGAGTTTGCCGTAGCCATGCTCGCTCTCCTCACCGATCCCCATGCCTGGGCGGCGCTGGTCACGCTGACGGCGCTCGAGATCGTGCTCGGCATCGACAACGTCGTGTTCATCTCGATCCTGGTGTCGCGCTGCACGCCGGACGACGCGCGGCGCGCACGCGCGATCGGCCTCTCGCTCGCGCTGATCTTCCGCATCGCGATGCTGTTCGGGCTGACCACGCTGATCAAGCTCAAGTATCCGGTCGCGACCGTGTTCGGCAATGCGTTCTCCTGGCACGACCTGATCCTGATCGCGGGCGGGCTGTTCCTCATCGCCAAGGCCACGCACGAAATCCATGCCGAGGTCGAGACCGGGGCGCCGGACGGCTCGGAGGACGGGCCGGCGATCGCGCCGGCGGCCTTCATGTGGGTCGTCCTGCAGGTGATTGTGATCGATCTCGTGTTCTCGATCGACTCGATCGTCACCGCGATCGGCATGGCGCAGGACATCGAGATCATGATCGCCGCCGTCGTGATCGCGGTCGGCGTCATGTATTTGGCCTCCGGGCCGGTCGCGAGTTTCATCGCCGAGCATCCGACCACCAAGATGCTGGCGCTCGCATTCCTGATGCTGATCGGCGTCGCGCTGGTTGCCGACGGGTTCGACTTCCATATCCCGCGCGGCTACATCTATTTCGCCATGGCGTTCGCGGGCGCGGTCGAGGCCTTCAACATTCTCGCGCGGCGTAAGCGTAGATAATTGGAATTTCAAAGATGTCCGAGGCGCCCGTCCTGCTGATTACCGGCGCAAGCCGCGGGATCGGCGCGGCCACCGCGAAGCTCGCAGCGAGCCGCGGGTTCGATGTCGCGGTGAACTACCTGCGTGACGAGACCGCGGCGAATGCGGTCGCCGGCGTCGTGCGCCAGGCCGGACGCCGCGCCATTGCGGTGCGGGGCGACATGGGCAAGGAAGAAGACATCACGCGCATGTTCGCCGCCGTCGACAAGGATCTCGGGCGCCTGACGCATTTCGTCTACAACGCCGGCATCACCGGCAGCGCCGCGCGGGTCGAGGCGGCGGACCCGGCGATGATGCGCAACGTGATCGACGTGAACGTGCTCGGCGCGTTGCTATGCGTCCAAGCCGCGATCCCGCGTATGTCGAAGAAGCATGGCGGGCGCGGCGGCGCGATGGTGTTGATCTCGTCGGCCGCGGCGACGCTGGGTGGATCGGGCGAATATATCTGGTATGCGGCCACGAAGGGCGCGATCGACTCCATGACGTTCGGGCTCTCCAAGGAGCTTGCCGAGGACGGCATCCGCGTCAACGCCGTCGCGCCCGGCCTGATCGCGACCGAGATCCACCCGCCGGGCCGCATCGAGCGCGTCAACGCGGCAATCCCGTTCGGACGGCCCGGCGCGCCCGAGGAAATCGCCGAGGCCATCGTATTCCTCCTCTCCGACGCATCCTCCTACACGACCGGCACGATCCTGCGCGTCGCCGGCGGGCGCTGAGTTCGCCGCGCGGGGCCGCTGCCCACCGCATTGCGCCCCTGCGCCAAACAGCTTGCGCCTTTTGCTGCCGAACCTATGATCCGCGCCGAACGCGGCGGGTCTCGTCGCGCTTTTCATTGAATTTCAGTGGTTGCCGGAAAACGGCGATCCGAACCTACGGGAGATAGCGTCATGGTGGCAGCAGTGCGGGTGCACAAGGCCGGCGGTCCTGAAGTCCTGACCTACGAGGACGTCGAGCTTCCCGCCCCGGGGACGGGCCAGGTGCGCGTCAAGCAGGCCGCGGCCGGCATCAACTTCATCGACGTATATTTCCGCAACGGCGCGTATCCGCCGCCGAACGGCTATCCGTTCACCGCCGGAAACGAAGGCTCGGGCGATGTGACGGCGGTCGGCTCGGGCGTCACCGACATCAAGGTGGGCGACCGGATCGCGGCCGTGTTCCCGTTCGGCGGTTATGCGGCCGAGCGCAACGTTCCGGCCGATCGCGCCGTCAAGGTGCCGGGCAATATCAGCCACGAGCAGGCCGCCGGCATGATGCTCAAGGGCATGACGGCGCAGTATCTCGTGCGCCGCACCTTCAAGGTCGAGAAAGGCCACACGGTGCTGATGCATGCCGCGGCCGGCGGCGTCGGCCTGATCCTGTGCCAATGGGCGGCGCATCTCGGCGCGACCGTGATCGGCACGGTCGGCTCCAAGGACAAGGCCGAGCTTGCCAAGAAGAACGGATGCCACCACGTCATCCTCTACAAGGACGAGGATTTCGTCGCCAAGGTGAAGGAGATCACCGGCGGCAAGATGTGCGATGTCGTCTATGACGGCGTCGGCAAGACGACGTTCCCGGGCTCGCTCGACTGCTTGAAGCCGCTCGGCATGTTCGCGAGCTTCGGCGCCTCGTCGGGCCAGATCGACGCCTTCAACATCAACATTCTCCAGTTCAAGGGCTCGCTGTTTGCGACGCGGCCGACGCTGAACAATTACGCCGCCAAGCGCGAAGACCTCCTCGCCATCGCCAAGGACCTGTTCGACGTGGTCGGCTCAGGCGCCGTGAAGATCGACGTCGCGGGATCGTATCCGCTGAAGGATGCTCGCAAGGCGCACGAGGAGCTCGAAGGCCGCAAGACGACCGGCTCGCTGATCCTGGTGCCGTAGCGCTCTCTGCCCACAAAGGGGCGGAGCTGGAGCGCGACCTAAGTGCCGCGTTTCATTTGACGCCGTAGCGCGCCCAGCCGTCCGTGATATCGGCTTTGATTGCCTTGGCGGCCGCGATATCGGCCTCGCCGCCCGTCGTGTCGCCGCTCTTGAGCTTGGCGATGCCTCTAACGTAGAGCGAGTCCGCGTCTTTCGGGTTTTTCTCGAGCGCCGCGGCGCAATCCGCGATCGCTCGATCGAATGCGCCGGACTTGAGTTGTACGGCGCAACGCGTGTTCAACGCGTTGCCGTTGCCGGGGCGCAGCCGCAACGACGCGTCACAATCAGCGAGGGCCAGCGGCAGGTCGCGGCCCGCGACCGTGCGCGCCCAGCAGCGATTGTTAAGGGCATCGGCATTCCCGGGACTGAGCCGGAGCGCCGCGTCGCAGTCGGCAATTGCTTGCTCGAACTGCCCCCTGTCGCCGTACGCGTAGCAGCGGTTATCCAGGGCGTCGGCGTTCTTCGGGTTGAGCCGGATCGCCTCCGTGCAATCCGCGATGGCGTGGTCGAAGTCGCTCCTTTCATCGTACCATTTTGCTGGACTGGACGTTTCGGTCAAGGAGGCGAGCGTCTGCATTGTGGATGACACGGGCAGGATCGCGCGAGAAGTAAAGGTTGCCAGCGAACCAGACGCTCTGCTGGCGGTGCTGACGAACCCCGCCTTCCACTTCAAGCGAGTTGGATTGGAAGCCGGGCCGCTATCGCAATGGCTGTTCAGTGCGCTGGCCGAAGCAGGCTTGCCGGCGATCTGTGTCGAGACGCGGCACATGCGGGCGGCGTTAAAGGCGCAGATCAACAAGACGGACCGCAACGATGCGCGTGGCATCGCGCAGATGATGCGGGCGGGGCTTTATCGTCCGGTGCATGNNCGCCATCGAGAACGACCTGCGCGCCACGTTGCGCAACTTCGGTCTCAAGGTGGGCATGGTGGGAACGGTGAAGTTCGAGGCCCGCATCAAGGAGCTTGTCGAGAACGTCTCTGACTTGGTCGTTCTGGTCGAACCGCTGCTCATTGTCCGGCGGGTGCTACGCGAACAGATCGGCATCCTGCACCGCCGCCTGCTGGTCATCGTCCGAGACGATGATGTGTGCCGACGCCTGATGACGGTGCCCGGGGTCGGCCCGGTGGTGGCGCTGACCTATCGCGC
>PLJS01000254.1:0-632 GCA_003140315.1 Hyphomicrobiales bacterium
GTGGATGACACGGGCAGGATCGTTCGGGAAGTGAAGGTAGCGAGCGAACCCGACGCGCTGCTGTCGGTGCTGACAAACCCCGCCTACCGCTTCAAGCGAATTGGATTGGAAGCTGGACCGCTATCGCAATGGCTGTTCAGTGCTCTTGCCGAAGCAGGCTTGCCGGTGATCTGCGTGGAGACGCGGCACATGCGGGCGGCGTTGAAGGCGCAGATCAACAAGACCGACCGCAACGATGCGCGTGGCATCGCGCAGATGATGCGGGTGGGACTCTATCGTCCCGTTCATGTGAAGACGGTGCGCAGTCAGAAACTGCGGATGCTGCTGACCCATCGCAAGCTGCTGCAATCGAAGGCCATCGCCATCGAGAACGATCTGCGCGCCACCCTGCGCAACTTCGGCCTCAAGGTCGGAATAGCCGGAACGGTGAAGTTCGAGGCGCGGATCAAGGAACTGGTCGAGAATCTCCCTGACTTGGTCGTTCTGGTCGAACCGCTGCTCATTGTCCGGCGTGTGCTTCGCGAGCAGCTCGGCATCCTGCACCGCCGCTTGCTGGCCATCGTCCGGGACGATGATGTGTGCCGGCGCCTGATGACGGTCCCTGGTGTCGGCCCCGTGGTGTCGCTGACCTA
>PLJS01000254.1:750-3762 GCA_003140315.1 Hyphomicrobiales bacterium
ATCATGCACCGCATCTGGGTTGAACGCCACGACCTTGCCGACTTTGGGCGCCGCGCAATAGACGGCCCATGCGTCCATCAGCTTCTGCCGCTTGTCGAACAGGTCACCGCGCCGGTAAGCCGCCTCCGCCTTGTTCTCGATCACATGGGCTAGCGCAGCCTCGCAAACCTCGTTGGTGAAATTGGTGCATTCGGCTGCCCAGTCGCGGAAGGCAGAGCGGAACCCGATTTTCCCGGCCCAGGCGTCAATACCTCTGATGAACCGCACCCAGGACGCCGGATTGACCTCCTGCGAGGCAACTAATTTCGCAGCTTTCTCACAGGCCTGTTCGATGTCTCTCATCAGGAAAGCGAGCCTGGTCGAGTCAACGCGACCAGTAATTCTGCGCGACAGGGTACGCCCCTTCAATTGTCCGTCGATGAGCTTGCCGGAAAGGAAAGCCGTGCTCTGGGGATCCTTCGCCGAAAGGGCCGCGCGCAATGCTCAGGCGGCGGCCTTCGTCTTCTTGAGGCGCGACTCGATCTGTCGCGCCTTGGGGCTCGCCAGTTCGATCGATCGCGAAAATGCGTAACGTTGGCCGATCGAGGCAAGTGCTTCCTTTTCCGCGGGCGTTAACCCGCGACCGAGATCGCCTCGAAGCTCGTGAAGTCCGTGATCGCGTAGTCGTTGATGGCGGCGCTTTGTTCGGGCGCCAGCACCGCCTGAGGCAGCTTCGGAAGGCGCTTTGGCATCCGTTGGTCAACCCACAGGCGATCCGCGGCGCACAAGCCGCTTGACCGGCCCCTCCGCGGAAATCCCCAGCACCGGGGCATTCGCCCTGATTGTATCTTTCACATAGCTCGGCGCGAGATGCGCGTAGTGCTTCTCGGTCATGCGGGTGTCCGCATGGCCCAGCTGCGCCGCGATGACACCCATCGGGACACCCTTCATGGCGAGGTGTGACCCGTGAGTGTGCCGCAGGATGTGGAAGGTGACGTACGGCACGATGCGGGCGTTGCGGCTCGCCTCTGTAAGCGGCCTGCTCTGGTGCGACTTGCCCCAGAGGCCGCCGTCGCCGCGCAGGAATACGTGATCCGTCGCACCGCGGCCGGCCGTCCATCGATCGAAGTACTCCCTCCCCTCGTCGGTCAGCGTCACGTGCCGCAACCGGCCTTTGGCCAGCCGGATCGCGACCGTCTCAGTGTCCGCGTTGTAGTCGGCGCATGTCAGGCGGGCGAGTTCGGAGTAGCGGCATCCGGTCAGCAGCGCCGCCTGCACCATGCTACGCAGGTCTTCCGGGCAGGCATTGATCAGCCGCCGCGCTTGATCGCCGGTCAGGTACCGCACGACGGCTTCATCGACCTTCGAGAACGGCTTCACCTTGCGCCACGCAGTGTCGGAGGCGACCCGCCCGGCATTGAAGGCGCGGTTCAGGGTCGCCTTGAACATCGTGAGGATGCGGTTTGCCGTCGCCTTGCGCCGGCGTCGGGTTTCGTCGTCGCGGCCGGCGTCGCCATAGGCTTGCGCGGCGCCAATTCGGGTGCGCACTCGCCGAGGCCGCTCCGCGATGCTGTTGCGCCAACGGGTGAGGCGGTCGGGCGTCAGCTTGGAAACCAGCGCTTCGCCGAGTTCGGGCAGAACGAAGGCGTTGAAGATGATCTCGGCATTGCGCACCGCCTCGGGCTTCTTCTCGGCGCGGATCTCGTCGAGATAATCGCGCACCGCATCAGCCACGGTGTAGGGCCCGGCCTGCATGAGGCCTTCATCGATTAGCGTCTGCTGCTCGGACCATTTGCGCAGCGCGTCCTGCGCCTGCCAGTAGTCGAAGACCTTGATGTTGTCGGCCGCCAGATGGTCATCGGCATTGCCGAGCGAGATGGTCTCGTAGCTACCCTCGCTGCGATAGCGGCTTCCGATCCAGGTCCCACCCTTCACGCCGCGGTAGTAGCCGAGCCGCAGCCCCTTCGCGACCTTGGCGTAGTAGGGCGCGCGACGTGCACGCAATCTGGCGCGTGCCGAGCGAGTTTCGAGGGAGGATTTGCGCGCGGAGCTGACCATGCGGCTTCTCCAAATTTCTCCAACTTTTCTCCAAAAGTTGGGGGCGGACACGCGCGGAGACTAGTGTATGGTAACGAACTAAGCAATTGATTTCATTGAGTCCGTAGCTGTCCGTCCACAGTCGCCGATGTCCGCGTTACCGGTCTTTCACGGCGGTAACAGGGGTTCGAGTCCCCTAGGGCGCGCCAGCGATTTCAATGGCTTAGCGTTGAGAGCCCCGTTCGTGTCCAATATACGATGGCGAATAGCGGGTCGCCGGATTCAGCGATGGGCGAGGCAAAACGCAAACGGCAATTTGGGCTTTGCCGATGCGGCTCACTGCGAGCCGGCGGTGAGTGCTGCTTTCGAAATGGCTCTTGGTTCAAGCCGCCTTCCACCGTCGATCTGATTGCCACCGGCTTCAGCGGAAGTCACCCGCGCTGCTACCTGCGCCACCTAAACACGTGCTCCGACAAGGTTTCGCGGGAGCACACGATCTCCGCCGTAGTGCTGCGCGCGATGGGTAGTGCATCGCTGCGAGTCGGTGGCGCCTCTTGGCTTGCTGATGGGGAAGAACGAGCTATGGGCATCAGCGGCATGGTGGCCAACTGCCTTTGCATAGCCCACAAAGGTGCTCTCGCTTCCCTTGATGCTGCTGGTGGCCAGTTCTACGAAAGTCTCCAACAGCTCTCTGGGCTAAAGAAGCCCACGCCATCGCTGCTTTCGGGTCACGACATCGAGCGTTGGATGTTGAAGACCGCAGTCGCGTTGGCAGCTTCAGGACAGCTCTGCGCCGTGGGTCAAGAGAGGCTTCCAGGAACATTCGCCGACGGGATAGATCTGGCGGCACTGCTCCAAGTGTCAATCGGCGTGCTAATACCCACGTCGGGGCTTCGGTGCCGTTGCGCCACGATACCGGATTTCCGCCCGGGCCGGAGCCGAGCGGGTCGAAAAATCAGATTTCGTCAGCGCGTCTAGAGCATGATGCATTTAGTT
>PLJS01000312.1:0-24267 GCA_003140315.1 Hyphomicrobiales bacterium
GAGCCCATTCGTTGAGTCATCTCAGGTCGTTACCGACACGCCAGTGCACTCAATGAACTGCCGTCATAAATAATCCGGGCTAGAACGACAAAACCCGCCCGGCCGGAGCCGAGCGGGTCCAAATCGCAGTGGCCTACTTTGAAAGTGTGCGATTTTGCTCAGACTGTCAGGGAACAGATATTGATTAAAAGTCGACCCAAGAGTGATCCTTCGCTTTGAACCTGTCATCCGCCGAATAAGCAACCTCCTCTCCTGAAAAACATGTATACGCACCCAGGTGGGTCGTACACCGCGATCGGGAGAGACAATATGAGGTTATCCATTTTCTTTATCATGCTAGCGACGGTCGTCGTATTCGGCGTTAAGGACGCGGCCCCCGCGGAGGCCAAAACTTTTTGTAACACGTGCGACGCAGTGCTCAACTACTGCAACGGACACTCCCGCACACAGAATTGTAGGTCCGAATGGGTCATATGCAGAAAAACTTGCGCGCGCCCATGGTGATGTTCTGGGGCATTCGCGCTTGCTTCAGGTCGTCGGGATGGCCGAGGCGGCTTGGCGCCTCGCACCGTTCGGCACATGCACCGCATTTTGAAGCGGGCGCTATCCCAAGCCGTCCGCTGGGACCGTGCCCGCGCGTCCGCGAGCGATGGCAGAATGAATAGGGTCGGCAACTGGATTTTGCATTCCGCAAGTACGGCAACTATCGCCATGCGGTTGTTGCCCTATTCGCGGCGCGCGGCAGCGCGTAAGCCATCAGGACCAACCACGCGGACCCATGATATGATTGCAATGGGTGCGATACTGCCGCCGCTGTGCCTCGCCGCATCCGCCGCATGTCGCACAAGAGAGGCTTCGCCGTGACTTCATCCCTGCGTTCACTGGCCTTGGGACTTTTCTCCCTTACGGTCCTCGACGCAGGCGGCGCCGGCGCCTCGATCGTTCGTCCGGAGACGTTCAAGTGCCCGATCGGCGGAGAGGAGTTCCAGTCCCTTGTCGTCCGGAGCGGCTATCAACAGGGCCAGCGGCTCGACTTGCGGCCCTACGGCATGATCGTGTCGCCGATCCCATTACCGCAATGTTCGGGGAATGGATTCGTCATGTACAAGGACGAGTTTTCCGATGAGGAGCTCGAAAAGCTCAAGCCGATCGTCGCGAGCAAGGACTATCAGGCCATAAGAAAGATACATCGCACCTATTATTTGGCGGCGTTCCTGGAGGAGAAGATGGGAACGAGCGACAGCACGCTTGCGGCTTATTACTTGCGAGCGAGCTGGCAGGTCGAAGGCGGCTGGGGTCCACGCCGCACACTCGAAAAGCTCACCCGGCAGGAGCGTAACCTTCTCGTCCGGTACCGGACGCTGGCACTGGAGAAGCTCGACAGGGCACTCGCACACGAGACGCGCGGCTCCGAGGACTGGTGGCGTTCCGCGATACTGGCCGCCGAGCTCGAGCGCCTGCTTGGTCGCTTCGCGGGCGCGCAAAAGCGCCTCTCCGAGCTGCCGGCCGCGGAGGCGAGCGAAGGGCAGCGCTCTGCCATGACCAAGATCCGCAACCTCGCCGCTGCCGGCAATGCGCAACCCGCCGCGCAAGGTTCGGACTAGGCACAGATTTTCGTTGTTTGTCGCTCTGACCCTGTCGCGGACTTGGGTCATTGGCTATGAACTGGCGAAGAGGCTTCCGGGGATGTCGCCGCCGCGCCGCCGCGCTGGAGGTCATCGGCGAGCACATCGCGGGTGGGAAAGTCGCCTTGGGCGAGTTCTGGCAGAGCGTTGAGCAGCGCCAACGCTAATGACGCGAACGGACCTTGTTGGCCCTCACTCGGCGGCATTGAGGAAGCGGATGAACTCCTGGTGCCGGTGGCGCTGCATGTTGCGGCCGATGACGGTACCGTCGAGGACGTTGAGAGCGGCGAACAGCGTGGTCGTGCCGTGACGTTTGTAGTCGTGGGTCATGGTTCCGGCGCGGCCCTTCTTCATCGGCAGGCCGGGCTGGGTGAGCGTCACGACGCGCTCGGGAACGCCGAGTCGCCGACCATGATGGCAGCCGCGAGGTCGCCGTCCGCGCGCGCGATCGTGCGCCGCAGAATGACCGGATCGGCGGTTGATCTGATCCTCGCGGTAATGCCGCGTCCTACGGCGCGAGACGTTTCAGTTCGAGCTCGACAGCGATCCGCTCGATGGACCCCTTCGCACAGGCATCTGTCGCTGCCTTGAATTCGTCGGACGCGGCCGCCCGGTTTTCATGCAGCAGTTGCCATTCGCCCGCGTAGAAATGCGCCTCGCAGACTTCGGCGGGATTGCCGGCTGCCGCCAGCATCGCCTCCGGCACGCGGCTTCCGAGAAACATTTCGACCACGGCAGAAGGCCAGACCGATGGCTTGAGACTTTTTGCGTTTGCTTCCAACTCCGCGGCGGCGGCGGCAGCCGCGGCGGGCTCACCCGAACGTGCGCGCGCGATCCCAAGCCACAGCACGTACCTGCTCGACTCAGGATGCGTCTGCAGCGCGGCCACCAGACTGTCGGCGGCGGCGGCGTAATTGGCGAGGTAGAAGTTCGCCAGCCCTCGCGCGCGGACAGGCCAGTCCTGCTTGGGATCGAGCTTGGTGGACTCGTTTAGATCCGCAAGCGCACGCTCAAAATCGCCGGTGGCGAGATAAAGGTCGGCGCGAACGTTGTAAACGCCTGTGCGCGTTGGATCGATGCGGAGCGCCTCCTTGTAGTCGGCAAGTGCTCGCGCGTCATCGCCCTGCTCGCGATAGACCCTGCCGCGATACTCATAGGCGGCGGCGCTCGCGGGCATGAGGCGAATCACCTCGCTGAAATCCGCAAGCGCGTGTTCGTAGTCGTTCTTGGAGACATAGGCTTCGCCACGGTGGTAGTACGCGTCGGCGTAATCGGGCTTGAGCCGGATCGCGTCACTGTAATCGGCGATCGCGTGGTCGAAGTCTCGTTTCGTGTTGTAAGCTTGCCCGCGGCTGTCGTACGCGACGGTGTATTTGGGATCGAGCCGGATTGCCTCGCTGTAATCTGCGATCGCGCGGTCCTGGTCACCCTTGGCGCTGTAGACCTCGGCGCGATTGTTGTAGGCGACCGCGTAACCCGGATTGACCCGGATTGCCTCGTCGAAGTCGGCGAGCGCGTGATCGAAGTCCTTACGGTCGAGATAGACGACGCCGCGATTGTTCCGCGCCAACACGTCTTCCGGGCTAAGCCGCATGGCCGCCTCGAAGTCGGCAAACGCGCGATCGGCGTCGCCCTTCTCCAGGTAGGCCTTGCCGCGGGCATTATAGGCGATGGCATATTTCGGATCGAGGCGGATCGCCTCGTCATAGTCGGGAAACGCGAGATCTTTATCGCCGTTCTGGGTGCGGGTCACCGCGCGATTGAAGTGGGCGAAGGCATAATCCGGCTTGAGCCGGATCGCCTCGTCGAAATCGGCCAACGCGCGGTCGAGAGCGCCGGTTTCGCGATACATTCCCCCCCGAGCGACAAAGGCTTGGGAGTCTTTCGGATTGAGCCGGATCGCATCGGTGTAGTCGGTGATGGCAAGATCGTAATCGCCTTTCTCGGCGTATAGCGCGCCGCGATTGTAGCGAGCGATCGCATAATTCGGGTCGAGCCGGATCGCCTCATTCAAATCGGCCAGCGCAGGGCCGAAATCCTTACGCATGACATGGATGGCGCTACGATTTGTTCGCAGCACCGCGTCACGTGGATCGAGCCGGATCGCCCGCTCGAAGTCGGCGAACGCCCGATCGAGATCGCCCGTCAACAGATAGAAGCCGCCGCGGCTGCCGTAGGCCCTGGCAAATTTCGGATCGAGCCTGATCGCCGTGTTGTAGTCGGCCACGGCCCCCTCGTAGTCCTGCCTCGAGTAGCGGACGATGCCGCGCCCGTTATAGGGCTCGGAATAGCGGGGATTGATGCGGATCGCGGCTTCGTAGTCCGCGAACGCGCGATCGAGATCGCCCTGCACCCCATATGCATTGCCGCGGCTATTGTGCGCGATGGCTCGGTTGGTCCGGCTTTGGCGAGCATTGTCAATGATAGTCGTGCACGCCTTGATTTGCTCATCCGGCAACACGTTCTGGTCTTTCACGCATAGGACCCAAGCGGCGTCGCCCGGCGCGCCGATGCCCGCGGCCGGAAACAGGACCGCCGCAACCAGACCCGCAATGACGGTGACGCGCCGCGACGCGACCTTGACTTCGTCCAGCATCAAGCTTGCCCGTTTCATCCGCTAACGCGGCCGGGGCAAGCTAGCATGCCGAGGCGCGAAGGGAAGGCGCCGCGCGGCCGTCATGGCGCACGCGATCGAGGACTTCTCCGGGATTCTCCAGATGACCCCCGAACTGGCGTGAATATTCGTGTTTTTTCGGCCTTTCTGAAAGACAGAAGCGAGGTTCGGACGACTGCCGCCACCACTGGCACCCCGAACGGCGCCAGAGGGGTTGATCTGGCCATTTTCCCTGGCATTTGGACGCACTCCCTCCCGTCGATAGCTGTTGAACGCATGACCATCGGGCGCCTCATGCCGGCGCTGGTGGTGGCTGTGGCCGTAGTTCCGTCATCAACCGCAAAATCTCCTGGAACATTTGCCGTGGGATGGCGACCTCGGCCATCTGGAAGGCGACATAACGTCCGTGGCTCACCACCTTCGCGCCGATCTTGATCAGCTTCTCCTTCAAGCCCAAGATAGAATTTTGTGCCTCCGCTCGTTCCGCATTTGAACGCCCATCCGCCCGAGGCTGACGATCCCGATCTCCATCGATGCGTTCCCGGTTAGTCAAATCATTGCCCGAGAGCCGAATAGTCGATGACCCAACTGCGGTAGCGTTCGGCGGCCATCATCTTCGCCGCGATGACGCCGTGCAGGTCGTCTTTCCATACCGTGTAGCGTTCAATGAACCGGTCCGCTGCCGGCTTGTCGCCCTGATACTGCAGGTCGAGCACCGACGCGAGTAGATCGCCGACAACCTCATGGAAACGCGCGTAATCGACGCTGATCGTACCACTCGCCGTATCGAAGCTGATGAGCCCGCGCTTGAGGAAATAATTGAACTGCATGAGTTGCATCGACTCATAGACCTGATCGCGCCGCGGCTTGAACTCATTGGTCGCGCGGAAGATGCCGGCGGCATACACGGAGCGCAGTTCCTGATCATTGTGGTAGCCGCGGCGATGCAGCGCGTCGGCGACGTACATCGACACCAGATCCGCCTTCATCTCTTCCAAGAGATTGTTGTCGTCCTGCAGCGCCGCATCGAGCGCCCGGCCGTCCTTGGTGGTGTCGACGCCGAGATAATGGCCGACCTCGTGCCACATGGCCTGATTGAGCTGCCCGCGCGGCGTGCGGTCGGCGCGATAGGCTGGCGCGACGATCGCCTCCCAAGCGGGCTGATAGGCATTGAACATCGCGGCGTTGTCGATGATGTTCGCGCGCAGCTCGATGATGCGTCCGTAGCTGCGCGTGAGATAAGCCTCGTTCGGCTCGATGCTCGAAGCATTGATACCACGCGGCTCCCCGAAGTCGGCGATCACGTCATAGAGTCCGATCGGGATATCGGCGCGGATGATCTTGTGCGCCGCGTAGGGGAGCGAGTCTTCCAGCGCCTGCAGGCCGCGTAGCGCCTCGCGCAACGCGGCGGTCTCGGTATTTCGGACGCGCGATAGGCTCAGGCCTATCGAAGCCTTCGTGCCGAACAGATCGTCGTCATAGGTCTCATAGGGGCCGAGCTGGACATTGAGGTTCTTGAAGCGGCTGGTGACCCAGGCGGCGTCACCAGACTCATAATCGTTGGAGAGAAGGTCGCGGCTGCGGTTGCGCAGAAAGCGTGCGAACTCGGCGTCGTCCTTGGCGACCGCGTCGGCGGCCTCGTTGAGCAGCGCGTGCGCCCGGATCATCTCGTCCGCGTAGGCGACCGCATAAGGAACCGCGTAGAGGCCCTTGGGATCAGGCGCGGCGAGCCGGCGTTCAAGACCTTGCCGCAGCCCCGGATGAAGCGTGTCGAGCACCGGATGGGCGGCCAGCCGCGCGAGGTCGGCGCGTAGGCTCGCGGCATCCGCCCAGCGTACAACGGTGCGGATTCCCAAAATTGCATCGGCATCGTCCGGATGCGCCGAAATCCAGGCATCAACTTCGGCCTTGGTGATGCCCCAAGGGTAGAAATTGCGGCCGGGCTGAAGCGGCTCGACCGGCAGGAATACTTCGCGTCGATTGTCAAACGTGGTCGTGATCGGCCCGAAATTGAGACGGCGAAGCATCAGCAGGTTGCGCGTCGCCTCCGGCGAGCCGAGCTCTCGGTCGAGTACCTCAAGATCCGCATAAGCCTTCAGCGCCTGCCGATGCAGCTGCTGCTCGTACAGCGCCTGGAAGATCGCCCCGACCTCAAGCAGTTTTCCGACCGCGATGCGCTCGCCGGCGCTGAGATCGCTCAGATCCGGAGCCAGCCGGATAGTGCCGACCTGCTCAACGATCGGCCGGCTCTTTTCGAGCGGGTAGTACCCCGGGGGCAGGCGGCCTGCGTCTGGCGCCTGCGCAAAACCGGCGGGACTCACCACCAAGAGCAAGAAAACCAACAAAACACGCTTGAATGTCATCATTTTCCCTCGCCAAGTCCCTTCTGCCATCGCGCTCGCTGCCGAACAAGCAATTGCGGTCCGGTCGCCGGCCCGCCGTTGACCAACCGCTAACCATGAACTGGGCAAAATTGCCCAACGGGGGGGGCGTGCGCCTGCCCGGGCGCTCGCCCGGGAACGAGCGCACATGACCGACGTCACGGCAGTACAATTGAAACGAGGACAGATCGTTGGGGCTTCGGCCTAGCAGTCACGGAACACCTCGATGCCTGCCGGATTTCGCGTCGCGTAGAAGAGGCAATACAGAGTCCGATCCTTCGCGGACGAGTGACGACGATCCAACTTTGATTGAGAAGATCGACCCAAGCGCAATAGCACATCCCCGATGCGACGCACGACGATGGGGATGACCCGCTTACCGAGCCTCGCACTCTCTTCCAACTCCCAGGCGCAGATGGTTGATGCGACCAAATCTGGACTCACGGCAAAGACAATCGTATCGGCGGTGGCGATCAGCCTGGCGAGACGTTCCTTCCAGGGCTCGCCCGGTGCGATGTCCGTCTTGTCGAGGAAGGCGTCGAAACCGCGCGCGGCGAGCGCCCCGACCAACGTCTGCGCGAAAGCCAAGTCCTTGCGCGAATACAAGACGAAGACCTTGGCGCGATTGCCGGCAGGGGTCGCGACGGGGTCCGCAGGCACATGCTGCTTCATCGTCTCTCGCCCCGCCCAACCCTAATGAGTAACAGGATTTCAGCGTAGTCTGTGTTGTGCTCATTACTGAGCTTTGCATAGCCCCCGCGCGCTTTGCTCGGGTGATGATGGAAAAGTCCTGGCAACCGCGCTGCGTCATGAGGTCGGTACATTCAAAAATCAGGTCGCATCGTGCAAGTTATTGAATTGAAAACGTCGTTGAGCCGTTAGACACTCCATCAAAACGGACTTCCATTCCAAACACTGTCGTTATTCGCCGATGTAGCAATTTTCCGAAATTGCAGATAGCGATGGACAATCGGCAACACCCGCGGATAGCGACAGACAAGTCACGGTTCGGCATATCAGATGACATGGATATTGCTTTCCGACTGGATCGACCGGGTTAGGACAGCTGAAAAAAGCGGAGATCTGATCGTTGCGTACGATGTTGCGATGCGCGGGCTGACCGGAACGTGCTCGCGCCGTGCGGCGGGCCGGGGCGGCGGCTTGATCAGCGGCTCGACAACGTCCGCGGTCACGGAGGCTCCTGGAGGACAGTGGGAAGGCGCTTGTTATCACGCACGCGCCGATTGCGCGCTGCGTCCGGCGAATACCCGATGGCGCGCTCGCGCATGACGCGGGCGCGCTCGCGGCCCGGCTTGAATGTCGCGGCAGCGTTCGATATTGCGGAATCATCGCGCGGGTGACGCGCAAACGGGGGCTGTCAATGACTTCATGCGACATTCTGTTTTCCTCGCACTCGCGTGTCGTGCGGCGTTGGCTTGCGGTGCTTGTTCTGGTGGCTACGGCGTTTCCAGGGACGAGCAGCCCGGGTAACGCCGTATCCGAGCGCGTGAGGATGCATATGCATGGCATCGCTCATTTCTGCGCCTATCGGCTGCAGGAGCAGCAGCTTGAAGGCGCCGAGGCCGACCGCTTCTGGCAGAAATGTCTCCGCTCGGAGAAATTTCGTGGCCAATTGTTGGACGAGCATCTGAAAGCCGAAGAGAAACCCAAGTGAGCATGCGCCGGGCGGCGCTCCTGTCGCGCTGCTCGGGATCGCCCTCGCGATTCCGCGCGTTGCGGCGGCCGAGGAGGCGAAGCCGCACGAGAAGATGCTCGCCTTCCTGGGCGCACCACCTGCCCTCCCGTGACTGGCTGAAGCGGCCGCTATGGCTGGAATTTCGGGACACGATGTCCCGAAATTCATAACCAGCTTGTTTCAGGCGATTTTGTTGAGGACATTCAGTCTGACCTGGATCCGCAGGACCTTCGGTCAGCCATCACCCGGCACGATACCGCGGCGATCTTTGACCGGCTGGTGTCAGCGCTGAGCTATCAGGGAATCTCCGACAAGGTCGCGACCAACTACATGGACCGGCATGGTCGGGTGACCTGGAGCCAGATCGAATCCGGCCTTTCGCGAAGGCGATGCTGCCGGTCAGGACTCGCAGGATGCAAAACGAGACGAATGAATCTGCAAACAGGGCGGTTGCGAGCGTGAAGATGTTCGTGATCCAGAGGCCGCCGAGCAGCGTTCCCCTGCGACCGAAGCGGTCAGCAACGATACCATGGCCGGCCGCGCCAAGCAGAAGTCCTTGGCGCGGTTGCCCTCGCGGCCAGCGGCTTAGAGTCGGTTTCGAAAGTCATGATGCACGAGCGATGCGGCGCACGGGCAGCATGACGGAAGCGGCGTAGAGGAAGGCCCGGAACATCTTGCGGAGCACATCGCAAGTGATGCGCGGACGTGATAGACTGTCGCCGCCCAATCGCAGCGAAGGCATATTGCCGAGTACAGTATTGCGGCACGGGGATATTGTGCGTGCTGACCGCGCGGGGGCAATCCAAGCCCAAGATTTTCATTTCCTATTCGCGCAAGAATTTGGCTTTTGCCGATCAGCTGGAAGCTGCGCTAAAGGCACGCGGTTTCGATACACTGATCGACCGCACCGAAATCTATGCGCTGGAAGACTGGTGGAAGCGCGTCGAAGCTTTGATAGCGCAATCCGACACAGTTGTATTTGTACTCAGCCCTGACTCCGTCGCATCAACCATTTGCCAGAGAGAGGTCACCTTCGCCACCTCACTCAACAAGCGGTTGGCTCCGATCGTGCATCGGCGCGTTGAGGACAAGGCAGTGCCTGTGGAGCTGACTCGTCTAAACTTTATCTTCTTCGACGACAGCACTCGCTTCGATGAAAATATTCAACATCTAAACGAGGCGCTTGAGACTGACATCGGTTGGGTTCGCCAACATACTGAGATCGGCGAACATGCTAGACGGTGGTCGGCAGCGGGGCGGCCAGGCCCACGCGGGCTGCTGCTGCGTTCGCCCTTGCTGGAAGAGGCGGAGCACTGGATCGCATCGCGGCCAGAAGGCGCGCCCAGTCCCACCGAAGCGACACAAGCTTTCATTACAGAGAGCCGTAGAGCTGCGTCGCAGCGGCGTAATATTCTTAGCGGCAGCCTTGGTGCCGGATTGCTGGTGGCGCTCGGGCTTGCGGGGCTGACATACTGGCAACGCGGAATTGCGATCGAACAGCGCGACAAGGCGCTCCTGACGCAATCCCGATTTCTCGCTGACCTTGCGAAACAGCAGACCGCGAAGGGTGATGCTGCTACCGCGATTCTGTTAGCAGCCGAGGCGCTTCCGGACATCTCCGCTAATAGCGCGCCCCGCCCGTACGCTCCCGAGGCCGAGTTTGCGCTCGATGAGGCCTGGCGTGCTGTACGCGAACGAACGGTTCTTGCAAGCCAAGTAAGTTTGTGGAGTGCGGCGTTCAGCCCCGACGGCAATCGCATTGTAACCGCGTCCGGAGACCAAACGGCGCGGATATGGGACGCCGCAACCGGCGCTGCAATCGGCGCACCGCTCAGGGGTCATAAGGGCGATGTGTTCAGCGCGGCGTTCAGCCCAGACGGTAAAAGCATCGTCACCGCGTCCGCGGACAGAACGGCGCGTAGATGGGACGCCGCAACCGGCGATGCAATCGGGGAGCCGTTGATGGGCCACAATGCTGCCGTCTATAGTGTGGCATTCAGCCCCGATGGTAAACGCATCGTCACCGCGTCCGAGGATGGAACGGCGCGGATATGGGACGCTGAAACCGGCAAACCGATCGGCGAGCCGATGAATGTGAATGGCGTTGCGGACGGCTTGGCGCCCGAAACTCGTCGCCGCATTATTATTCGCTATTCCGTATTGAGCGCGGCATTTAGCCCCGACGGCAAGCGCATCGTTACGGCGTCCGACGACAATACGGCGCGGCTATGGGATGCTGCAACCGGCGAGGCAATCGGCGCGCCGTTGAGGGGTCACAATGAGCGCGTCCTTTGCGCGGCGTTCAGCCCCGACGGTAAACGCATCGTCACTGCCTCTATGGATGGAACGGCGCGGATATGGGACGCCGAAACCGGCAAACAGGTCGGCCCACCGCTCACAACTTCCGAGGAAGGTGAGAGCCGCACGCCCTTCAACGATCGCCATAATCGCGACATCATCAAGCACAGTATGTTTAGCGCTGCGTTCAGTCCTGACAGTAAGCGCATCGTTACAGCATCCGTTGATAAGACGGTGCGTCTGTGGGACGCCGAAACCGGCGAGCCAATTGGCGCGCCGTTGAGAGGCCACGATGATGCCGTCAATAGCGCGGCGTTTAGCCCTGATGGCAAGCGCATCGTCACAGCCTCCAAGGATGGAACTGCGCGGCTATGGAACTCTGAAATCGACAGGCCGACCAACCTGCCGCTCACGGGCCATGAGGATGCCGTAAACAGCGCGGCGTTTAGCTCTGACGGTAAGAAAATCGTTACCGCGTCAGAGGACGAAACGGCCCGGATTTGGGATGCGGTATCTGGCGAACCCATCGGGACGCCGCTCAGAGGTCACTTTCTTCGTGTGTTCAGCGCCGCATTCAGCCCCAGCGGAAGACGCGTCGTCACCGCCTCCGGAGACGGAACGACGCGGATATGGGACGCCACAACCTACAATCCGATCGGTGCCCCACTAGAAGGTCATAAGGGCGATGTGTTCAGCGCGGCGTTCAGCCCAGACGGTAAAAGCATCGTCACCGCGTCCGCGGACGGAACGGCGCGCATATGGGACGCCACAACCGGCGTACTCATCCATCTGCTGACCGGTCACAAAGGTGGAGTGCATAGTGCGGTGTTCAGTCCCGACGGCAAGCGCATCGTTACAGCATCCAATGATAAGACGGTACGGCTGTGGGACCCCGACACCGGCAAGCCCATCGGTCAACCGCTGATCGGCCATACTTCTGATGTGACAAGGGCCGTGTTCAGTCCAGACGGTAAGCGTATCGTAAGCACGTCCTTCGATATGACGGCGCGACAGTGGGACGCAGAAACTGGCAAGCCCGTCGGAGCACCGCTAATAGGCCACGAGAGTATTGTGTCCGGCGCCGCGTTCAGCCCCGACGGCAAACGAATCGCTACTGTGTCCGAGGATGGGATGGTGCGGCTATGGGACACTGAGACCGGTATCCCCATCAGTGCGCCCGTCAAGATTTATGACGGCAGGTTGCTCGGTGTGGAATATAGTCCCGATGGCAAGCGCATCGTCGTCGTATCTACAGAAAATACGGCGCGGCTATGGAACGTAAGGAGGAGTACCCACGAGCTGCTAACGTTAGCGAAGGCTTATGTCTCCCGCTGTCTCACGCGTGCCCAGCGGTCGGCCGCATTCCTCGACCCCGAGCCGCCCATTTGGTGCATCGAGATGGGCAAGTGGCCTTATGAGACTGACGACTGGAAAGCCTGGCTTAAATACAAACGCGGAAGCCTGAAGCCGCCACTGCCCGACACAACAGAGTGGCGGCCTTGGGTTGCCGCGAATCCGGTTTCATGATGCTTCGTGCGAATGCCAATGCGCGAGTTAGGGTGAGAACTACACTCGGTTCGATTGGCCCGCCTAGACGGGAGCAGGCGATCACCCCCCCACCATGCGTACTAAACCTTCGCGTTAGCCTTTGTTCGTCTGCAGCTGATCTCTGAAGATGTTTACGCACTTCACGCCTACAGACCCGGAATGTCTGCGTCTGATGTGCCGCTTCGCTCCGATGCAATGATTCGTCGCCTATTGGAGGCAGAGCGGACCGCCTTCTCGGCTTGTGACAAATCCATCGACGCCATCTGCGCGGCAACCGGTCTGCCGAAAACGCGACGATCTAGATGATCAATCGCCAGCACGCCATTCCGCCGGATGCCCTTCGGCAGCCTCCCCACATCCGCCCACCCATTTGGGCGCGGCAGAGGCGTCTGCGGCAAGAGAACGGGGCTACGGATGGGGTTTACGTCCGCCGTCACGGGCGCCGTATTCGGCTGCGGGAAGAGCTTGGTTCCAAGTTATTCCTCTCTTCCTATGCTGCGGCGCTAGAGCAGCTCGAGGGGCCCTCCGGGGCTAGCAAATCCGGGAAACTGGTCGCTGCCCAGCGGGGTAGCCTCCGTTGGTTGGGGACGCTGTATTTCGGTTCGGAGGAGTTCAAGGCACTCGACTTGGCGTCGCAGCGGACTCCCCGACGGCTGGCGCACCGACTTCGCGCCCGCAGCTCGCGATGGCCGCGGCGATGTTCCGCCCCGGCTCCAAGCACAAGTGGTCTGTCTGTCGCGTCCGCGTAACCCCGATCAAGACGAGGGAACGCAGACGATGACGAGCGCCAATCCAATCCCCGTTGCCGCGCTCCATGACCGGCTTGCCTTCATCGGCACGTCGGGATCGGGAAAGACCTACGCGGCGAAAGGCCTAGGGGAGGGAGGGGTGTGCTGGGTATCTGGCGCGCCGCGCGCAAGCTCTCAAGCACGATCTTGAGCTTCTCATCCTCCGACCAACGCCGTCGACGGCCTGTCTCCACCACTTCAAGCCGTTCGACCTGAGCACTGCGCTTATGGCTGTCCATAAGCACAGTTCTCACCACCAAAGCTCACCCGACAAGGCGGCCCTGACCGGAGGGAAACCTTTCATTGACAGCATGCAAGACAGCAGTGTGGATAGCGCCCCGGAGCAAATCCATGGCGAACAAAGGGGCCAAGACGTGGCGTGAAAACTTCGTCGGCACGTTCTACGGCATCAATTCCAAGACGTTCGAGGTAGAGGGAGTGGCGCAGATATCGAGCCGCAAGCTGTCGAAATGGTGCGGCGACCAATATGTCACGTGCGAAATGCCCGCGGATGCGGACGTGAGGAGCCAGATTGAGCGCATCTACAGCCTTATCTACGTCGTCGAGGTTCCCGCCGAAAAGGACTCCATCGCGCACACCGTTGCTATTTTGGAGGCTCTCCGTCGGAAGGCGTCCGGATTGAAGAAGGTGTGAACGATTAAGCGATAACTGCTGAAGGATTGGAGCGCAGCAGGTGCGCTAGCTGATGCCTGCTCTTGGGTGGATGAGCCAACGGGCGATCGCATCTGCGGCCGCATCGATGCCATGCGCGTCAACATCAAGATGCGTGACGGCGCGCAATCGGGCCTGGTCTTCGACGCCAATGCCAATGCCCTGCTTGGCGAGAGCTTTCGAGAGCCTCTCCGCGCTTCTCCCGGTCTCGGCAATATCGATGAAAACGAGATTGGTCTCGACGGGATATGGCAGCTTGACTCCTTCGATCTGTTGCAAGCGTCCGGCAAGCCGGCACGCGTTGTCGTGATCCTCGGACAGTCGCCCGGCATGATGATCAAGCGCATAAAGGCCGGCCGCCGCCAGTATTCCGGCCTGGCGCATCGCGCCGCCGAGGCGAAATTTCCAACGTCGAGCGGCAGCGATGAAATCCTTGCCACCCGCAAGGACGGCTCCGACCGGGCATCCAAGCCCTTTCGAGAGGTCAAGCCATAGACTATCAAAGGACGCGCCGAATTGATCCGCCGTCGTGCCGGACGCGGCAACCGCATTCAACAGCCGCGCACCGTCCATGTGCAGGCTCAATCCGGCGCCGCGCGCGACCCGGGCCACTTCGTTGATTGTTTCGAGAGGCCAGACTGCGCCACCGCCGCGGTTTACGGTCTGCTCGATATGAACAAGACGCGAGACGGGGGCGTTTCGTTTATCCGAGCGAATGGCGTTCGCAAGCTGCTCGGCTGTAAAAATGCCCCGGTCGGTAACGAGCGGGCGGATCTGCGCGCCCGCCAGCGCGCCGGCGCCGGCGGATTCCGAGGAGATGATGTGCGACGCCTCCGCGGCAATGATTTCGTCGCCAGGGCGGCAATGCACGAGAATGGCGACCTGATTGCACATGGTGCCCGAAGGCAGGAAAAGAGCGGCTTCCTTGCCAAGAAGCTTCGCCACGCGCTCACAGAGTAGGTTGACCGACGGATCCTCGTCCGCCTGTTCGTCGCCGACCTCGGCCGCGGCCATCGCCTGCCGCATACCGGGCGTCGGGCGGGTCTTCGTGTCGCTGCGCAAGTCGATGCGGATCATGGTCATAGAAATCCAATATGGGAACTGAGTTTGGCATACCGGCCGATGAGGCTCGAAGGCCAACGCGAGGACGCGGGTATCAAGCGCCGTGCTCGCCTTGAGCCGCCGCCAGTGTGGGCGCCATCGCATCGTCCGTCACGCGGCCGAATTTACGCACGAGCAGCACGGCGACGGTATTACCCATGACGTTCACCGTCGTCCGGCCCATATCCATGAAGACATCGATGCCCGCGATGATTGCGATGGCCTCGACGGGAAGCCCCATGGCGACGAGAACCGTCGTCGCCGCGATCAACCCGCCGCCGCCAACATTGCCCATCCCCTTCGTCGTAATGAGACCGGCCATGATGATGGTGAGCAAGGCCGGCAGATCGAGGTGGATGTTATGCGCTTCAACGACGAAGGCGACGGCAAGCGATACATACAGTGACGTCCCGTCCTGATTGAAGCTGTAGCCAAGCGGGATAACGGTCGCCACAATCTTGTTTGGAACACCGATACGCTCAAGGATTTCCATGTGGATCGGCAGCGTGACCTCGGACGAACGCGTCGTGAACGCAAGAAGAAGCGGTTCCGCGATCTTCTTGACGATCGCCAGCGGATTTTCGCCGATCACGAACAAGACAAGGCCCATCAGCAGAGCGACGACCGCAAGCCCGATATAAAGGGTGCCGACAAGCTTCGCGAGAGCGTAGAGTGCACCAGTTCCTTGCGTCGAAAGGAGCCACGCCATCATGCCGGCGACTGCCAAGGGAGCAAACGCGATGATCCAACGCACCATCTTCATGACGGCCGCTTGAACGCCTTGCAGGACGCCGATAATGGGCCGCGCGACCTCGCCGATGGTCGACAGCGCGCCACCTAAGAGCATACCGAACAGAAGCACCTGCAGGATCTTCTGCTCCGCCATCGCGCTGACGACGTTTGCCGGTACGAGATCGAGCAAGAACTGCACCCAGTTCACGGACAGGCCGGCATTTGCGGGCACTTTGCCTCCCGGAATGGTCAGATCGGCGCCGATGCCGGGATGGAAGATCCCGTTCATCACGAGGCCGATGACAACACACAATCCGGTGGCGAAATAGAACCAAAGGAAGGCGATGCCGACGATGCGGCCGACCGCGCCGATCTCTCGACCCATGTAGTAGATGCCGAGCGTAATTGATGAGAATACGAGCGGGATGATGAGCATCCGCAGCGCCTTGACGAAGGCTTGCCCTACCGGCAGAAGCTCCTTGCCGATCATAGGCCATAAAAGTCCGATGATGCATCCGATGACGAGGCCGATCAGCATCTGAACCGGCAACGGAATTCCGAATATTGAGCCGCTCGATCGCTGGAGCGATTGCACCGAAGCTGGAGTCGAAGTCATCGTTCTGCCTCTCACCAGTCACGACAGTACCAAGCCGGTTAATTTGAACAAATCAACCGACCATGCACACGCCTCGGGCCCCGGCTCCGAGGCAAGATATCAGCCTTCAGGCAACAGACCGCGCGCGCATCTTGGTCCATTGCCGAACCACATCGAGAAGAACTCGGTCGATGTCGTCTTGGTTGTTGTAGATGTGGAATGAGGCGAAAGGATCAGGCAGCCTGTTTGGTGCGCCAGACACGCACGATGTCGAGCAGGCCGTCCACATCATCCTCGTTGTTATATAGATGCATCGAAACGCGAAGGATACCGCGGCGGATCGTCAGCCGCAGGCCGTTGTCCGAAAGGGTCTTGTAAAGAGACTGCATGATGGGATCATCGGTGGAGTCATGCTGCGCGCCGACGGCGCTGCCGATCGCAACGATATGTCCGCGATGCACGCCAGCTTCAGGCGCGAAAACCGGCAAAACTAGATCCTGCAAGCCGCGGATCATGCGCTCACTCAGGCGAAGAACATGGGTTTCGATCGTAGGCGTTCCGATCTTCAAAAGAATATCGAGGCTCGGCTCTACAGCGGTCGCGGCAAGAAAATTATAGTTTCCGACTTCGAAGCGCCGCGCACCCGGCATCAGCGCGTAGTTATCGCCGCCGCCCGTCGCCTCATGGGCGGCGCCAAGATCGACGCTGAAGCGTGACAGGAATGGCGGATCGAGGCGCTCCGCCCATTCCTTGCGAACGTACAGAAAACCCATTCCGTAGAGCGCCATCAGTCCCTTTTGCGTCGAGACTGACATGGCGGCGATTGGAACGCGGCTCATGTCGATGTCGAGGATGCCAATCCCTTGCGCTCCGTCGACCAGAAGCATGACGTCCCGTTCGGCACAGGTTTCGGCGAGGCGCACGATGTCGGTGCGAAGCCCGGGTGCAAACGTCACGTAGGAGCAGGTGACGACACGCGTGCGATCGTTGATGGCGGCGATCATGTCGTCGACGGGCATCCTGCCGCCCCGCGCCTTCAGTGTTCTGACCTCGATCCCGAACCGGTTTTTCAGATGCAGCCACGGGTAGACGTTGCTCGGATGCTCAAGCTCCGGGCACAGGATCACATTGTCGCCGGCGCGCCACGGGATTGCGCAGGCCGCCATGTTGAGCCCTTCGGAAACGTTCTTCGTGAACGCAATCTCATCCGGGTGCGCTTTGATCAGGCCAGCGTAGCCGTGGCGCACGCGGTCGATCGTCTCGAACATGCGCGTTTTTTCAATCGTACCCTGGACGCGCAGCTCGACCTGCTCCTCAATCGCTGCTTTCGCGGCGCCGGGCACAAGACCGCGCGATGCCGTGTCGAAATAGATCGAGTTCGCGGCGCCGGGAAAGTACCCGCGCGCGTCCGCGCAGGAACCGGCGCTCAGGCTAACGGCAACGGGAGCAGACGATATCATCGAAGGTCCTCCACGGAAACGAGGTCTCTGCCCAATCGCTAGCGGCCAATCTGACTGAATGCGCGGCGGTAGGCAATTCGTCAGGCGGTATAGCCGAGTTGCTGCTTGGTCTTCCCGGTCGCCTTTTCGAGGAAGCTGTAGTCGATAAACTTGTCAATGCCGGCGGCGACGTCGCGATTATGGACGCCAAAGTCGTACATCGCTGTCGAGATCTTGCGGATCGTGTCGATCGGAATGTCGAGGGACGGCGTACAATTTTCAACCGCGAGTTTCGCGACCGCGTCGGTTTGTCCGGTAAATTGCTGGACGCGCCCGATCCAGGCATTTTTGTCGGTGAGTATGAACTCCGTCGCCTTCACTGTCGCATTCACGATGTCCTGCGTCAGTTCCGGATACTTCTTGATAAAATCGTTATGCACATAAAGGCCGCCGTTCGAGATGCCGAAACTGTCCGCGCCGAGATTGGAAATCATCTTGGCGCCCTGTTCGATCATCAGAATGGAGCCATAGGGCTCGAAGATTGCGCAGGCATCCACGCGCGCCGTCGTCATTCCGGCGACAACGCCGGCGGGTGAGGAGAGATTGACGCGCGTCAGGTCCTTGAAGGCATCGATGCCCTTGAGCTTACAGGCATAGATGAACTGGATGTCCTGAAAACTGAACTCCACCACGCCGACGCGTTTTCCCTGCAGATCCTCAATCGATTTGATCGCCGACCCGTTCGGGACCAGGAGCCTGCTGCCGCCGCCGGCCATTCCGGCGAGGCAAGTGCCGGGCAGGTCGTTGAATGCGATCTGCACCAGATAGGTCCAACTCGTCATGATGCCGTCGACGGCGCCGCGTACGAATGCCGATACCCGACCCTGACCCGATGTCGCGAACTGCTTAAATTCCCAGTCGATCGGCTTGGTCAGGAAGCGCGGGATGAAATGCCCGGCCATGAAGTGGATCGCATTGGTCTCGTCCATGCGAAACGGGGTCTTGCTCTGGCTTAGCGCTGCGCCCGGCAGCACCATCGCCCCGGCGCCGCCCAGTCCGATCAACCGGATCACGTCACGACGCAGCATCTCGTTCACCATGTTGCGTTCCTTCTGGAAAAACTCACGAAAACCCGATTACCAGATTGCCGAATTTGTCGCGTTGAAACCGGTGCCCCGGAAACACAATGGTGGTCGTATCCATCTGTTCGACCACCGCCGGGCCAGCAATCGTGACATCTTCGGGAATCGCAAACCGATCGTAGATCGGGCATTTGACAAATCCCGCGCCGGGAAAATGAACCATCCGGCTGCCGAGCTGCGCCGCAGACGGGTCGCTTGTGATCGGAGCCGCGACGTCGAGCGGCGGCCGCGACATGGCAACGCGCGCGGTCGCGCGCATCGTCACGAGTTCGACCGGCGCATCGGCGGCGTATCCATAAAGGCGTGTGTGCTCCCGGCCGAAGGCCTCCGCCAGACGGGTGACGACCTCGGGGTCGAACGGACCTTGCACGATCGGCAATGTGATCTCGTGGCTCTGGCCAAGGTAGCGCAAGTCCGCTGCCCAATCGAGTGAACGCGCCGCCTTTGCGGCGTTCTCGTCCGCGAACCACTGATCCGCCTGGGTGGAAAGCTCGGTTGCAGCTTGTCCAATCAATGTCGACGCGCCGTTTCGCAGCGGCACGATGCGCGTCCGGCTGAAGTCGCGGCGCGCATCGGCCACGAGCAGCCCGAGCGCGCACAGAAGGCCGGGGCCGGGCGGCACAACGATCCTGGCGAGTCCAAGCTCGCGCGCGAGGGGCGTTGCGAGCAAAGGGCCAGCGCCGCCGAACGCTAGCAGGGCAAACTTGCGCGGATCGTATCCGCGCTCGACCGTGGTCACCCGTATCGCCCGGACCATTGTCTCGTTGAGGATCAACAGGATCCCCTCGGCGGCGTCCTCGACCGAAAGGCCGAGCGGCCGGGCGATCTTTGACTCGATCGCCTCACGGGCAAGATCGGCGCGAATCGGCATGCGGCCATTGAGCAGCGCCTGCGGGTTGAGGCGCCCGAGCAGCACGTTCGCATCTGTCACCGTGGGTTCGGTGCCGCCGCGGCCGTAGCAGACCGGACCGGGATCGGCGCCGGCACTGCGCGGACCCACCTGCAGGAAGCCACCATCGTCGATCCAAGCAATGCTTCCTCCTCCGGCGCCGACCGAATGAACATCGATCATGGGAAAGCGGACCGGGTAACCCGCCACTTCGCGCTCGCGCGCGATCAACGGCGTCGAATCCTCGATCAGGCAGACATCCGTGGACGTGCCCCCGACGTCAAAAGTGATGAGATCGCGAAAGCCCGCGCGCCGGCTCAAATCCACAGCTCCAATCACGCCCGCCGCCGGTCCAGATGCCAGCGTGCAGATCGGCCGATGCCCAGCTTCGCGCGGAGAGGCAAATCCGCCGTTCGATTGCTGGATATTTGGCTTAGCGCCAAGCCCGAGTGATTTCACTCGGCTTTCGAGTTGATCGAGATAGCGGCTCATTACGGGTCCAAGGCCCGCGTTGAGGACTGTCGTGCTGGTGCGCTCGTATTCGCGGAATTCGGCCAGCACCTCATGGGAGGCGCAAATGAATTTGCCGGGCAGGGCCGCCCGCAGCCACTCGACAACCTCCATCTCGTGGGCGGGGTTCTGGTAGCTGTGGAGAAACACCACCGCCACGGAGGCAATCTCGGCACGGTCGAAACCGGCGATATGCGCGTCCAGTTCGACACGGGAGGGCGCGACGTTCTCGCGTCCCATCAGGAAGGTGCGTTCCGTCATTTCGCAGCGAAGATGCCGCGCCACCGGCGAAACCGGCTTGGGAATGCGGATGTTGTAGTTGTGTGGCTGGCGCTGCCGCCTGATTTCCAGAATGTCTCGGAAGCCCGCCGTGGTGATGAGGGCCGTGTTGGCTGTTTTGCCTTCGATCAATGCGTTGGTCGCAACAGTCGTGCCGTGGCCGAAATAGCTGACTTGCGCCGGAGCGGCGGACGCCGAGACGAGGATCTCCGTGATGCCGCGCTCCATGGCGAGCGAAGGATCGGCCGGCGTTGAAGGAGTCTTGTGCAGGAACGCGCGCCCGTCCTGCAACCGGATCATGACCAGATCGGTGAAGGTGCCGCCGACATCGATGCCGAGGACGAAGCTGTTGTTGCTGTTGTTCGTATCAGCTTGCATGCGATACGCGGCGCAACGCGGCCGTCTCCTTTTCGTCGACGGCGAGCGAACGCCTGTCCTGCACGATGCTGACGCCATAGGCCTCGCGCGCAGCCGCGAGCGAGACCTTGCCGGCAATGACGTCGGCCAATACGCGCGCTGGATCGCGCGTGAATGGGGCGCCGAAGCCGGCTCCCGCCGGCGTCTCGATCCGGACCGTGTGGCCGACCTCGATCGGTAAATCGGAAAAGTTGGCCTCGAGACGCTGTTCCTCGGGCGTGCCTCCATCCATCAGGAAGCGTCCAGTGCGGCCTTTGCTTCCGCCATCGAGGCCTGGCGCACCGACCACCTGCCGAAGCCCGCGGCCGACCAACCTTCCTTCCTTTGCCCAGCTCACCACCTCGCGCAATGTGCCGAGACCGCCACGGAAGCGGCCGGCCCCGCCGCTGTCGGGAATGAGTTCGTAACGCAGGATGCTGAGCGGGAATTCATGCTCCGCAGCCTCGACTGGAAGATTCGCGGCGCCGGACACATGCACGCGCACCGCGTCCTTACCATCCTGGTCATGCTGCGCACCGGAGGCGCCGGCATAAGTCTCGTAGTTCACGAAATATTCGCCACGGCGCGGATCGATGCCGCTGAAGGTAAGCCCGTGAAGCGGCCCGCAACCGGCCATCACGCGTTCGGGCACCGCCTTGGCAAACGCACCGAAGATCACATCGCCGATCACATTGCCGGTGGACCCGCGATCGCCGACGGCGGCGGGGCTCTGGGCGTTGAAGATCGAACCCGGTGTGGCGATCACCTTGATCGCGCGGAAATACCCGGCATTGGGCGGAAGGTCGGGATCGATCAGCGCCTTCACGGCGTAATAGACGCCCGCGAGCGTCGCGTTCCAAACCATGTTGCGCGAGCCCGCCATCTGCGCGCCGGAACCGGTGAAATCGAAGATCATTCGTTCATCGTCCACCGTGACTTTCACGCAGGCGCGCACCAGCCGCGGTACGATGCCGTCATGGTCGACAAAGTCCTCATTCTCGTAGACGCCATCGGGTAACGCGCGAATACCGACGCGGGCGCGTGCTTCGCCGTAATCGAGCCAGGCTTCGATGCCGGCCAGCGTCGTGTCCATACCGAACCGATCGAAGATCTCCTGAACGCGCCGGCAGCCAACAATATTGGTTGCGATCTGCGCTTTGAGATCACCCTCGCGCTCGCGCGGCGTGCGCGAGTTCAGCAAGATGACGTTGAGAATGTCCTGACAGACCTTGTCGTTTTCGAGGATGCGGACCGGAGGCAGCCTGATGCCCTCCTGAAAGATGCTGGTGCAGTCCGAGCTTTCGCTGCCCGGCACCTTTCCGCCCACGTCCGAGTGGTGCGCGATATTGGCGACGAACGCGACCAGCCGCCCTTCGTGATAGACTGGACCCGTTATCGTGATATCGGGGAGATGCGAGCCACCCCCGTGATAAGGATCATTGACCAGGAAGGCGTCACCCGGACGCATCTCATCCTTGGGAAAGCGCGCGATGACGTTCTCGATCGTTCCGATGAGTGAGCTCAGATGCAGCGGCGCGATCGCAGTGAGGGCGAGCAGCCGTCCCTGCGCGTCGAAAATGCCGGTCGAGCAGTCGCGGCGTTCCTTGATATTGGGCGAATACGACGTCTTCACGAGCGTTGCCATCATCTCTTCGCTGGCGGCGCGCAGCCGATGGGCAATGACCTCGGCCGTGATGGCGTCGACCTTCTGAGCCGGAAAATCTGACGAAGCTGTTGCGGATGTCATGGATACTCTCCGGCTGTCCTACTCGACCACGTCCGGCGTGATGAGATTGAATAAAAGGCTGCGATAGTCGTTGAATCGCAGGTCGAGGATGTCGCGCGGCCGCGGCAAGTCGATGTCGACGATTTGCTTGATGCGTCCGGGCGATGGGCTCATCACGACCATCCGGTCGGCGAGGTAGATCGCTTCCTCGATATTGTGCGTGACGAAGAGCACAGTCTTCTGGGTGCGCGCAACAATGCCGTAGAAGTCCTGCTGAATCTTGCGACGTGTGTGTTCGTCGAGCGCAGTGAAGGGCTCGTCTGCAAGCAAAATGTCTGGGCCGTTGGCTAGCGTCCGAATGATAGCAATGCGGTGACGCATGCCGCCCGAGAGCTGGTGCGGATAGTGTGAGCGAAATTTCGTCAAACCGACCATGGCGAGCAGGTCTTCGCCGCGCTTGCCAGCAACCGCAAGGTCTTCGCCGCGGACCTCGGGACCGAACATCAGGTTTTCCCAGATTGTGAGCCAGGGAAACAGGTTCGGGTCCTGAAAGATAACGCCGCGGCGGGGATGTGGCGACGTAATGGGAAGGCCGTTCTCGCTCACCCAGCCCGAACTCGCCTGCTCGAATCCGGCGATGATGTTCAGCAGCGTGGTCTTTCCGCATCCGGACGGACCAATCAGGAGCGTGATCTGACCCTCATAGAATGCAACATCAACGCCATCGAGCGCGCGGGTTAGTCGTCCATCGGCGCTGCGATAATCCTTGGTGACGTGATGTCCTTCTATAATTGGCTTCCCGACAGTTCCTGCGCCCAAGCGAGTTTCCTTCGCGCGATTATAACGATGATGCGGTCGCTGATGAATCCGAAGAGGCCCAGCATGATCATGCCCCCGATGACGATGTCCATGCGCATGAACTCATATCCTCGCCATAGCACGTGGCCGAAACCATTCGGCACGGCGAACATTTCGGCGAGTATCATCATCGTCCATGCATAGGCGATGCCAAGACGCAGGCCGACGAAAATGTGAGGGAGTGCTCCCGGGATGACCACGCGCCAGAGAATCTGGCGGGGAGAGGCACCCAGCATGGCGGCAGCGCGCTTCCAGTCGCGCGAAACGAGCTTCACGCCGGTTACGACCTGAAGGTAGACCTGCAGAAAAACGCCGTACACCACGAGAAAGAGCGCCGGTAAATTACCGAGACCGAAAAAGATGATCGCGAACGGCAGCAACGCCGTGCGCGGCATGGGCCGCAGCACCTGCACGGTGGGATCAATGATACGCTCGGCCTTCGATGACCATCCGACCGCCACACCAATCACGATGGCAAGTGCCGATCCGATGACGAAACCGACGATCGCACGGAACGAGCTACCGATGGCGTCGTGTATCCAAGTTCCGGTGTAATAGCTCGCGCGCCCAGTTCCCCAAGCCGGATTGATCCATTCGGCGACAGCGCGGCCGACCGCTAGCGGGCTCGGCAGCAGAACGGCCGGCATCCAGTTCAATACACTCGCCGCGGTCCAGGCGAGGACTAGACCCAGTGGCAAAGCGAACTTCATAGGATCGATGAACAGAAGTCGAGAACGACCACGAGGCCGTTGCGCGCGAGGCGCGAGCGAGGACCGATCGGGAAGAGTATTGCCGAGCTCCGTGGTTTCCGCCGTCAAGATATTCCCTCGGTTTCCCGGCACGTAACATCCGACATTCTTACTTTACGCCCAGCGGGCTGAATGTCGCAGCATTTTTTCGCGGTGGTATCAAAAATCGGAAAGGCTTCTACCGAGACCAACCAACCTCGGTAGGAGCAAAATCACTCGACCACAGTAT